>DJIE01000004.1:0-15271 GCA_002433465.1 Salinisphaera sp. UBA6602
AACGCTCGCGTTAATGTTTCGTTAATTTAAAATTAAGATGATGTGCGCAGACAGACGCTCTGTCCGCAGCCGGAACCGCTTCCGGCACCACCGATTTGGAGTACATCATGAAAAAGACCGCGATCCTGCTTAGCGCCGCCTGCGTACCGTTTGCCGCCATGGCGGCCCCGACGAACCACGAGGGTCCGAGCTATACCTATGTCCAGGGTGACTACATCCCCTACGGCAAGATCGACGGCACCAGCGCCGACTACGACGGTTTCGGTCTCGAAGGTTCGGCCGCAATCGTGCCGCACGTCTACGTCAAGGGCCGGTATGACCGTCTCGACGTGGACAATTCCCGTACCGACGTCGACCGCGGCAGCCTGGGCGTGGGCCTGAACGATTTCTACGACTACGGCGGCGCGGAAGGCACCGGCCTGGGCTACTACGGTCAGGTGTCCTACGAGCGCCTGCAGTTCGACGACGTCGTCGGCAGCGCCGATACCAGCGCGACCGGCTACGGCATCGACGCCGGCCTGCGCTGGATGGTCGATCCGGCCGTCGAAATCAACCCGAACATCGGCTATGTCGACTACGGCAGCAACTCCGGCGACGGCGTCGATCTGGGCAAGGCCGACGGCATGCGCTACAGCCTGCGCACGGTTGGCTACCTGACCGACAACCTGGCGCTGTCGGCCGAATACGCCAAGACCGATTACGACATCGGTGCTGCCGATCTCGACTTCGGCAACGAAGTCCGCGTCGGCGCGCGTTACAGCTTCTAGGCGAACGCGTATAGGTTCATGCGGTCGCGCGGGTGCGCGGCCGCGGTCCCGGCACCCCGCTACGGCGGGGTGTTTTATTTAAAGCCTGCAAGCCGTTGGTCTTTGACAGACTCCAAAGCCAGCGCCACCATCGTATAAATCCTTTCTGTTCAAATCCTTGAGCAGAAACGACCTCCACGAACAACTCAGAATGATCCACATGAAAAATACTGCCATTGCCCTTGGGCTCGCCGTTGTGCCGTTGGTTGGCTTCGCCGCACCCAACGATATGCCCGGCGCCCCGAGCTACAGCTATTTCCAGGGCGACTGGGTCGTCGACGGCAACGCCAACGGCACCGGCCAGGATTACGACGGCTACGCGCTGGAAGGCTCGGTCGCGATCACGCCGAATGTGTTCGTCAACGGCCGCTACGACTGGCTCGACGTCGACAGCAGTTCGTTCGACGCCAACCGCACCAGCATCGGCGTGGGCGCCAACGACTTCTACGACTTCGGCCGCGGCGACGGCACCGGCGTGGGCTACTACGGTCAGGTCTCGTTCGAGCGCCTGAACCTCGAGAACGTGCCCGGCACCGGCAATCGCGACGCCGATTCCAACGGCTATGGCGCGGATGTGGGCCTGCGCTGGATGGTCGACCCGCAGATCGAAATCAACCCGCACCTCGGCTGGGTCGATTACGGCACGCTGGGCGCCGGCCTGGGCAGCGCCGACGGCATCCGTTATGGCGTACGCGCGCTGGGTCATATCAACGACGCCGTCGCCCTGACCGCCGCCTTCGAGGCCAGCGATATCGAAACCGCGAACCGCGATCTCGGTTTCGATAACGAAATCCGCCTCGGCGCCCGGGTGAATTTCTAGTACCCTGACGCACGCTGTGGGCGGCTCGCTTTGGCGATGCCGCCCGCGATTTCTGGCGCACAACGGTTGTGTCGCGCGGTTTTTGATGGTTAAATGCGCGGCTCGCTGACGCATGAGCGCGCGACCCAGGAGTTAGTCATGTCCCAGATCTGTCAGGTTACCGGCAAGAAGCCGGTCACCGGTTACAACGTCTCGCACGCCCACAACAAGACGAAACGTCGCTTTGTGCCCAACCTGCACTGGCACCGTTTCTGGGTGGAATCTGAAAAGCGCTATGTGCGCCTGCGCGTCTCTGCGAAGGGCATGCGCATCATTGACCGCCAGGGTATCGACACCGTGCTTGCCAAGATCCGCAAGCAGGAGAAAGCATAATGCGCGAAAAAGTACGCATGGTCTCGACCGCGGATACCGGGTTCTTCTACACCACGTACAAGAACAAGCGGAACACGCCCGACAAGCTCGAGATGAAGAAATACGACCCCAAGGCGCGCAAGCACGTGATCTTCAAGGAAGCGAAGATCAAGTAAGCGTTCGTCTATCGGCACGGGCCGATCAGGATTGCGAAAAGCCGGCCGCGAGCCGGCTTTTTCGTGCCCGGTCGTTTTCCCGGGCAAGGCTGGCCCGTGGCCTGCCTGCCGGGCGGCGCTCAAGCGGGTGCGAGTGGAACGGCGCGGCCTGCCTAGCAACGACGGCTTTACGACGTGGGCAGCGGCCGCTATCGGCGTTCGAGCAGCAGATTGCCCTTGCGATCGACCGCAGCGGACCAGCCCGGCGCCACCCAGGTCGTCGTCACGGTTTCGCGCAGAATCGCCGGGCCGTCGAAGCACTGGCCCGCGCGTAGCGCCTGTCGCGCGTAGACCGGCACCTCGCCATCGCAGCCGTGGACGGCGACCGTTTCGGCCGGCGTCGGTGCGCCCGTGCCGGTTTCGATATCCGGCAGCGCCACGTCGGGCACCGGGCCGGCCCGATGCAGGCGCAGATTGACCAGCTCGACGCTCAGGTCGAAACGATGCCCGTAGCGCGCTTCGTGGGCCTGGTGGAACGCGTCCACCAGCGCGGCCGGCTCACGCCAGGCGAGGTTGAGCGACGCGCTCTGGCCGGCGTAGCGCAGATCGGCGCTCAGGCGTTCTTCGATATCGTCCGCGTCAATGCCTTCGTCTACCAGCTCGTCGCGGGTGGCCTCACGCAGCGGCGCCAGCCAGGCATCGATCTCGTCGGCGTCCATCTCGGCCAGCGGCTGCAGAATACTCAACGAGCGCTCGCGTGAGCGCCGGGCAACGAGCATCCCCAGCGCCGACAGCACCCCGGCAAACACCGGAATGAGCACCCGCTTCATGCCCATGCCCTGAGCCAGGGCGCAGGCATGCAGCGGCCCGGCGCCACCGAAACACAGCAGACTGTCGTCAGCCACGGATTCGCCGCGGGCCACCGAGATCACCCGCAGTGCGCCGGTCATGGCTTCATCGGCGATGCGCAGAATGCCCGCGGCGGCTTCTTCCACCGACATATTCAACGGTTCGGCGATACGCGCGACCGCACGGCGCGCGGCCTGCACGTCCAGCCCCATATGACCGCCCAGCTGGGTCGAGGCCGGCAGGCGCCCGAGCACCACATGGGCATCGGTCACGGTCGGCTGCTCGCCGCCCTTGCCATAGCAGGCCGGCCCCGGTTGCGCACCGGCCGAGGCCGGGCCGACCTGCAACAGGCCGCCCGCATCCAGCCAGGCGATCGAGCCCCCGCCGGCGCCGATGGTATGCATATCCACCATGGGTACGGCCACGGGATAGCCGGCGATCCGGGTCTTGCTGGTCAATGCCAGTTCGTCGGCCACCAGGGCCACATCGCTGCTGGTGCCGCCCATATCGAGCGTGAGTACGCGCTCGAGTCCGGCCGAACGCGCCACGAAACGGGCGCCGAGCAGGCCGCCGGCGGGGCCGGACAACAGCAGGTTCACGGCGTTGTCGGCGGCCTGATCGACGCCGACCGTGCCGGCCGCGCCGTGCATGATCGCCACCCGTTCCAGCGCGTTTTCCAGGCGCCGCAGATAGCCGCCCACGGCCGGCCCGAGCGCGGCGTTCAGCCACGTTGCAATACCGCGTTCATACTCGCCGTATTCCGGCAGCACGCGGCTGCCGCGGGCGACGGCCAGCTCCGGCAGTGCCTTGCGCAGCGCGGCTTCGATGGCGGCCTCGTCGTCGCCGTTCAAGAAGGCGAACAGCAGGTTGATGGCCACCGCCTCGACGCCCGCCTCGCGCAGCTGTGCCACAAGCGCGTCACACATCGCCTCGTCGAGCGCCACGAGCGACTGCCCCTGCGCATCGCTGCGCGCGTCGACCTCGAAACACAGTTCGGGCGCCACCGGCACCGGGTTGGGCGCGGGTTCCAGCGCATACAGCTCGCGCCGGGCCTGGCGGCCGATGGTCAGCACATCGGCAAAGCCCGTGTTCGCGATATAGGCCGTACGCGCCAGATTATTTTCCAGCAGGGCGTTGGTGGCGACCGTAGAGCCATGCACGATGCGCCAGTCGGCGGCCGCCTCACCGGCAAAATGGCGTACGCCGTCGATCACGGCCTGCTCCGGTGCCTGCGGGGTGGACGGGATCTTGTAGACCGCCAGCGCGCCGTTCTCGCGGGCGATCACGTCGGTGAAGGTACCGCCGGTATCCACGCCCAGCTCGCCGGCGCTGCGCGAAATCGATTGCGGCTTTGTCGAACGATCGTCGTGGTTTAGGGTCATGATCCTGTCAGCGGATGATTCGGCATCGTCGTCCCCGTGTTGTACGGGCTGGACGCTGTCGGTGTGCCGGGAAACCATCATGGAAAGCGATTTGAAGCTCGTAGCGCAAGGGCTGGTCCGCGATTATGCCGGCCGACGCGCGGTCGACGGCGTGGATCTGTCGCTCGCCCGCGGCGAGGTGCTGGGCCTGCTCGGGCCCAACGGCGCCGGCAAGTCCACCACCCTGCGCATGCTCGCCGGCACCCTCGCGCCCGGCGCCGGGCGCATCGAGATCGCCGGCTTCGACATGGCGCGCTCGCCCCTGCAGGCCAAGCGCCATCTGGGCTATCTGCCCGAGCATCCGCCGGTGTACGCAGAACTGACCGTCGATGAATACCTTACCTTCTGTGCCCGGCTGCACCGCATCGGCCGCGGCCAGCGCCCTGCGGCCATCGACCAGGCCAAGGCCGACTGCGGGCTCGAGGAGGTAGGCCGGCGCCTGATCGGCAACCTGTCCAAGGGCTATCAGCAGCGCGTGGGCATTGCCCAGGCGATCGTGCATCGTCCGGACGTGCTCATCTTCGACGAACCCACCGCCGGGCTCGACCCGAACCAGCTGCGCGGTATCCGCGAGCTGGTGGCACGGCTGGCAGCGCGCCATAGCGTGATCGTATCCAGTCATATCCTGTCGGAAATCGAGGCGGTCGCCGCGCGCGTGGTGATATTGCACCACGGCCGGATCGTGCTCGACGAGCGCACCGGGGGTATCGAGCATGCCCCGGCGATGGTCGATATCATGCTGCGCGCCAGCCCCGATCAGGACACGCTGGCCGCGCTGGCCGGCGTCCAGTCGGTGCAGCGCATCGGCGACGGGCGCTGGCGCATTGTCCCCGAAGCCGGGCGCGATATTCGCGGCGCGCTGGCCGAAACCGCCGTGAACCAGGGCTGGCAGCTGCTGGAAATGCAAAGCCACACGCCCGATCTGGAAAGTCGTTTTCGGGCCCTCACAAGCGACAGCCCGGACCACGCAGCATGAATGCCACCCGTGCCATCACCGCCCATGAACTCAACCGGCTGTTCGTCTCACCGCTGTCGTGGACGCTGCTGGCCGTCACCCAGCTGCTGCTGGGCATTCTTTTCGCCCTGTCGCTGACCGACATCAGCCTCAACCCGCAAACCGTGGGCGAGTACGACGGCATTTCCGCGATCGTCGGCGGCGGCGTGTTCCGTTTTGCCACGGTGGTGCTGTTGCTGGTGGTGCCGCTTTTGACCATGCGCGCCTTTGCCGAGGAGCGTAAGAGCGGCAATCTCGACCTCATGCTGGCCGCGCCCGCGCCGCTCTGGGCCATCGTGCTCGGCAAGTTCGCCGCGGTCATGGGCTATCTGAGCCTGATGTTCGTGCTGATTGCCGCCATGCCGCTGTCGCTGGCCCTGTTCACGCCGCTGGATCTCGGCCTGTTGTGCGCGGGGCTGATCGGCCTGTGGCTGGTCATGGCCTGTTTTTCGGCCATCGGCCTGTTCGTATCGTCGCTGACCCGCGAGCCCACGCTGGCCGCGGTGGCCACGCTCGGCGTGCTCATGCTGCTGTGGCTGTTCTATGCCGTATCGACGTTCGACTGGCAGCCCGTGGTGCTCGGCACCACCCTGCCGTTCGGCGATATCGCCCATGCGCTGTCGCTGATCGGCCACCACGATGCGCTGCTGCGCGGGGTGTTCTCGAGCGCGGACCTGCTGTATTTCCTGATCTTTACCCTGTGTTTTCTCGCCCTGACCGTGGTGCGACTCGATATGGATCGTCACTGATGCGTGCCAGTCACGGCCTGTCGCTTGCGCTGATCGTTGTCGCCGCCCTCATGGCCGGCGCGGTCAGCCAGCGCTTTTCGATCAGCGCGGACTGGACCGCCGGCAATCGCAATTCGTTGTCGCCTGCCAGCCGGCAGGTGCTGGATGCTCTCGACGCCGGCCCCGTTTCCTTCACCGCCTATATCTATCCCGGCCCGCGCCGTGCCGAGGTGGCCGAACGGCTGGAGCGCTATACCCGCGCCAGTTCGCAGGTGCATCTGGACTTCGTCGATCCGGCCCGCGACCCGCAGCAGGTGCGTGCGCTGGGCATCGGCGACAAGGGCGCGGTTCAGATCCGCTATCAGGGCCGCAGCCAGACGGTGACCGACTTCAGCGAAAAGAGCGTAACCAACGCCCTGCAGAAGCTCTCGGTGGCCAAGAACCAGTGGGTGGTGTTTCTGTCCGGACACGGCGAACGCTCGCCTGCCGAGGAATCCAACGGCGGCTACAGCGAACTCGCGGCTGCGCTGGATGCCCAGGGCATGGCTACCCGCAGCCTGAATATCGCCGAGGCAGCGGCCATTCCCGACAACGCGGCCCTGGTGGTCGTGGCCAGCCCCCAGCGCAGCCTGCTGCCCGGCGAAGTCCGCATGCTGCGCGACTATGTCGAGCGCGGCGGGGCTCTGCTCTGGGCCGACGACCCCGGCCCGCGCTATGGTCTGGAACCGCTGGCCCGGGATCTGGGCCTGAGCTGGCTGCCCGGTACGGTCATCTATCCGGATTTTCGCGAGCTGGGCACCGGCCACCCGGCCATCGCCCTGGTCGCCAACTATCCGAATACGCCGATCACCGAAAACCTGACCCAGATCGGCCTGTTCCCCTATGCCGGCGCGCTGGCACGGCTCGATAATGCCGCCGCCAAAGGCTGGAAAGCCGAAACCTTTCTGCGTTCAAGCACGCGCAGCTGGCTGGAAACCGGCCCGATCGACGGCCAGCAAAGCCTGACCTTCCAACCCGACCAGGGCGATATCCGCGGGCCGCTGGACATGGGCATTGCCCTGACCCGTGCCGTACAGACCGACGCCGGCCGGTTCGCCCAGCGCGTGGCCGTCATCGCCGACAGCGATTTCATGACCAACGGCCATCTCGAGCGGCTCGGCAACCGCCCGCTCGCGCTGGCCCTGTTCCAGTGGCTGGCCTTTCGCGATGCCCAGATCGCGGTCGATGTCGCCAAGGCACCGGATACCCGCCTACAGCTCAGCCCGGCCCAGATCCGCGGCTTCTGGTGGGTGTATGTGCTGATCCTGCCGCTGGGCCTGATCGGCTTCGGCCTGTTGCGCTGGCAGCGCCGACGCCGCCGGTGAGCCGTCCATGAACCGCAAACGCCTGATCTTCAATGCGGTACTGGTGCTGGGCATCGTGGTGCTCGCCATTCTGCTGTGGCAGTTCCGTACCCCGGCACCCACGCCGCCAGAAACCGTCTCCGCCATCGACCCCGACGCGCTCACCCATGTGGAAGTGCATCTGCCGGATGCGGTGGTCGAACTCGATCGTGCCAATCCGGATGCCGACTGGCGGCTGCAGGAGCCGATTTCCGCACCGGCCGATACAGCCCCGCTGCAGGCCCTGCTGGCCCTGGCCGAGGCCACGCCCAGCCAGCGCTACGAACGCGGCGCGATCGACGACGGCACTACCGGCCTCGACGACCCGGCGCTGGTGGTTCGCTTCAACGGCCAGGCCCCCATTCTGGTGGGCAACGCGGGCCCGGCGCCGACCAGCCGCTATGTCGCCACGCCCCATGCCCTGCTGCTGGTCAAGGCCGAACGCCTGGCGCGATTGCCCGCCACCTGGCGAAACTGGGTCTCGCCTACGCTCATAGCCGACGATGCCGACCTGACCCAGCTCACGCTGCCGCGGCTGACGCTCGCGCGCAGCGAAACCGGCGGCTGGCAGGTAGAGCCGAAAAGCGCCGACCGCGGCGCCGACTATGCCCAGGCCACGATCGATGCCTGGCGCCATAGCCGTGCCCTGTCGCTGGAACCGGTGGATGCCTCTCGCGCCCGCATTGCGCGGGTGACGTTGCGCTACGCCGACGAGCGCATCCGGCGGCTGGACATAATCGAACGCGAGCCCGAGCTGATCCTGCGCGACGACGACCGCGGCATCGACTACCACTTCGCCCCGCATCTGGCCGCGCCGCTGCTGGACATGCAGCATCCGGACACGCTCGGCGCCGGACGCGCACGCAGCCTGCAGCCCTCGGCCATTCCGTTGACCCCGAGCGGAGACACGGCAAACACCGCGCCTGCCGCCGACTAGGGCAGCCACCACGCTTTCTTGATCCGAACGGTCTTTCCAGAGCCGCGGCTGTGCCGCGTACGCGCTGGCGCGCGAACTGCCGACTCAACGCGATCGAATCAGGCCGATTTCGCCGCCCCCCGTTCACTCAGCTGCAGCACACCGGTCAGCATCGCGGGCAGAAAAGTCACCGTGGTAGCCATGGTGAACAACAGCCCGAACATCACGATCGCGCCCAGGCCGCGATAGAGCTCGGTACCCGCGCCGGGCAGAAACACCAGCGGCGCCAGGCCGAAGGTGGTGGTGATGGTGGTCATCAGAATCGGGCGCAGTCGTACGGCCACGGCGTCCTGGACCGCCTCGATCGCGGCCATGCCGGCAGCCACGTTGGCCCGCGCCCGCTCGACGATGAGAATCGGGTTGTTGACCACCGTGCCCACCAGAATGAGAAAGCCGAGCATGGTGATCAGGTCGAACGGCTGCGACAGCGCCGTGAGCCCGACCAGCGGCAGCAGCGCGCCGACACCGTTGAGCATGGCCAGCCCAACCACGCCGCCGGCAATACCCAGCGGCACGGTGGTGAGAATGAGCAGCGGATAGCCCCAGTGGGAAAAGATCGCGACCAGCAGCAGGTAGCACACGCCCACGGCCACAACATAGTTGCCGAGCAGCGCATTGCGGGTGACTTCCAGTTCGTCGCTGGCCCCGGAGATATCCAGCGCCAGCGAGGCATCGATCGCGCCCTGTTCGCGCAGATGGTCGATCACCTCGCGGTTGACCCGATCCACGCCGGCTTCCAGCGGTACGCTGGACGGCGGGATGACGCGAATGGTGACGGTACGCCGGCTGTCCAGGCGTCGGATCACGTCGGTATCCACCGTGGGTACGACATCGGCGAGCGCGATCACCGGCAGCACGCCTTCGGATGTAGCGATGGGCAGCCGCGATATGGCATCCACGCTGTCCGGCTTGCCGGCAGCGTCGTAGAGATAGATATCGACCTTGTCGTCCGAGAAGAAATACTCGTCGACATAGGCACCGTCGGTAAGCGCGGCGATGGTATAGCCCATATCGGCCGCGTTCAGGCCAAGCTCGGCAATACGGGCATGGTCGGGCTCGATACGCAGCAGCGGCTGGCCGAGGGTGAGCGTGGACGGCTCGGCGAGCACCTGCGGGTTGTCGAACACCGTGTTGGCACGGGCATAGATCGCCTCGGCCGCGGCATAGATGGTGGCCAGGTCCGCGCCCGAGATATCGATATTGATCGCCCGCGTGCCGCCGTCGTTGGACGAAATGATCGAACCCTTGGTGGAGAAGGCGCGCATGCCCGGATAGGCCTCGAAATTGTCGTTGAAGGCCGTCATGAGCGCGCCGATCTCGCGGTCGTTGACAGGCTCGGCGATCACGCGCAGCTGGTTGGTACTCACGCTCATGTTCAGATAGGCGATCGCCGGCATGGCGCCGTCGTCGGCTTCGATATCGCCGTTTTCGTCCGGCACGTAGCGCATGAAGCGCTCACGTAGCTCGTCGGCAATGTCGCCGAGTTCGGTGAGGTTGTAGCCGGCCGGCGGCAGCATGGAAGAAAACGTCTTGGCCTCCTCGCCGTCGGGCAGATATTCGGCCGGCGGCGTGAGCACGAACACGCCCAGGCCCAGCGCACCGGCAATCGATGCCATGGTCAGGTAACGCCGCGTACGCATCGCGATAATCCAGGCGCACAGCGCCAGAATGCCGCGCGATAGCGGCCCGTTCGCGGTCTGCGCCGCGCCCGAGTCGCGGGGCAGGATGCGTGCCGCCGCGGTCGGCACCACCATGATCGCGACCAGCATCGACACCAGAATCGCCGCCGAAATGGCGATGGAAATATCCGAGAACAGCTGGCCGGCCTTCTGGGTGATGAACAACACCGGCGCGAACACCATCACCGTAGTCAGCGTAGAGGCCAGCACCGCCGGCCAGACCTCGCGCACGCCGTCGATGGCCGCCTGCCAGCGGCGTGCGCCTTCGCTGCGCTTGCGGGCGATGTTTTCGAGCACGACGATGCTGTTGTCCAGCGTCATCCCGATGGCAAAGGCAATGCCGGCCAGCGAAATCACGTTGATGGTGCGCCCGAACGCGGCCAGGCCGATGAACGCCGCGATCGCACAGATGGGAATACCCAGAATCGCGATCAGCGTGGCGTAAACCGAGCGCAGGAACACAAACATCACGATCGCCGCCAGCACGGCGCCGATCGCCAGATTGCGATACACGCTGGCGATGGACGCACTGACATAGCGCACGTCGTCGGAGGTCAGGCGCATGCGCATGCCCGCCGGCTCGAGCACGCTGGCATTCAGCTCGGGCAGTAGCGCGAGCATGTCGCGCTTGATATCGATCACGTTGGAGCCGGGCTGACGGCGTACCTGCAGGTTGACCACCGGCTGATCGTTGTAAAAACCCAGCTCGCGCACCTCGGCATGGTCGAGCTGAATTTCGGCGACGTCGCCGAGCGTGGTCACCGAATCGCCGCGCCGCGAGAGCACCACGTTGGCCAGACCCGAGACGTCGTCGAAGCGACCGACCGTGCGCACCAGATAACGGCGCTTGCCGGCATCCATGTCGCCGCCGGAAATATCCTGGTTGCGGGCACGAATCGCATCGCGCACGTCGGTCATGGAGATATTGCGAGCCGCCAGCTTCGACGGATCGATATGGATCTGTACCTGGCGTTCGGCGCCGCCGCCGACCTGCACGTCGGCCACGCCTTCGACACGCTCCATGCGCCGACGCACCTCGTCGTCGACGAAGTCGCGCATGAACGCCATATCCAGGCCGGCCGGATTGCCGGCCTCGGCGGCCACGCTCAGATACATGAACGAGTTCTGGGAAAAGGAGGCCGCGACCACCTCCGGCTCGTTCACGTCCTCGGGGTAGCTGGGCACCTGCATGAGCGCGTTGGTCACGCGGATGAGCGCTTCGTTGACGTCGGTGGAGAACGGAAACTCCAGCTCGATCTCGGCCTCGCCGGTCTTGGCCTCGGCGCTCATGCGCTGCAGGCCGATGATATTGGCGAGATATTCCTCCTGCTCGATGAGGATTTCGTTTTCCACGTCCTGCGGCGTGGCGCCCGGCCAGCTGGTGGTCACGGTGATCGTGCGTACCGCCAGGTCGGGAATCATCTGTACCGGAATGCGCATCGCCGCGAGCACACCAAACAGACAGATCAGCAGCACGACGATGGTCATCAGCGTGCCGCGCTTGATCAGCGCTTCGAACATCGATCAGCCCCCGGGCTGCGACAGCCGCAGGCTTCGCCGGTCGCGGGCCGGTGGACTGGCGGCCCGTTCCTCGGCGGATGTTTGCTCGTCGCGTATGCGTACCGGCTGGCCCGCTTCGAGGCTTTCGTTGCCGCGTACCACTACGCGATCCCCGGCTTCCAGGCCATCGAGCACTTCCACTTCGTTGTTGGCGCTGCGCCCGAGCGAGACCTGGCGCTTGACCGCGCGCAGCGTCCCGTCGTCATCCTCGCGCACCAGCCACATGCGGGTTCCCCCGCCGGGCACGCGCACCAGCGCATCGCGGGGCGCGATCAGTACCGCCTCGGCGGTTTCGAGTTCCAGCATCGCCTTGGCCGACATGCCCGGCGTGAGCGCGCCGTTGGCGTTGTCCACGAACATACGCACCAGAAAACTGCGGGCACTGGCATCGCTGGCCCCCACGATGACGTCGACCTTCGCCGTCAGCGCCGCGTCGAGCGGCGTCTCCGGTTCGACCCGTACCTGCATGCCGGGCTCGATCAGGCCGAAGTACTGCTGCGGCGCAGAAACGTCCAGGCGCAGCGTCTCGGTGGCCACCAGCGATACCGCCGGCGTGGTCTGGGCCACGTATTCACCGGGGTCTACCAGCCGCGCCCGCACCTCGCCATCGAAGGGCGCGATCAGCGTATGTCGGGCCAGGCGTTCGCGCTGGGCGGCCACTTCCGCGCGCAGGCGTTGCAGCGCTGCCGCACGTACCGCCACCTGCGAACGGCGGGCTTCGAGTTCGCTCTGCGACACAGCGCCGCGCCCGGCCAGTCGATCGGCTTCGCGCAGCAGCCGTCGTGCTTCGTCGAGCTGGGCCGCGGCTTCCTCGGCCGACGCCTGGAGCGTGTCCAATTCCAGCCTGGCCAGCGCCCGGTCGAGTTCGATGAGCGTATCGCCCGCGGCGACCCGGTCGCCGGCATCCACGGCCACCGTGTCCACCAGACCCGCGATACGCGGCGTCACGTCGGCATCGCGCGGCGAGGTCAGCGTGCCGTAGAGCGGCACCGTCTGCTGCCAGCGGCGCTCGTCCACGCGCGCCGTATCCACCACGGCCGGCTCGGCCGCCGCAAGCACGCTCGCCGTCAGGCTTAGCAAAGCCCCCACCAGCCACTGTCTCGGCTGAATCTGTGCGGCCCGGCCCGGCGCCGGTGTGCAATCGTTCACCCTTCCCCCTGTCGATTGGTTCGCACATCAGCGGATGTGCCCACGCAATAGAAGATTGCGTATCCAAGAATCAGCTACTCATATAGAACCCGCGCAGACGCATAAGGTTCCGGCGTGCTGGTGGTCGGTCGACCACTGTGGGTATGCTGGCCGCCATCGGTTCTTCAATGCTCGACCGCCATGAATCCACGCGCCATCGCCTATGCGCTGACCGTCGTCGTTTGCAGCACGGCCTTCGCCGCCACCGCCCAGGCCGACAACGCCAGCAAGACGCAGGCCGCCGATCTCGGCCCCAATCTCGAAAACTACGACTACCCCTGGCCGGTCTCGCGCTTCGAAATCGATGAACCCAAGGGCACGGTATCCATGGCCTACATGGACATCGCGCCGACCGACGACATCAGCGACGCCCCGGTGGCGGTGCTGCTGCACGGCAAGAACTTCTGCGGCGCCTACTGGCAGGACACCGCCCAGGCCCTGGCCGACAACGGCTACCGCGTGATCGTGCCGGACCAGATCGGCTTCTGTAAGTCCGACAAGCCGGCCGCCTACAGCTACACCTTCCATCATCTGGCCGCAAACACGCAGGCGCTGCTGGAATCGCTGGATATCGACAACGCCACCATCATCGGCCATTCCATGGGCGGCATGCTGGCCATGCGCTATGCGCTGATGTACCCCGACACCATCGACCAGCTGGTGCTGGTCGACCCGCTCGGCCTGGAAGACTGGAAAGCCAAGGGCGTGCCCTATCGCGGCATGAACGCCTGGTATGCCCGCGAGATGAAAAAAGACTACGCGGCCATCAAGTCGTATCAGGTCAAAAGCTACTACGACGGCGAATGGAACGACGACTACGCCGAGTGGGCGAAAATGCTCGCCGGCATGTATACCGGCAGTAAAGAAGACAAGGCAAAGGTCGCCTGGGCCCAGGCCGCGACCTACGACATGGTCTATACCCAGCCGGTGTTCTACGAGTTCGAGCATATCGACGTGCCCACCACCCTCATGATCGGCACCCGCGACCGCACCGCACTCGGCAGCGATCTGGTCTCCGACGAACTCGCCGCCGAACTGGGCGACTACCCCACCCTGGGCCGCGAAGCCGTCGCCCGCATGCCCGATGCGGAACTGGTGACGTTCGAAGGCATCGGCCATCTGCCGCCGATCGAATCGCCCGAGCTGTTCAAGCAGGCGCTGTTCGATGCACTGAGAACGCCGCGCAGCGAAAGCGAAAGCCAGTAACGCTCATTCAAAGTTCGAGAACGACAAGGACAACGATCCGATGACCGATATCCATCAACTCAGCGCCGGTGAACTGGCCGGCGCCATCGCGCGCGGCGACATCACCAGCCGTGCCGCGCTCGACCACTATCTGGCCCGTATCGAAACGCTCGGTGAACCAATCAACGCCGTCGTGGCCATGGATATCGAAGCCGCCCGCCAGCGCGCCGACGAGGCCGATGCCGCGATCGCGGCCGGTCAGAACTGGGGCCCGCTGCACGGCGTGCCGATGACCATCAAGGACACTTACGAAGTCGCCGGCCTGCCCACCGTCGTCGGCGAACCCAAGCTCAAGGACTATCGCAGCAGTGACGATGCCGTGGCCGTGGCCCGCCTGCGCGCCGCGGGCGCGGTGATCTTCGGCAAGTCCAACACGCCACGCCTGGCCCAGGACGTACAGACCTTCAACCCGATCTACGGCACGACCAACAATCCGTGGAACACCGAGCGCACCTCGGGTGGCTCTTCCGGTGGCGCAGCGGCCGGCCTGGCCGCCGGTTTTACGCCGCTGGAACTGGGCTCGGACCTGGCCGGCTCCATTCGTACCCCGTCGAGCTGGTGCGGCGTGTACGGGCACAAGACGTCCTACGGCGTGATTCCCATGCGCGGCCATATTCCCGGCCCGCCGGGTACGCGCGGCGAACCGGATCTGTGCGTGGCCGGCCCGTTGGCCCGCCACCCGGCCGACTTGGCGCTCGCACTCGACGTGATGGCCGGCGCCGACAGCATCGATGCCAGCGTCTGGCAGGCGAAGCTGCCTGCACCGAAGCCCACCACGCTGGCTGATTTCAAAATCGGCTATCTGTTCGAGCACGACTTCTGCCCGATCTCTGCGGCCGTGAAAGCCCGCCTGGAAGACGCGCTGGAAGCCGCGCGCCGCGCGGGTGCGACGGTCACGAAACTCGACGACCTGCCGGGCGGTTTCGAAGCCAGCTACGAAACCTACGACCGCCTGCTCAATGGCCTGGTCGGCGCCTCCATTCCCGACAAGCTCTATACCAAGGCCAAGCGCGGCGCCAAGTTCCTGGGGCTGGTCGGCAAGAACGAAATGGGCACCACAGGCGGCTTTGCCGAGCGTGCCACCGCAAGCCATCGCGACTGGGCCCAAGCCGACGAA
>DJIE01000004.1:15586-16850 GCA_002433465.1 Salinisphaera sp. UBA6602
CAGGCCGACGAAGCCCGCCACAAGCTGCGCGCGAAGTGGCACAGCCTGTTCGCCGACTACGACGTGCTGTTGCTACCCAGCGTTTGCGTACCCGCCATAGCCCACGATCACGGCGGCAACGTGCTCTCGCGCAAGATCGACGTGGACGGCAACAGCCACGGCTATACCAACCTGTTTCGCTGGATCGCCCCGGCCACGGTCGCCGGCCTGCCCGCCACCAGTGCGCCGGTGGGCCTGACCGACGACGGCCTGCCCGTAGGCCTGCAAATCGTCGGCAACTACGGCCACGACCGCACCACCATCGCCTTCGCCCAGCATCTGGCGGCGGCCGGTGTGGAAGCGCCGGCCTGTCCGTATGCCGGCAAGTCCATAGCCTGAACCGGGCGTTGCATCGCCCGGCGGCCTACACGCCGCTGGGCGCCTCCCGTTCCTTGGCCCGTGCCACGAAGAAAACCGAGACGCGCCTGCCGGGACCATGCTCGGGCTCGCACCTCACGCACAAGCCCCGCCGCAAATTGAAACGCCTGCTACGTCCAGGACCGATCATCACGCGGCAGGCGCTGCCAGTCGTCGTTGACGGCCACCTGATACGGCGGTGTGGGTTGCCAGCGCCAGAACACGATATTGCGGTCGCTTGGATGGGCGCCGACCGCGAACGAGGGCACGATAATGGCGCCGACGCCGGCCTCGATAAGCCGGTCGGCCAACGCCCAGCTAGGCGGCATTGCGCCTTCGTAGGCGATCAGTTCCCAGGCACAGGCGAGGTCTTCGAATACCACCTCGGCTGCATCGCAGGCCGCCGGCGTGGACAGGTCGAGCACGCTTTGGTGCGCGACGTCGTAGCTGACGATAGTGAGCGGTTGGAGCTTGTAGGCGAGGCCCTGGTGGGCTTCCGCGATCGCGAGTTCGTAGCTGCTGCTGGTATACAGCGCCGGCACGCCGGGGCGGTTGAAGCGCCCGCCGTGCTTGGCCGCACCGGCACCCGAGTCGGGCGCGAACGACCAGCGCGGGTTATGCGCGCGATAGACCGTGCCGCTGAAGTGGTCGCCCGCCATGCCAAGGAATCTAGCTGGCCCTAGGGCGTGTCGTCATAAGATAAGGCGGCGCATCGGCAGCCAAGCGCCGGCAAGACAAGGCATCGCGAGCGTCGCGTGGCCATGCCACGTGAGCGAGCGATAACGCCGGGTTGCCGGGGCTTGGCCGCCGACCCTCCGGGTTGCCCGCGTCGGACGCGCCATGCGGCGTTGCGGACCTTGACCGTGGC
>DJIE01000229.1 GCA_002433465.1 Salinisphaera sp. UBA6602
GTCGGCTTACGGCCTGCGGCCTAAGCCGACCTTGTATGTTGATGCCCAGCGCCTGATACGCGACCAGGCGCTATGCGCCGGGCAAGCAGAATGAAGCCGACCTGAGGCATAAAAGCCTGCTCTTCTGTAGATCAGACTTGCCCGGCGCGCTTCACGCTGTCGAGACTGGACGGTATGCCAAGACACGGCCCGCCGTGGCCGAGAGTCTGAATGAACAAGGCAAGTCGACACGCATCGATACAGGGTCGCGCTTTGATGCAACGCAGGAGTGCCTATGATCGTTATCGGTCTGGATGTCTCCAAAAACCGCCTGGATGCGGCGGTCAAACGTCCCGGCACGCACAAGTGGTACGACCGCAAAGTCGCCCACAGCAAGGCCGGCGTACACGAACTGGTCGAGCGGTTATGTGACAAGCTCGACGCGACGCCCGATCAGCTTCGCGTGGTCATGGAAGCCACTGGCCCGTATCACGAAAAAGCCGCGCACTGGCTGTATGATCTTGGCTGTACGCCCTGTATCGCCAACCCCAAACGGGTGCGCGATTTCGCCAAGGCCATGGGCCTGTTCAACAAAACCGATCGCGCCGATGCCCGTGCACTGTGTTTGTTCGGCGCCCAGACCAGGCTGCCAGCATGGACGCCGCCCCCGCCGGAGGTTGCGACGCTGCGAGCGCTGATCAACCGATTATCTGTGCTCGAAAACGAGCTCGGCCGAGAGACCAACCGGCGCGAAAAAGCACAGGCCGGCCGAATGGCCGCCCCGGTGCTCGAGTCCATCGACCGCTGTATTGCATCGCTCAACGAAGAGATTCGGCGAATCAAGGATCAGATCGACGATCATTTCGATCAGCATCCGGATCTCAAGCGCGACAAGGCGCTACTGGCCTCCATTCCAGGCATCGGCCAGACCTCGGCTCGACATCTGCTGTGTCTGCTGGCTGACCGGGACTTTACCAGCGCCCGTCAGGCCGCGGCCTTTGCAGGTCTGGCCGTGGTGCATTTCGAGTCGGGTTCGAGTGTGCGTGGCAAGCCTCATCTATCCAAACAAGGGTCGTCCAAACTACGGGCCGCTCTATACATGGCGGCCGTGGCGTCCTTGCGACATAACCGCGCTTTGAAGATGTTCTACGAACGCCTGCGACAGCGCGGTAAACCTGCGTTGTCAGCGCTGGGCGCCGTCATGCGAAAGCTCGTTCATATCGCATTCGGCGTGTTCAAACATAAAACACCTTATGACCCGGCCATTGCCTCTCAAATCGCTTGATGGTTGAGACGGTATCTACGGTTGGGCGAGCGATCCGGTGCGCGGGGGGACGATTGCCCACCCGCGCCGGTATCCGTCAGCCCTGACGCTGCAGCATGAACGTCTGATACGTCAGCTTCTGGAACTCGCGGTCGAGGAAGGCCAGCCCGGCGAGCGACGAGATCATCAGCGAGATGGCGAAGCCGTAGCCGTAGAAGATCGCGCCGAGGTACATGCTCAGCAGTGTCAGCAACACGTTGCTCACGAGGAACAGCAGACAAAGGCCGAGCGCGATCTTGAGCTTGTCCAGATAGAAGATCACGTTGAGGATCGCCATGAAAAGCACCTGCATGCCCACGGCAACGATATCGATATTGAACAGGGGCACGTAGTAAGGCGAAAAGCCAAGCCAGTCGATCAACGAGGGCGCGATCAGCAACAGCGCGACCACGGTAATCCCCTGAATCTTGAAGATATCGTAAACGCCCTGCTGCACCGTCTCGACCATGCGGTCGAGCCGTAGCTCGATATGGCTGAGGGTATCGCCGCCGCGTACGGCGTTGTAGTAGGCGTCGTAGCGTTCGGCGAAGTCGGTTTCCAGACGGATCAGGAACACGGCCATGCCCGGCACGATCGACAGATAGGCCAGAAAGATCGGGAAATCGTAAATCGGCGAGGCCCGCAGCGGCCCGATGACCTGCTCGGAGGTGGCCGGGTTGTACCAGAACAGGAATTTGTCGGCCCAGAGGCCCAGGTTGTAGAACAGCCCGGTAAAGGCCAGCGAGCGATACGTCATTTTGGCATGACGAATATCGAAGGCGGCGATGCTGTCGCCCGGGTAATAGCGCAGCACCAGAAACAGCAGGATGTAAAAGAGAATGCCCTGGCCGACCACGAAGCCGCCGAGCAGCCCGACGAGATCGTAGCGGCGCAGCGCCATGCCGAGCACGAAGGTAATCGCGTAGCCGATGAAGAAGGCCCAAAGCACCTGCCGATAGGCTTTCATCCCCGTGATGAACACGGTGATGCACCAGATATTGGTCAGCAGCACAAAGCCGACGAACATCTCCACGCGATAGAGCAACGGCGTACCGTCGAACAGCGCGTACAGCACCGCGAACCCGATGACCGCGGCCAGCACGTTCATCATGGTGAGCAGGCCGATCAGGTTGGGCAGAATGGTCCCATCCTTCTTCTCGAACAGTCGATCGGCCACAAATCGGGTAAACAAAAGCTGGGCAATACCCGACAGGCTCAGCGACGCCGCGACAAGATAGGTCACCGATACCAGGAACTGCCAGATCTGCTGCGAGCGATCCGGCAGCAGGCCGAGGGTGAGCAGGCCGATGGCCATGATCACGAGAATCGACAGTACCCACGGCCCCGAGCTGATGATGCCCGCGTAACCATAGGCACGCAGCAGTCCGAAATAACTGTCCTTGCGTAGCAGCTTGCGCAGCTCGAAACCGATACCGGCCATGCCCCTACTCCCCTGCGGCAGCTACCGGTCGCGCCCGCTGATCGGTCGCTTCCGCGTATAGATGTTCGTAACGTTCGAGCATGAGCTGCTCGGAATAGTGCTCGTCGACGCGCTTGATGCCCACCTCGCGGGCCGACTCCCAGGCCTCGCGGTCGTTGAGCAGATCCAGGATCGCGGCCGCCGTTTCGCCCGGATCGGCGATCGGCACGATACGACCGGCCGCATGTTTGGAATCGGCCGGCGTGGTCAGCGACGTCGCGCGGTCTTTCGGATGGCCGTGCACCAATTCGTAGCAGGAACCCACGTCGGTACATACCACCGGAATACCCGAGGCCATCGCCTCGAGCGCCACCAGCGGCTGCGCTTCACTAATGGAGGTCAGCGTGGCCACGCGAATACGTGCGAACACGTCTTCCGCCTTCTGAAAACCACGGAACTGCACGATACCGCCCAGATCCAGCTGGGCCGCCAGATCGCGGCATTCCTGAGCGTATTCCGGATCTTCCGATTCCGGGCCCACGATCCAGCCCTGGGCGCCCGGCAGGCGCGACGCGACGATACGCATCGCGCGCACGAACGTCTTGATTTCCTTGATCGGCGCCACGCGGCCGATCAGGGCAATGATGGGCGCGGTGTTCTTGTGGGTCTGTTCGCGCAGCGGCGAAAAGCGGCTGATGTTGATGCCGTTGGGGATTACCCGGGTATGTTCCGCCGGCGCGCCGTCGATGATCTGACGTTCCCGGTTACCCTCGTAGAGCGTGGTGATCGGGTTGGCCGCCGCATACGTCAACCGGCCAATGCCGTCGAAAAACCGGATCCAGAGCCGCCGGATATAGCTCACGTCGTGGCGAAAGCCGTGGGTGAGGACGTCGTCGTAGGTCCGGATCCAATCGGCCTCGGTGAGGTCGATCTGGCGTTCCTTGGTATAGATGCCATGCTCGGTCACGATGAACGGTATATCGTGAATATGCCGCGCCAGCGCGCCCAGAAAGCCGGCATAACCGGTCGAGATCGAATGCAGACACCGGCTCGGCGGCAGGTTGCGGGCGATGCGCGCGAGCATGAACAGGGGCGAGTGCATGTTGCGCACCGACCAGAAATAGTCGAGAAACGACGGGTCGGTGCAGTACTTGCGATAGTAATCGACGATCTGTTCCCAGGCCTGGCGGCTGTACAGAAAGTCCTCATGCGACAGGCCGCCCTTCTTGCCCAGCAGCTGCGCGACTTCGCACAGCTGGCTGTTCGGGTCCGAGCTACGCGGATCCTTGAAGTACTGGTGCAAGTCGTCGCTGGCCTTGAAGGCCTTGCGGTTGCCTTCGAACTGCCGTGGCTCGTCAACGCTCTGACCCGCGTCCATCAGATAATGGCATTCCAGATGAACGACGTTGTCGGGCTTGTCGTAAAGAATGCCGTTATAGGCGGCCTCACTGCCGCCCATGAACACGATGGCGAAACGACGATGCGGCAGGCCGCGGATCATCTGTTCAACCCAGCTGGCGACGCCGCCACGCACCATGGGATAGGTGCCCTCGAGCAACAGCGTGACGTCCGCCGGCGGGTCGTTCGGGCGCAGGGTGGGCCATTTCATAACCAGTACTCCGTCACCGGCCGCATAACAGGATTGTTGGACGCGCGTGGGCTCATGCGCGCCAGTGCCGGGGCCACTTCGTTATAGTCGCCGCGCACGAACGCCAGTTCCGCCCAACGCGGTGCGGCATCGTCGCTCGACAAGCCCAGACGCTCGGCGCGACGCAGCGAGTCCTCGGCGTCGTCGTAATCACGAAGTTCCATGCAGATTCGTGCCCGCAACAGGGAGCGCTGGGCCGAATCGTTGCGCTCGATCGCGGTATCCAGCGCATCGCGCGCCTTGGTCAGCATGAGCTGCTTGACGCTGCCCTTGGCCAGCTCCAGATAGGAAAACTCCCAGAACAGCAGCGCCCGCTCTTCGTGCAGCTCGCCGTCCGGATCGCCGCTGGCGGCGATGGCGTCGCGCACCTCATTGAGCTGCCCTTCCAGATCGCGTTCGATCGAGTTGAGCATGGCATACGCGAGCAAGCGTACTTCGTCGGCCGAATCACTCAACGCCGAGCGCAGAATGGGCACCGCGTCGCGGCGCGGCAGATGACGACAGGCCATGATCGCCTGCTGGCGACGGTTACGGTCGTCGAAATGGGTCAGTACCGATGCCAGCCCGTCGCGCATGAATACGTCGTTCGGGTCCACCGTGACCGGCTGGAACGGCAGGTCGGGGATCGCCAGCGCGTCCCAGGCCTTCGGCTTTTCGCGATAGGCGAAATAAAGCCCCGAGAGCATGCCCAGCGTCAGCCCGATAGCCCCCAGGGGCGGTGTAAACACGCTGGCCGTCGCTAGAAATGCGAAGCCGCCGCCCACCGGGCGCTTGTAGTTCGGCGGCAGCGCCAGGTACAGCCCCACGATCAGCACGGCACAGCCAATAAGATGCACCAGCACCACAGTGAGCAGCGCCACCGGCTCGTGCCAGCCGATGACGAACGCCCAGGTCGCCAATGCCTCGATCAGCAGCCCCAGCGGGATGAGGATCAGGCTAAGCAGGCGCATGTTGCTCGGCCTGGCGACGGATACCGGCGACCAGATTGGCCGCCGACTGTTTGCCGTCGACGTTGCGCTGGTGGAACACCAGACCGCTTTCGGCCACGTCCACACCGAAGCGCTCGTTGAGCAACAGCGTCATACGCTCGCGATAGGCGGCCGAGCCACGCTCCGGCGTGAGCGGCATGAGCACGTAGATCAGCTTCGAGTCGTGGCCCAGATCGGTGGTCCAGGCGTAATCGAGCGCGCGCAGCTGCTCGTAGATGAGATCGGCGAGCGTCGCACTGCTGACGTCGTCGATATGCCCCGGCACCTCGAACGCCACCAGAAGCGAGCTCAGTTTGTAGCGCGCCGCATAACGCGACCAGCGCTTGAGCCGCTGCTCGAACTGGAAGCGGGCCAGCTCGGCATCGGCCGGGGTACGGGCATAGGCCTCGGTGATGATGTCGCCCAGATTGCCGCCCAGCACGGACAGCAGATGCAGGTTGCCGCGTTCGAACTCGACGAACGGCATTTCCGAGACCGTCACGATCGCCCAGATCTTGTCGTTGACGTCGATCAGCGGAATCACGGCCAGCAGCGGCTGGGCGCGGTTCTGCAGTTCGACCTCCATCTCGCTCTTCAGGCTGATCATGCAGCGCTGTTCGATACAGGCCTGCACCATCGGATCGCTGGCGATATCCCGATCGGCCGGCCGGCCGCCGATAAACGCCAGCGGCTCCCGCTCGACCC
>DJIE01000027.1:0-16635 GCA_002433465.1 Salinisphaera sp. UBA6602
TTGGACACGATCACGCCGTCCATGCCGGCACGGCGCGCGGCCAGCGCGTCTTCGGGGTGTAGCACGCCTTTCAGGATCAGCGGCAGGTTGGTGGCCGCACGCAGCTTGGCCAGATCGGGCCAACTGCGCTCGGGCGAGGCATACACCTGCGACCAGTGCTTGACCGTGGCAATCACGTCTTCTTCCGGCGCCTTGTCGAGCCCGGCACGAAAGACCGGATCGCTGGTGTAGTTGGCCAGCCCCTTGCCCTGCAAGAAGGGCAGATAAGCGCCTTCGAGATCACGTTCGCGCCAGGCCAGCATCTTGGTGTCCAGCGTGATGACGATCGCTTCGTAGCCGGCTTTCTCGGCCCGCTGTACCAGGCTGGTGGCCAGTTCGTCGTCGTTGGGCCAGTACAGCTGATACCAGCCGGTGGTGTCGCCGAGCTCGTGTTTGACCTGTTCCATCGGGTACGACGAGACCGTCGACAGGATCATCGGTACGCCGACCTCGGCGGCAGCCCGAGCGACGGCCAGCTCGGCCTCCGGATGCAGAATTTCCTGTACGCCCAGCGGGGCCAGCATCAACGGTGTGGCGTGCTTCTTGCCCAGAACCGTCGTGCTTAAATCGCGTTCGCTGACGTCGGTGAGCATGCGCGGAAACAGCGGATAGCGATCGAAACTGTTGCGGTTGGCCGCCATCGACGCCTCGCCCGCGCCGCCCGCCACATACCAGTAGGCCGCGGGGTCGAGCACGTCCCGCGCTCGCGCTTCCAGGTCTTCGTAGCGCAACGGCAACGAGGGCAGCTCGCCCTTGAGCCCGGCGCTGTAGATACCGAACTGATGGTTACCGTAGGGGGTGTTGCTGCGTTCCACCGGCTTACTCCTCGATCATTGTTTTATTTCGTATGCGCCGGCGCTCCATACGAAAACAGCCGGCACAGGGCCGGCTGAATCAGAACAGTATTTCGTTTTTCACGCAAGCGCATGGAGCGCCGACGTGCGCCGATCATTCCAGACCGTAGCGCTTGCCGTCCTTGTTCTTGCTTTCCTTGTTCCAGGGCCGGTCGTTGGAGGAGTCGCTGTTCATCACCGCATCGCGGTTGGCGGCATCTCCGGTATTCGTATCGGCCTTGGCATCGGGCTTGACCTTGGGATCGGTATCAGCCTTGGCGCCAGGCGTGGTCGCGCTGCCGGCCTTCTCGGCCCCCGCTGCGCTCGCAGACGCTTTAGGGTCGGCTTTCGCCGCTGTAGCGGCAGTATCGCTTTGGTTCTTGCCCTGTGCCGATGCGGCCGCCTTGGCGGAGGACTGGCTGCCCGCCGGCTCGCTTGTCTTGGCCTGCGTGGACGACTGGGGGTTGGTCCCGGCCGGTTTCTGCGGCGCGGCGGCGGGTTTGGCTTCGGCCGTATTGTTGGCGCTGCGATCGCCGCCCTGCTTCGACTGGGCGGCCTGGGTCTTGGTAGCCGATTGATCGACCGGCGTGTCGCGGGTAATCGCTTCCGGGGCCGGCGGCGGGGTCACCAGCTTTTCCGGATGCATTTCGGCCAGCTTCTCGGCGCCATCGGCCATGTGCTTATACATGTCGCGATAGTCGTCGACCATGCGCGACATGATCGCCGAGGTCTGTTCGAAGTGTTCGCGTACGTCGTTCTTGTAGCTGTCGTGTTTTTCCGTCGCCTCTTTCATGGCCACGGATTTCTTGCCGCCAAAGCGGCTACCGAGGAAATAACCGACCGCGAGCGCGATGCCGGCGCATACGACGACGATCAGGATGAGAACGAGAGGGCTGAGATTGGCCATGGAGCGGTATCTCCCGGGGGCAGGGCATGAATCGGACGTGCGCCCCATACTGTGTCGTCGCGCCGCGAACGGCAAGTGCCAAGCGTGCAACCTTGGTCGCGATCGACGGCCTTGCGCGCCGTCTGCGTGGGGCAGACGCAGGGGCACGACAACACCCCGCGCTCGGCGGCCCGTCACTGGCAACAATCCTGCGCCAGCAACGGGCGGTTCGAGCCGAGGCTCTGGGCTTGTCAGCCCAGCAGGCGCCGGTACTCTTTAAGCATGCACCGATCCATGATGACTTCGATGCCGGCATCCACGGCCTTCTGCGCGGCTTCGTGGTGAATCACCCCTTCCTGCAGCCACAGGGTGCGCACATGGCGCTCGATGCAGGCATCGACGATCTGGGGTACGTGCTCGGAGGAACGGAACACATCCACGACATCCGTCATACCCGTGACGTGACGTAGATCCGGGAACGCGTTCACGCCCAGCACTTCACGCTCGTTCGGGTTGACCGGAACGATATCGAAGCCCTCGCTCTGAAGCGCCTGGGCGACTTCATAGGACGGCCGGTCCGGATTGGAGGACAGCCCGATCACGATCACGCGACGGGTCTGGGCCAGGATTTCTCGAATACGACTATCTTCGGTAACTATCGGCATTTTTAATCAGCTGGAAACGGGGGTGAAATTCTCGCTCACGCGATCGCTGGCGGCGGAGAGCGTGTCGATGATGGCGTTCTTGAGTGCCTGATTGGCCCAGACCAACTCCGGCTGGTTTTGCAGCGCGGTATATTCGCTCAGCGTGCTGTCGTCGACGTCGCGATAGACGTACAACAGCATCAGCGGCACGCGCTGTTCGAGCTTGTTGCCGATGTCCGCGCGCGTTTCGGCGACCATCTGCTCCACGCGGCTGTTATCGACCTGGTATTCCGCCGCCGAGGCTTCGTTGCGGGCACGGATCATGGCTTCGAGCAGGGTGACGTTGAAGTCGGTCTGCAGCTCCACGACCTTCATGTTCTCGGCGAGCATATCGACCTTGCGCAGACGCTCCTTGCGTTCCGGCGTGGCCGGCTGTTCGACGAACGCCTTGAAGTTGGCGGCGAAGTCCGGATCCCCGGTGGCCGACTCCAGCGCGATCATGCGGGTGGCAAGCGGCGTATGCAGGGCATCGGCCGCGCTCATGAGCGCACGCTGCTGGTCATCCCGGGCGGCGGCATCGCGCAGCCGATCGAGCACGTCCTGCTGCAGCGTCTGCGGATCGTAGGCTTCGTAGACGGCATCGCGCAGCGCGCTGCGCGTGGTCGTATCCACGTCGTCGGGCAGGTTCTGGTTGAGCGACTGCGTGACCGCCGGCGCGGCCTGGGCGAGCAGATCCGGCACGTCGTAAGCGGCCATCACGCGGTCGGCGGCGCTTTCCTGTGCCGCTTTGTCGGCCGGGCCGGTCGCACAGCCCGCCAACACGGCAGCAGCCATCAACACGCCAATAAGATAGGATTTCGCTTGCGGTTTCACGTTTCACCTGTGCATTGAGCAATCTGCATACTGTACGCCAAAGCCCCCACGCCGTGCCCGAAACGCTTGCGGTACTCGCCGTCGAGGCGCTTGGTTTCGAGTCGCTGAGGCGCTTTTTCGGCCGTCTGGGCCTGACGCTTGCGCGTGTGCCCAAGGGCCAACCCATCCCCGGTAGTTTCTGGGGCGACGAGGAAGCGGGTCTGATCGGCGACACGCTTTACGTGCGCGACGATACGCCGGTGCATTCGGCCATGCACGAAGCCGGCCACTATGTGTGTATGGACCAGACGCGCCGCGACGCGCTGCACACGAACGCCGGCGGCACATACGACGAGGAAAACGCGGTCTGCTACTGGCAGATTCTGGCCAGCGAACATCTCGACGGCATGAGCCAAGCGCGCATGTGCGCCGACATGGACCGCTGGGGCTACACCTTTCGCCTGGGCAGCGCCGCGGCCTGGTTTGCCGAGGACGCCGAAGATGCCCATGCCTGGCTCGTCGCCGCCGGCCTGATCGAGCCCGAGAGCGGTGCGCTCAATATCGGCGTTCGCCGCTGAGCGCACGCCCGCGTTTATTTCGACTTGGCCTGATCGGCCACCGCTTTCGCAGCCGCCTCGGCGGCCTCGGCATCGCCAAGATAACGCGACTCGATGACGTTGAGTTCATCGTCGAGCGTGTAGAGCTGCGGAATACCGGTAGGGATGTTCACCCCGGTGATCACGTCGTCGGCAATGCCGTCGAGGTATTTCACCAGTGCCCGCAGGCTGTTGCCGTGGGCGGTGACCAGCACCGTCTCGCCGGCCTTCAAGCGCGGTGCGATGGCGTCGTGCCAGTACGGCAGCACCCGATCGAGCGTGAGCGCGAGGGACTCGGTGCCCGGCAGCACGCGCGCATCCAGATGCCGGTAGCGCGGATCGTTGCGCGGATGGCCGGGATCGTCGGCGGCCATTTCCGGCGGCGGAATATCGTAGCTGCGGCGCCAGACATGGACCTGTTCCTCGCCGTGCTTGGCCGCGGTTTCGGCCTTGTCCAGCCCCTGCAGCCCGCCATAGTGACGCTCGTTCAGGCGCCAGTGGCGTACCACCTCGACCCAGGGCTGTTCCAGCTCCTCGAGCGCGAGCCACATGGTCTTGATCGCGCGCTGGAGCATGGACGTGAACACGATATCGAAACGAATACCTTCTTCGGCGAGCAGGCGACCCGCCGCGCGCGCCTCGGCCCGGCCCTGATCGGTGAGGTCGACGTCGACCCAGCCGGTGAATCGGTTCTCGAGGTTCCACTGGCTCTGGCCGTGGCGTAGCAGTACGAGCTTGCCGGGCATCGTCTCTCCTTGTATCGATGGACGGCCGACGAACGCTCGCCGGCCCGTTATCAGCTGCCAGGCTCGGCCCAGCTGATACGCAGGTCGTGTTGTATACCGAATTCGCGTGCCGCGTCGATATCCTTGCCCATGTAGATATCGATCTTGTTACTCCAGCGGCTGTTCATCTTATCGCGAACCACATACACCCCGGGCATGCCCTCGATCTTGACCCGAGCACCGTGGGTGAGCCCCTGCTTGATCAAATCCCGCGATACCGCAATGGCGCGCATGCCGGGACGCAGCTCGTCCCCCCAGGCCGCGACCGAAGGCTTGTTCGCCGTGGTCTGCCAGGGCACGGAATTATAGGCTGTAGCCGAGACGCTGAGTTCTTTCCATTCGACGGACTCGGCCATCGCCGTGGAAACTGACGCGCACAGCAGTACGAGCACGCTTATCGTTGTTATGACAAAACGACGCATGATTACGTAGGCGACTAGATTAAGCGGCGCAGAATACACGCCGAAGCTTAACGTAAGCTGTCCGAGGCCACTTTGTTGATGAAGGCGGCGAAGTCGTCGAGCTCGCTTCCGGTCCCGCGCAAAGGCGCGACAAGCGGTGCGATCAGGCCAATATGCGACGTCTCGGGATAGATTTCCAATTCGGCGCTTCCACCGACCTCATTCACGCGAGCTGCCAGGTTTCGGCTATTTTTCGGCAACACCGTTTTATCCGCCGCGCCGTGCATGAGCAGCATCGGCGGCTCGTCGCCGTCGACGAACTCGATGGGCTGGCTCTGCGGCCAGTCTTCGCGCGGCGCGAAAATCTCCTGCAGCACCGGATCGCGAATGGGCAGAAAATCATAGGGCCCGGCCATGCCGACGAAGCCGGCCAGCGCCGAAACCGATGAACCGGCCGCGTTCAGATAGCGCCCGTCGGTGGCCAGCATGGCCGCGATATGCGCGCCGGCCGAATGACCGGAGACGAACAGGTTCTCGGCATTGCCGCCATAGTCGGCCGCATGCGCCTGCGCCCAGGCCACCGCCTTGGCCCCGTCTTCGACGAAGCCGGGGAAGGTCGTGGGCGGATACAGGCGGTAGTCGGGCAGTACCGCGATGAATCCGCGCGAGGCCAGCGCCTGGCCGACGAAGCGATAGCCGTTCTTGTCGCCGCTCTGCCAGCTGCCGCCATAGAAGAACACGACGACCGGCGCGCCAGCCGCGTGTTCGTTGGGCACATAGACATCGAGCGTCTGGCGCTCGAGATCGCCATAGGCAATATCCGCATGCCGATCGTAGCCCCAGCGCGGGGTCAACGCATTGGCCCAGAACTGCCCGGAGCATGCCGCGAGTAACGAAGACACGACCAAGCCGCTCAAGCCGAGAAGAAATCTATGCACAGTGAGGCCTCTTCATAACGTAGCGAGCGACGGTAGGTTGGCTGGCGCTGGAGCGCAAAAACCGCAATGTATAAGCGCATACATGAGGATTTCGAGCACCACCGACAGCCAAGATACCGAGCGCAGTAGTTATGTAGAGGCCTCACGTCATGGTGACGAACTCTTCCGCACTGGTCGGATGAATCGCCACGGTGTCGTCGAAATCCTTCTTGGTCGCGCCCATCTTCACCGCCACCGCAAAGCCCTGCAGCATTTCGTCGGCGCCGTCGCCGATCACATGTGCACCCACGATTTTCTCCTCTGCGCCCACGCAGACCAGCTTCATGTCGCTGGGGATCTTGTGTTCGAGCACGCCGTGATAGAGCGCGACGTAATGGCTGGTATAGATCTTCACCGCGTCGTCGCCGTACTGCGCGCGCGCATCCGATTCGGACAGGCCCACGCTGCCGATCGGCGGGTGCGTGAACACCACGGTCGGGATGTTGTGATAATCGAGTTTGCGATCCGGCTGGCCGCCGAACAGTCGATCCGACAGGCGCCGGCCGGCGGCGATCGCCACCGGGGTGAGCTCGATCGCGCCGGTGACATCGCCCAGCGCATGCACGCCGTCGATGGACGTGTCCTGCCATTCGTCGACGACGATCGTGCCGTCGGACGCCAGCGCCACACCTGAAGCCTCTATATCGAGATTATCGGTATTCGGCAGCCGTCCGATCGCCCAGATCAGCTTGTCGACGGTTACCGAATCGCCGTCTTCGAAATCGACCCGGATCTGCTCACCGGCTTCGCTGAGCTCGGCGGTACTGCGATGCATCTGCACATCGATGCCGGCTTCTTTCATGCGTTCGATGAGCGTATTGCCGAGCATCGAATCGAAGCCCTTGATGACATGATCCTTGCGCAGCAGCAGCTTGACCTCGCTGCCCAGCGCATTGAGCACGCCCGCGAGTTCCACGGCGATATAGCCGCTGCCCACGATCGCCACGCTGTTCGGACGCTCGCGCCAGGTGAAAAAGCCGTCCGAATCGGTGCCCAGCGCCGCCCCCGGGATATCCGGCCAATGTGGCTTGCCGCCGGTGGCGATCACGACATGATCGGCGTCGAGCTCGCGCTCGCCGACCGCAATCCGGCGCTCGCCGATGAAACGTGCGTCGCCGGCGATGAACTCAACCTCGTCCTTGTCGAGGTTGCGGGCATAGATGCCGTTGAGGCGCTTGATATAGGTTTCGCGGTTGTCGACGAGCTTGGCCCAGTCGTGTTCGGGCACGCCGGTGGCGAAGCCGTAGTGCGCCGCGTCGCCCGCGTGCTGGGCGAATTCCGCGGCATGCCACATCACCTTCTTGGGCACGCAGCCCACGTTCACACAGGTACCACCCAGGCGGCCGCGCTCGATCAACGCCACTTTCCGGCCATAACTGGCCGCCCGGCGTGCGGTCGCCATACCGCCGCTGCCGCCACCGATTACGACCAGGTCGAAATGTTCACTCATAACTGCTCGCTCGCCATATGATGGTGCCCATTGTATTCACCGGAGCGCGGCACGTCGTGGGGCGCTCTTGATCCGGCGCCACCGCAGCCGCACATTCGTACGCATCGGCGACGCCGCAGTGTTCGCCTGGTTTTCTACACGAGAGCATCATGACCGATACGCAAGACAACCCGCTGGTGACCATGCTCGACGGCGGCCAGCTGCCGGATTTCGACGCCATCAAGCCCGAACATGCCGAACCGGCCGTCGAGAACATGATTGCCGACGCCCGGCGCGCGGTGGATCGCGCCATTGCCGAAAGCGTGAATCCGAGCTGGGACAAGCTTATCGCCCCGCTGGATGCAGCCGAGGACCGCATCGGGCGCGCGTTTTCGCCGGTATCGCATCTGCATTCGGTGATGGATTCGCCGGCCTGGCGCGAGGCCTATCAGGCCTGCTTGCCGAAGCTCACCGCGTTTTCGTCCGAACTCGGTCAGAACACGGCCCTGTTCGAAGCGGTGCAACGCCTGCGCGACTCCGACGAATTCGACACGATCGATGCCGCCCAGCAGCGCGTGGTCACCGACATGCTGCGTGATTTCCGGCTGGCCGGCGTGGCACTCGACGACGCCAACAAGAAACGCTATGCCGAAATCGCCCAGCGCCTGAGCGAGCTGTCGACCACCTTCCAGCAGAACGTGCTCGATGCCACCCAGGCCTGGCGCAAGCACATCACCGACGAAGCACGCCTGAGCGGCCTGCCCCGGTCGGCGCGTTCGCTGCTGGCCCAGAACGCCAGCAACAAGGATCTCGACGGCTGGCTGGTCACCCTCGATGCGCCCAGCTTCATCGCCATCATGACCCACGCCGACGACCGAGAGCTGCGTGCCGAAGTCTATGAGGCCTTCTCCAGTCGTGCGTCGGAAGTCGGCCCCAATGCGGGCGAATTCGACAACGGCGCGATCATGGACGAGATTCTCGCGCTACGGCATGAAGCCGCGGGCCTGCTCGGCTTCGACAACTACGCCGAGAAGTCGCTGGCCACCAAGATGGCAGAAACGCCAAACGAGATCGAAGCGTTCCTGCTCGATCTGGCCGAGCGCAGCCGGGGTCCGGCCGAAGCCGAGCTGGCCGAACTCAAGTCGCTGGCCGCCGACGACGGCATCGACGACTTTGCTGCCTGGGATGTCGGCTACTACAGCGAAAAGCTCAAGGAACAGCGCTACGACTATTCCGCCGAGGACCTGCGCCCCTATTTCCAGGCGCCGAAGGTGATCGACGGTCTGTTCAAGGTGGTGGAAAAACTCTACGGCATCCGTATCGCCGCGCTCGAGGGCGTGTCGACCTGGCACGAAGACGTCACCGTCTACGAAATCCGCGACGACGCCGACGAGCGCCGCGGTGTGTTCTATCTCGACCCCTATGCCCGCGAAGGCAAGCGCGGCGGCGCCTGGATGGACGGCTTCCAGAGCCGGCGCATGGACAACAGCGGCCTGCAGCTGCCGGTCGCCTTTCTGACCTGCAACTTCTCCCCGCCCATCGGCGGCGAACCGGCGCTGTTGACCCACGACGAGGTCACCACCCTGTTCCATGAGTTCGGCCACGGCCTGCACCACATGCTCACCCGCGTGGACTACGGCCCGATCTCGGGTATCGCCGGCGTGGAATGGGATGCGGTCGAGCTACCCAGCCAGTTCATGGAAAACTGGTGCTGGGAGCGGGCATCGCTGGATCTGTTCGCGGCCCACTACGAAACGGGCGAGGCACTGCCCCAGGATCTGTTCGACAAGCTCTATGCCTCGCGCAATCACATGGCCGGTTGGCAGATGCTGCGTCAGGTCGAGATTTCACTGTTCGATCTGCGCCTGCATCGCGACTACGACCCGAACGTGGCCAGTCAAGTCATGGATACGCTGGACAAGGTGCGTGCCGAAGTGGCCGTGCTCACGCCGCCGACGGTCAACCGCTTCCCGCACAGCTTCCAGCACGTATTCGCAGGCGGCTATGCGGCCGGCTACTACAGCTACAAATGGGCCGAAGTGCTCTCCGCAGACGCATTCGCCGCCTTCGAGGAAACCGACCTGTTCGACACCACCACCGGCCAGCGTTTTCTCACCGAAGTGCTCGAACGCGGCGGCACCCGCGATGCGATGGACAACTTCGTGGCCTTCCGCGGCCGCGAACCGTCGATCGATGCCCTGCTGCGCCACAGCGGGCTGGACGGTAACGAGCGGGCCGCCTAGCGCGGCCCGGCAAGCTCAGGCTTGGGCCGACAGCTGCGCGTTGAATCGGGCGCGCAGCTGCTCGACACGTTTTCGGTTGACGCCGAAATCGTAGTAGCCCAGCCGCGACGACGACTTTACGTCGATGTGTTCGGCTTGCGGCTGGACGATAAAGGTCACGTCGTCGACGAATCCCAGCGTGCTGCGAAAGGTGGCATGGATGAAGCGCTCTTCGGCGCGTTCCACGGTCGCGCCGTCGCTGGCGCCGAGAATGTCGAGCAGGGTCTGGCGGGCCGCCGCCGGCGTCGCCTGCTTGTAGGCAAACGGCGCGACGTATTTGGAGTCGTCCTCATCGGCCTGGGAAGACACACAGTGGGGCGCGCTCGAACAGGGCGTGAATTCGGTTGCCGAACGGGTGAACTGCTTCGGGGGCGGACTGGCACAGCCGATCAGGCCCGAGGTCATTACAATGGCGGCAGTAAAAGGCTTGGATAGAAGTCGACGCATGGCGTGATCCGGCACGGGCAAGAAGGTTGTCCGCAGGTATAGCGCGCCGACCGCCTCGACCGCAACGCAAAGGAACCCCGCCGCATGCAAATCGCCACCTGGAACGTCAATTCGCTCAACGTGCGCCTGGAGCACGTGCTGGCCTGGCTCGAAAAGAGCCCGGTCGATGCGCTCGCGCTGCAGGAAACCAAGCTCACCGACGACAAGTTCCCGCGTGATGCCATCCGCGAGGCCGGCTACGAAACCGTATTCACCGGCCAGAAAACCTACAACGGCGTGGCCCTGCTGACGAAAACGCCCGCCGAGGATGTCGTCTATGCGCTGCCCGGCTTCGAGGACGACCACAAGCGGGTGATCGCGGCCACCGTAGACGGCGTACGCGTAATCGGCGTGTACTGCCCCAACGGTCAGGCGCTGGATTCACCCAAGTTCGAATACAAGCTGGCCTGGTTCGAGGCCCTCGCCAGCTGGCTGAAAGCCGAGCTGCAAAACCACGACAAACTCGTACTCACCGGCGATTTCAATATCGCCCCGCGCCCGGAAGACACCTACGACCCGGACAAATGGGAAGGCCGCATTCTGTGCTCGCCGCCCGAGCGCGCTGCCCTGCAGACCCTGCTCGACGCCGGGCTGACCGACTGCTGGCGGCTGTTCGACGAGCGCGAAGGCCGGCACCGCTTTACCTGGTGGGATTATCGCAACGGCGGCTGGGCACGCAACGCCGGGCTGCGTATCGACCATGTACTTGCCACGCCCGCGCTGGTCGAAGCCTGTCGCGATTGCAAGGCACACGTCGGCGAACGCGGGCGCAAGCGCCCCTCCGACCACGTGCCGGTGGTGGCCGAGTTCGACCTATAAGATCGGCGCTAGCGCTTGCTGCCCGCCTACGGGCAGCAAGCAAACATCTGACCGGCTCAGTCGCGGTACCACAGGGCCAGACCGAGCCCGCAGACCGCCAACGCTCCGATGGTTCCATAGAGCCAGATAGTCATCATTTCGTTGACCCACATGCTTCAGCCCTCCTGTGTGGTGAGATGGTGACGGGTGGCGATGCCGACCACGAGCATGACCGTCAGACCGATCAGTACGCCGACCGAACCGGCGGCCATGGTGCTCTTGATCGCATCCGTGAACATGATGGCCAGATAGGCGACCAGACCAGCGACCAGGGAACACGAGGCGGCAGCCCGCGTGGCCAAGGCCGGGAAGAACAGGCTGGCCAGCAACGGCCCGAGCGTGCCCGAGGCCACCCCGGAAATACCCACCCAAATGAACATGCCGATCGACTCGGGGGGATTGAACACGATCAAAGACGCGACCACGCCGACTACGATGACCGAAATACGCGACAGCAGCAGCGCCGAGCGTTCGGCTTCGGCCGGCGATTTCTTGATATAGCCACGGCGTACAAGAACCTTCAGATAGATATCGTTGGCCACGATCGTGGACATCACCACGAAAATCCCGTCGGTGGTGGACATGGCCGCGGCGATGATGACCAGGCCGAGAAACGCCGATACGATCGGCGGGAAGGCGACGGTCACGTACTGGAGCAAACTGGTATCCAGGTTGTCGACGTCCACGGTCACCGCGGCGTACAGACCACCGAATATGACCAGCAGGAAGCCAAGCGCCGCCACGATATAGACGATAATCATGCGGCGCATATCTTTCGGGTCCTTGAGCGCCAGCACCTTGTTGAACAGCTGCGGCTGGGCGGCGAAAGCAAACTGGATGATGAAAGCGCCCACGATGGCCGGCACCGAATAGAACACGATCGAATCGGGATTGGTCACGGCCACCAGATTGGGGTCGCGCGCTTCCAGCGTCTGCGATATTTCGGTCAGCGCGGCGGTGAGGCCGCCGTCGAACATCCAGAACACGGATACGAACACCAGCACCCCCATGATCACCATCAGCAAGGCCTGGGCCGCATCGGTATAGATATCGGCATAGGAACCGCCACCGAACACATAGGCCACCACGATGACGGCGATGAAAACGACGCCGACGTCGTAAGGCAACCCGAGCAGGGTGTTGAAGATCCAGGCCCCTGCAGCAAACTGTGCGGCGATATAGAAAATGTTGAAAAGACAGATCAACGCGGCGCCGACCCGCACGAAGTCGCTGTCATAGCGATCGCCCAGCCAATCGGGCAGCGACAATGACTTCTGACTGATATTCATTGCCCGTGCGCGCTTGGCGATGACGATCAGGCCCAGCGGCGAGGCCGCGATCAAGGTCAGGAATATCCAAAGCGACGAAAAGCCCCATTCGTAGGCCCAGCCGGTATAGCCGACGAAAGTCGAGGCGCTGAAGAAAGTCGCGGCATAGGCCAGGCCCAGCACGACCGGTCCCAGCGAGGCCCCGGCGATGGAAAAGTCGGCGATGGTGGCGGTTTTCCTGGAGCCGATATAGCCGAGCACGGCAATCAGCGCCAAAAATATCACCAGGCCGATCCATATCATTATTCGCGTGTCGTTCACGTTGACTCCCCCAATTTCAGTGATTATTAATCCGGCACCAAGACAGCTGGCTGCGTCAGCTGTTTTCAACGCCTTCCAAGCGATGCCCGCTTGCTAGAGCAGCCGGTCAGTCAGAAAGCGATAGCTGGTGCGGGCAGCGATCAGGTTTTCCCTATCCAGCTCGGCCCTTAGAATTTCGCTGTCGCGCTCACCCGCCGTCGCAAGGATCTGGCCGGTCGGCGCGACGATCTGGCTCAGGCCGAGGCGCTCCCAGACACCGGCCTGAGAGCCCATATCGAGGCTTCCGCAGGCGTTGCAGCCCACGACGAAGGCCTGGTTCTGTATCGCAGTCACCATCGGCAGCGCCGCCCAGTAATCGCGTTTGACGTGCTCGATTCCGACCCCGCCCTTGGCGCCACCGCGCCAGGTGGACGAACAGAACACGATGATTTCTGCGCCCTGGTCGGACAGCGCTCGAAAATACTCGGGGAACATCACGTCGTAGCAGATCGCGATACCGATACGTCCGAGCGGACTATCGATGACTTCGATCGAATCTGCAGGCGTGTAATAGAGCTTTTCCAGACCTGGCAGGTGGACCTTTCGGGTAACCCCGAGCAGACCGTCTGGGCCGATCAATGCGGCGCTGTTGTAGATCACGCCGGTGGTATCTGCACGCTCGGCGAACCCGACCACGGCATGGGTGTTGGCGGCCCGGGCCGCGGCGGCCACACGACCGAGTTCCGGACCGTCGAGCTCGATCGTGGCTTCGCGCCAGTAGCGTTCATAGCCGCCGGGTTCGTGCCGGAAAAAACTCGTGATGCCCATTTCAGGGAACACCACGAGTTCACTGCCACGCTGGCCTTCCTCTTCGAGCCGCTGCTCGATATAGACCAGGTTGGCTTCCATCTGCGCCATGTCGCCGGGCGCGTGCTGCACCACGGATACAGCCGTGTTCGCTTTCATCACCAAGACATCTTCTCGATTGATTTAATGTCGAGAAGCTAGCCGCTCATGCCGGCCCTGCGATAGATAAAAATTGTTACAGCGCATGTCATAATTTTTACGCTCGCCACTATTCCACCTTGGCTGACATGTCAGACGAAGCCCAACTACTCGCGACAAACTGGAACGACCTGAAGTATTTCCTGGCGCTTGCCCGACACGGGCGCCTGACCCGGGCCGCACGTGTGCTCGACGCCTCTCGTGTGACTGTCGGCAACCGTATCCGGGTACTCGAAAGCGCGCTCGACGCACAGTTGTTCGTGCAGACAGGCGACGGTTTCAAGCTGACCCACGTCGGCATGGGCCTGTTACGCCACGCCGAAAATCTGGAACGCAATCTTCGTCTCGGCCTGGAGGGGATCGAGGCGCCGGGCGCACGATCGCGCGTACGCATCGGCGTCACCGAAGGGCTGGGCGACAACTACCTGTCACGCCGCATTGCGGCCTGGGTACCCGACAGCGGTATCGATATCGATTTCATCTCGTTGCCCAAGTCGACCACCGTCACCAGCCGTGAAGCCGATATCAGCATCACGCTGGAGCAGCCGACCGGGGAATTCGTGATCCGGCGTCTGCTGACCGCCTATACGCTGGGCGTTTATGCCAGCCACGACTATCTCGCCCAGCACGCCGCCATTCGCCATCGCAGCCAGCTCATTGATCATGGATGGATCGGCTATATCGACAACAGGCTGTTCACTGGCGAACTGAGGTACCACTACGAGATCGCGCCGCAGCTGAATTTCGTGTTCCAAAGCACCACCATCGGCGCTCAGAAGGAAGCGGCGCTGGCAGGCGTGGGGCTATCGATCCTGCCCGACTACATGGCGGCGCACGAGCCGCGCCTGGCCCGGGTGCTGACCGACGACCTGCGCTTCGTGCGGCATTACTGGATATCCACCAACCGCGACCTGCATCGCTTCGACGCCGTTAACCGCAGCTGGCATTTCATCGTCGACCGGGTAAACAGGGATCAACGGCTGCTTTACTCAGACGCGTGAACACCCCGGTCACCATTCGCCGGCCGGTCATCGCCGTTCCGATTTATCGGCCGAGCGTTATACCCGGCACCCTGTACTACCACAACGTCAATAGCGGCTGGATTCCTCTACCGCCGCGTTGATGCGCTCCAGCGTTTCCACCACGGCCAGCGCGCTTTCGCCGTCGGAGCGGGCAGGCTGGCGATCCTTCACGCGGTCGAGGAAGTGCTGCAGCTCGAGCTTGAGCGGCTGGCCGTCGCCGCGGTGGACGACCTCGCTGCCTTCATCGTGATTCTGCAGTTCGGCATCGATCCAGCGGCGATGATGGGTGACCGTCTGGGCGACTTCGTCGTAAACGAGCATGCCGCGCGAGCCGCGCAGGATGGTGCGCCGGTCGGTTTCCGGCCACAGCCAGGATGTATGGATATTGCCGCGCACGCCGTTGGCGAATTCCAGATGCACATGCACCTCGTCCTCGACGCCCAGTCCAAGCATGCGATGGCCGGTACCACGCACCCGTTCGGGGGCTTCGCCGACGAGATACAGCATCACCGCCATATCATGCACGCCGATATCCCAGATCACGTTCTCGGCACTGCGCGCACGCCCGAGATTGAGCCGCTCGTGGCGAATCGAAAACAGCTCGCCGATCTCGCCGTTCGCGACGTACTCGCGTATCCAGGCGATCGCGGGCTGGTAGATCAGCAGATGGCCGACCATGAGAATGGCGTCATTGTGCCGCGCGGCGTCTACCAGTTGGCGCGCTTCGCCAGAGCTGTGCGTGAGCGGTTTTTCGACGAACACATCCTTGCCGGCCTCGATGGCCGCCATGGCAATCTCGAAATGCGACGGCGTGGGCGTGGCAATGGTGACGGCATCGCAGTCGGCAGATTCCAGGGCGGCACGCCAGTCCTCGAATAGCGATACGCCCGGATACTGCTCGCCGTAGCCGTTCAAGCGTTCCGTATTGCCTTCCACAATCCCGGCCAGCACGCCGAGCTCGTCGAGATTACGGATGATGTTCTTGCCCCAGGCGCCGGCCCCAATCGCCACTACTCGCATACGTCGTCGTCCTGTCACCGGTTCGTAACGCGCCGTAGTGTACGCGCTTGTCTTCAAGCAGGCCCGACCGGGCCTGGACACTCGTGTGGCGGCCGCCGCTCGAACGGCGCGGATGGCGTGCCGGCTGCCTGTCGGCCAGCCTCCGACAGAATTTCCCGCATGACTCTCAGGCTATTGATTAAAAATATTTTATCGACCGACCCAGCACCAAAGTCCGTACCCGGGTCCACGTTGTCGCCGTAGCCTTGGCATGGCTATATTCGGCGTGACCCAACCCCGCGCATGCTACGCGCCCAGCTGTCGGAGCCACGCCATGACCGCGTCTCGTTTTCGCACGCTCTACCGATTCACGGCCGCCATGCTGCTATGGGCACTCGCCAGCGCCGCGGTCGCCGCGCCGCTGAGCGCGACCCTGTATCGCGATGCCAATTGTGGCTGCTGTCACAAGTATGTCGATCATCTGCGCGCGGCCGGCTTCGACGTGACGGTGGCCGAAATGGGCGATCGCGCCGAGCGGTTTCGGGCCGCGGGCGTAGCCCCCGAGCTGAGTTCCTGCCATCTGATGCGCATCGGTGGCTATACCGTGGTCGGTCATGTGCCACTCGAAGTCGTGGCGAAACTGCTGCGCGAACAGCCGGACATCGACGGCATCGCCCTGCCCGGCATGCCGATCGGCACCCCCGGCATGCCGGGCGAGAAAACGCAGACCTTCGTCGTGCGTACCTTGCAGGGCGATGTCTATGCGCGCCTCTAGACCCGCGCCGAATCCGGCGCCGGGTTTCGAATTCGGGAGGACTCATGGGGCAACGAACCACGGATAGCGACCGCCGCCGCCTGTTGCGCGCCATGGGTGCGAGCGGCCTGCTGGCCGGCTTCAACGCCCTGTTGCCGGCCTATGCCCGGGACAGGGGCGCCGACGCACGACAACAGCCGAGCGCCCCCGCGGCCCGGG
>DJIE01000027.1:16955-17279 GCA_002433465.1 Salinisphaera sp. UBA6602
GGGTCGCAGGCGGGGCGCCCCGGGATGTCGCCATGGATCTGCACGTGCGTCGCGAGCGCATCGATATCGCCGGCGGCCGGGCCTCGGCGCTGACCATCAACCACAGTACGCCCGGCCCGATCCTGGAACTCTGGGAAGGCCGTAACGCCCGTTTGCGGGTGCATAACCATCTGGATGAACCGACCTCGATGCACTGGCACGGCCTCTTGCTGCCGTTTCAGATGGACGGCGTGCCCGGTGTGGCCTTCCCGGGGATCGCCGCGGGCGAGCGCTTCGAAGTCGATTTCCCGGTCCGGCAGGCGGGCACCTACTGGTATCACAGCC
>DJIE01000027.1:17495-18890 GCA_002433465.1 Salinisphaera sp. UBA6602
GCCGTTCCAGATGGACGGCGTGCCGGGGATCAGCTTTCCGGGCATCAAGTCGCGATCGACCTTCACCTACGAGTTCCCGATCGTCCAGTCGGGCACCTACTGGTATCACAGCCATTCGGGGTTGCAGGAACAAAGCGGCCAGATCGGCCCCATCGTGATTCATCCGGCCGACGACGACGGCATCGACGCCGACCGTGAGTACGTCATCGTGCTCAACGACTGGACCTTCGAGGACCCGCACCGCATCGTCGCCCGACTCAAGAAGATGAGCGACTACTACAACTTCAGCGAGCGCACCCTGGGCGATCTGGCCGAGGATTTTCGTACCGCCGGAGTCGCCAGCACCCTAAGAGACCGTCTGGCCTGGGGCGAAATGCGCATGAGCGCCCGCGATATCGCCGACGTGACGGGCCATACCTACACCTATCTCATGAACGGCCTGCACCCCGAGGCCAACTGGACGGGGCTGTTCACGCCGGGCGAGCGTATCCGCCTGCGGGTGATCAACGCCTCGGCCATGACCTATTTCAACGTGCGCGTGCCGGGCCTGCCGATGACCGTGGTCGCCGCCGACGGCAAGGAAGTCGAACCGGTCGAGACCGACGAATTCCAGATCGGCGTCGCCGAAACGTTTGATGTGGTCGTCGAACCCACCGCCGACCAGGCTTATACGGTCATGGCCGAAAGCATGGACCGCAGCGGTTATGCCCGCGGCACCCTCGCGCCGCGCGTGGGCATGGCCGCCCCCGTGCCCGCGCTGCGCGAACAGCCACAGCGCACGATGATGGACATGGGCATGGCCATGGGCGATATGGATACGGGCCACATGAAGATGGGCCACGACCAGCACGGCGACGCGATGAGCCAGGGCATGAACCATGACTCGATGCCGGGCATGCCGGCCGCGCAAGAGAACCACGGCATGGCCGGCATGGACCATACACGCCATCAGGGTCACGCCACCGACGGCACGACAACGGCGGGCATGGACCACGACATGAGCAAGATGACCCGCGGCAGTGGGCCAAACGCCGAAAATACGGGCACCGGCGCGATGATGGAACAGGCGGGACCGGTCGTCGCCGAACACGGGCCCGACATGCACGGCGCGGGCAATATCAATGTCGCCACCGTGCAGCGCGACCGGCTGGCCGAACGGGGCACCGGCCTCGAGCACGTCGATCATCGCGTGCTTACCTACAGCCAGTTGCGCAACGTACGGCCCATGCAGGATCGCCGCGAGCCATCACGCACCATCGAAATTCATCTCACGGGCAATATGGACCGCTACATGTGGTCCTTCGACGGCGTGAAATATTCCGATTCGACGCCGATCGAGTTCCCCTACGGCGAGCGCATCCGCCTGATCCTGGTCAACGACACCATGATGGAGCA
>DJIE01000027.1:19225-19376 GCA_002433465.1 Salinisphaera sp. UBA6602
GCACGGCATGTTCATGGAGCTGGAAAACGGCCAGGGCGACCGGCTGCCCTTCAAACACACGCTGAGCGTATTGCCGGCCTCGCGTGCCTCGCTACTCGTCACCGCCGACGAGCCGGGCCGCTGGGCGTTTCATTGCCACCTGCTCTACCAC
>DJIE01000027.1:19694-19965 GCA_002433465.1 Salinisphaera sp. UBA6602
CTCTACCACATGGAAATGGGCATGTTTCGCGTTGTGCGCGTGAGCGACCGGGCCGGAGGCGCCGATGCATAACCAAGCACTCACGCTCCTGTGCTGCGCCCTGCTGTCGGGCGTGAATACGTCGGCATGGGCGCAGGCCGACGGCGACGGCAAGGCCGCTCTGGAGTCGGTGATTCCCGCGGGCCCGGCCGACCCCAACAGCGGCGCTCCGGCCGCATGGAACAAACCGATCCACGACCAACAGACCCATACCTTCGTGCTGCTCGACCGC
>DJIE01000207.1 GCA_002433465.1 Salinisphaera sp. UBA6602
CGCGAAAACATCGCTGCAATGCGCGAACAGCTCGCGCAGCTGGGTTTTGCCTACGACTGGTCGCGCGAAATCGCCACCTGCGACCCGAGCTATTACCGCTGGGAACAGTGGCTGTTCACCAAGCTGTTCGAAAAAGGGCTGGTGTATCGCAAGGAATCGATCGTCAACTGGGATCCCGTCGATCAGACCGTGCTCGCCAACGAACAGGTGGTGGATGGCCGCGGCTGGCGTTCGGGCGCGATCGTCGAGCAGCGCGCCATCCCGCAGTGGTTTGCGCGAATCACCGACTATGCCGACGAACTGCTGGACGATCTCGACGCGCTGGACGGCTGGCCGGAAGCGGTCAAGACCATGCAGGCGAACTGGATCGGGCGGTCTACCGGTCTGGAAATCGATTTCGAAGTGGTCGGCCACGACGAGCCGCTGACCGTCTACACCACGCGACCGGATACGCTGCACGGCGCGACCTACATGGCCGTCGCCGCCGATCACCCGCTGGTTGCGGCCGCCGCCGCGCACGACGCCGAACTGGCCGCCTTCTGTGAAGACTGTCGCAAGGCCGGCACCGCCGAGGCCAGCCTGGAAACACGCGACAAGAAAGGGTATCGCCTGCCCAGCGAAGCGACGCATCCGCTCACCGGCGAGCGGATGCCGATCTTTGCCGCCAATTTCGTGCTGATGGGCTATGGCACCGGCGCGGTGATGAGCGTGCCTGCGCACGACCAGCGCGACTGGGAGTTCGCCACCGCCTACGACCTGCCGATCGTGCCCGTGGTCGCGCGCGCCGACGGCAGTGCCCCCGACATCAGCGCAGCCGCAAGCACCGAAAAAGGCGTGCTCATCAATTCCGGCGAGGACGACGGCAAGGACTTCGACAGCGCCTTCAACGATATTGCCGACCGGCTGGAGGCCCGGGGTATCGCCCGTCGCAAGACCCAGTACCGCCTGCGCGACTGGGGTCTGAGCCGCCAGCGCTACTGGGGCGCGCCGATCCCGATCATCCACTGCGACGATTGCGGCGCCGTGCCGGTGCCGGAACAGGATCTGCCGGTGGTGTTGCCCGAGGACGTCACCCCCGAAGGCGCGGGCTCGCCGTTGCCGGACATGCCCGAGTTCGTGAACGTCGATTGCCCACAGTGCGGCAAGGCCGCCCGGCGCGAAACCGACACCTTCGACACCTTCATGGAGTCGTCCTGGTATTTCGCGCGTTTTGCCTGCCCGGACGCGGATTCCATGCTCGACGACCGGGCCAACTACTGGCTGCCGGTCGATCAGTACATCGGCGGTATCGAGCACGCGATCTTGCATCTGCTGTATGCCCGTTTCTTCCAGAAGGTGATGCGCGACGAGGGGCTCACCGACGCCGGTGAGCCGTTCAAGCGGCTGTTGACCCAGGGCATGGTGCTCAAGGACGGGGCGAAGATGTCCAAGTCCAAGGGCAATACGGTCGATCCGCAGGCGCTTATCGAAAGCTACGGCGCGGATACGGTGCGCCTGTTTTCCATGTTTGCCGCGCCGCCGGACCAGTCGCTGGAATGGTCGGATGCCGGCGTGGAAGGGGCCAACCGCTTCATCAAACGGCTCTGGCGTCTGGTGGCCGACCATGTCGAAGCCGGCATCGTGGCCCCGGCCAAGAGCGCCGACGGCGAGGCCGGCGAGCTGCGGCGCAAGCTGCACGAAACGATTGCCAAGGTGGGCGACGACATCGGTCGGCGTACGACCTTCAACACGGCGATCGCTGCGGTCATGGAGCTCTGCAACGCGCTCGGCAAACTCGACGGCGCGCAGGCCGATAGCCAGGCAGTACGCCAGGAAGCGCTGGAAGCAGTGGTCAAGATGCTCGCGCCGATCATCCCGCACGTCTGCGATGCGCTGTGGCGCGAGCTGGGCCATGACGATCTGCTGCTCGACGTGGCCTGGCCGCAGGCCGACGACTCAGCGCTTTCCCGCGATACGCTCACCCTGGTGGTCCAGGTCAACGGCAAGGTACGCGCCAAGATCGACGTGCCGGCGGACGCCGATCGCGATACGGTGGCCGAAATGGCCCAGTCCGAAGCCAACGTACTGCGTTTCATCGACGGCGCGCCGATCAAGAAGACCATCGTCGTGCCGGGCAAACTCGTCAATCTCGTGGTATAGATCGCCTCATGAAATCGATATCTGCTGGTTTGCCCGCGCGACGTGCCGGCGCGCGTTCATCTATCCGCCACCGCCTTGGCAGCCTGGCGGCGATTCTGGTCGTCACGCTGTCCCTGGCCGGCTGCGGTTTTCATCTGATGGGCGCCTCGCCGCTGCCGGAGGGCGTCGATCGCATGTACGTCAGCTACAGCGACGATTACCAGGTCGGCGATCCGCCGCTGGTGGAAACGCTGCGTCAGCGACTGCGCGAACGGCATGTGCTGGGCGACAGCGGGGCGCCGGCCAGGCTTGCGATTCGTGACATCGAAAACCGCCAGCGCATCATTTCGGTCAGCCCCGTCGATGGCCAGGTGGCCGAATACGAACTCACCACCACCGTCGTATTCGATTACACGGTCAACGATGCCACTCAGCTGCAAAACGAAAAGCTGTCGGTGAGCCGCAGCTACAGCTTCGACAACACCGAACGCCTCGCGGCCGAGCAGGAGCAGCGGGAATTGCTGACCGCGATGCACGAAGAGCTGTCCAACCTGATTCTTCTTCGCGTTGCCACTGCGAATGAAAAACTTGCCGATTAGAGTGGCCGGCATCGCTTCGCCTACAAAGCATCCCAAATGACCGATCGCAGTATTCTCAAGGCCAGCCCCATAACGCCTGCGGATGCAGCCGACTTCATCCGCGGCCGGCGTACCGTGGATCAGTTCACCGACGAGATGCCCGACCCCGCGATCATTCGCGAGGCGGTCGAACTTGCGCGGTGGGCGCCCAACCATCATCTGACCCAGCCCTGGCGGTTCTATACCCTCGGGCCCGATACCCAGAGCGCGATCGTCGATCTCAACACGCGCCTGGTGGCCGAGCGCAAGGGCGACGAAGTGGCGGCGGCCAAGCGCGAGCGCTGGCAGGCGGTGCCGGGTTGGCTCGCGATCACCTGTGTGATCGATGACGACCCGATTGTCGCGCAGGAAGACTATGCAGCCTGCGCCTGCGCGATACAGAACATGTCGCTGTACCTGCACAGCGCGGGGCTGGGCAGCAAGTGGATCAGCGGCGAAGCCACGCGCCATCCGGATCTCGCGCGGATTATGGACATCGACAGCGCGCGCGAATACTGCGTGGGCCTGCTGTGGTATGGTTATCCGAAACGCCGACCACGCAGCCAGCGCAGCGATCTTGACGCCATACTGGCAGCGCGTCCCTGAGCGTCGTCGCAAATAGCCCGCAACGGGCGTTGCAAAACCCGTGTACCCCCGATAGAATTGCGCGCTTTCGCAGCCGCCCGGCTGCCTAATCGCGTTGGTTCAGGATACAGTGCAATGAAGACGTTTTCTGCAAAGAAAGACGAAGTCCCCGGTGACTGGTATGTCGTCGATGCCGACGGCAAGACGCTCGGTCGTCTGGCTTCGGAAGTCGCCACGCGCCTGCGCGGCAAGCACAAGCCGGAATACACCCCGCATATGGATGTGGGCGATCATATCGTGGTCGTGAACGCGTCCAAGATTAAGGTCACCGGCAAGAAGCCGCAGCAGAAGATCTACTACCGGTTTACCGGTTATGTCGGCAACCTGAAGTCGATCACGCTCGAAGACCAGCTGGCCGCACACCCGGAGCGCGTCATCGAGCACGCCGTCAAGGGCATGCTGCCGAAGAATCCGCTGGGCCGTCAGATGGCCCGCAAGCTGCGCGTCTATCCGGGCGCCGAGCATCCGCATACCGCACAGCAGCCGCAGACGCTGGAGATTTAGTCAATGGCAACCGAACAAGCCTACGGTACCGGCCGTCGCAAGACCGCGACCGCCCGCGTTTTCATCAAGCCGGGTAGTGGCCAGATCACGGTCAACAAGAAGTCGCTGGACGAATACTTCGGCCGTCCGACTTCGCGCATGATCGTGCGCCAGGCGCTGGAAGCGACCGATTCAAGCGATCGTTTCGACATCAACGTGACCGTCGCCGGTGGCGGCCCCAACGGTCAGGCCGGCGCGATTCGTCATGGTCTGTCCCGTGCGCTGGTTCAGTATGATGAAATGATGCGTGCGCCGCTGCGTGCCGCAGGCTACATGACCCGCGACGCACGTAAGGTCGAACGTAAGAAGATCGGTCTGCACAAGGCGCGTAAGTCGCCGCAGTACTCCAAGCGCTAAACGCGTTTGGCATCAGGTGGTCGCTGCCTATCCCGGCGGTCATTTGAAAATGGTTGATGGGGGATCGTCTAGTGGTAGGACTGCGGACTCTGACTCCGCCAACGGGGGTTCGAATCCCTCTCCCCCAGCCAGCACCCAAAGCCCGCCTTATGGCGGGCTTTTTTTTGGGTGCTGGCTGGGGGAGAGGCCCTGGTTCGACCCCCTCGGTTCGACGAGCGAGCACCGCTCGCGAGAACCGGGGCGCGCAGCGCCACGGGCTCCGAAGCGGGGGGCGCCAGCCGAAGCACGCTTGAGCCGTTCTGATCGCGCGGGTCGGACTGCGCGTTTGCCGATCAGCGGCCGCCCCGGTCGCTTGCCGAGCTTATTACGTTTGTTGGCGAAGCCCATTGCCGTTGCGCTAGTATCCCGCCGCCACAGCAATGCGTTGTCGTCGGCGGGCCGATGTAACCGATGCGATTCGCGCTCGGCCCATGGCACGTTTGTTGCTCCACTGAGGATGTAGATCTTCCATGAGGCACGGACATGCGTGTGTTGCTCGTAGATCGTCATTCCGCCCGGTTGGCGGCGCTTCGGGCCGTGATCGAGCAGGCCGGGTTCGAGGTCGTCGATGTGCTCGACGAGGACGTGGACCTGTATGGCGCCGTCGATCGACTTGCGCCGGATGCCATCGTGGTGGGTGCCGACTCGCCGTCGCGCGACGTGCTCGAAGACCTGGCGATCCTCGGGGAGCGCTATCCCAAACCCTTGTTGATGTTGTCTTCGAAAGACGACCGCCAGCTGATGGCCCAGGCCTCCGAGGCCGGCATCAGCGCGTACGTGATGGAAGGGCTCTCCCCCGCGCTGGTGCGTTCGCTCGTGGATGTGGCGATGCGCCAGTACCAGCAGATGGAGTCGCTCAAGCGCGAACTGGCCGAAACGCGGGAAACGCTCGCCGATCGGCAGGCGATCAATCGGGCCAAGTGCCTGCTCATGGAACGCAGTGCGATCAGCGAAAAACAGGCGTACACGCGGCTTCGCAAGACGGCGATGGACCGTGGCCTGCCGCTGCCGGAAATCGCGCGTCAGCTCATGGTTCTTGCGGCCAATGAATAGCGACCTGCACGAATTAAGTGCAATGCTGCACTGCAGCGACGCAGCAATGGCGTCGAGCGCGCGCCCGCGCTGCCGTGAGGAGAGTCGATCGCGCGTAAGTGCATGTTTGGCCGAAATATTCATCGTCGGATGGAGGGCTGGCACGGTTCTGGCTAAACAATAACCGAGTGCGATCAACTCGCCGATCGTGACGGCCACAGGCCGACGGCGGGGCGGCGCACGACACAACCCGATCAGGACAACGAAGTCCGGCAACGCCCCTGGTGAATCACACCGGTGGGCGGCCGGGCTTTTTTTGTGGACGGAACCCGCCCTGGCGCGGTAGCAACACAGGAAGCGATGCGATGACGACCTGGCACGAAGCAACGTTTGGACGCAGGCCCCATGCGGTCGACCCGGCCGTGGAGCGTCCGCGTCTGAAACTGGGGTTCATCGCCCTCAACGACTGTGCGCCGCTGGTCATGGCACGCGCGGCCGGTTTTTTCGCTGCCGAAGGTCTGGATGTGACGCTTTCGCGCGAATCTTCCTGGGCGGCGATTCGCGACAAGGTCGCGCTCGGGCTGCTCGACGGCGCCCAGATGCTGGCCGGCATGCCGATTGCGTCCACCCTGGGCGTGGGCGCGGCACCGCATGCAATGGTCACGGCGGTATCGCTGGGCCTCAACGGCAACGCCATCACCGTATCCAAAGCGCTCTACGAGCGTATGGTCGAACTCGACCCGCAGGCGGCTGCCGCGCGCCCCTGCAGCGCCCAGGCGCTACGCAAGGTTATCGAAGCCGATCGCGAAGCCGGTCTTGCGCCGCTGACCTTCGGCATGGTGCATCCGACCTCGGCCCACAACTATCAGCTGCGCTACTGGCTCGCCGCGGCCGGTATCGACCCCGATCGCGATGTGCGGCTGGTGGTCGTGCCGCCGGCGCGCATGGTGGCCAACCTGGAGGCAGGGCGTCTGGCAGGTTATTGCGTCGGCGAGCCGTGGAACCAGATGGCGGTGCGCGCCGGGCTGGGCCGGGCGCTGATCACCGGCTACGAAATATGGAACAACGCCCCCGAGAAAGTGCTGGGGGTGACCCGCGAATGGGCCGAGGCTTATCCGCGCACTCACCGGGCGCTGGTGCGGGCGATCGTTCGAACCGCCGCCTGGCTCGATAGCCAGGAAAACCGCGAGTTCGCGGCCGATACGATTGCCGCGCCCCGCTACGTGGATGCGCCGGCCGAGGTCGTACGGCGCACGCTGTGTGGGCGCTTTTGCTACCAGCCCGGTGCGGCCCCGCGGCCGGCGCCTTACTTCAACGTCTTTCATCGTCATGCGGCCACCTTCGCCTGGCGCTCGCATGCGATGTGGTTCATCGCCCAGATGCTGCGCTGGGGCCAGATCGGCGAGGCGATCGATATCGCCGCGACCGCCGACCATGTTTATCGCCCGGATATCTATCGCGCCGCGGTCGAGCCGCTCGGCGTGGCCTGCCCGGGCGCCGATCACAAGACCGAGGGCGTCCACGACGGACCGTGGTCGCTGGCGGCGGTCGACGGCCGATCAATCGCCATGGCGGCCGATCGTTTCCTCGACGGCGCCATCTTCGACCCGAGCAACGTCATGGCCTATCTCGCGCCGGATCGCGCACGGCTCGGCCCGGCGCTCTATCGCCGCCTCGAAACGGTCAACGCCATGCTCGATGCGCCGGTGGTGGGCGCCCGTGGCGGCACCGTCACGTGCTGATGCGCGGGCCCGAATCATTGTCTCTGGTTACCGAATTTATCTGCAGGAGCGCCTGAACCATGGAACTTGCCAATAAAGCGACCCGCATTCGCCTGTTCGATTTCAAATCGGTACAGATGCGTGCCTTCCATATGAGCTGGCTGGCCTTTCATCTGTGCTTTTTCGGCTGGTTCGGCATCGCGCCGCTCATGGCCGTGGTGCGGGAGGATTTGAGCCTCGACAAGTCGCAGGTCGGCTCGACCATCATCGCCTCGGTTGCGATCACCGTGCTGGTGCGGCTGCTCATCGGCCCGCTGTGCGACAAGTTCGGCCCGCGCAAGACCTACTCGTCGCTGCTCATTCTCGGTTCGATACCGGTGATGTGTATCGGTTTTGCCAACAGCTTCGAGACCTTTCTGCTTGCGCGCCTGTGTATCGGTGCCATCGGCGCGGCGTTCGTGATCACCCAGTACCACACGTCGGTGATGTTCGCGCCCAATATCGTGGGCACGGCAAATGCCACCACGGCCGGCTGGGGCAATCTCGGCGGCGGCACCACCCAGATCGTCATGCCGCTGATCTTTGCCGCCATCGTTTCGCTGGGCATCAGCGAGACGCTGGGCTGGCGCCTGGCCATGGTCGTGCCGGGCATCATTCTGTTCTTGCTGGGCATTGCCTACTGGAAGTTCACCCAGGACGCCCCGGATGGCAACTATGCCGATCTGCGGGCTGCCGGCAAGATTCCCGAGGCCAAGAACGAAAACAGCGGCTGGTCGAGCTTTCGCAATGCCGCCAAGGACTATCGTGTCTGGGCCTTGTTCGTGGTCTATGCCGGCTGCTTTGGCGTTGAGCTGACCATCAACAACGTCGCCGCGATCTATTTCTTCGACAACTTCGAGGTCGATCTCAAGACCGCCGGGCTGATCGCCGGCCTGTTCGGTCTGATGAATATCTTTGCACGCACCATGGGCGGCTTTTTCTCGGATCTGTCCGCGCGCTATATGGGCTTGAACGGGCGCGTGCGTTTCCTGTTCGCGGCCATGTTCATCGAAGGCATTGCCCTGATCGCGTTTTCGCAGATGGAAGTGCTGCCTGCCGCCATCGCGACCATGATCGTGTTCAGCCTGTTCGTGCAGATGTCGGAAGGCGCGACCTTCGGCCTTGTGCCGTTCATGAACAAGAAAGCGCTGGGCGGGGTGAACGGCATCGTCGGGGCGGGCGGGAACGCCGGCGCGGTGCTGGCCGGTTTTCTGTTCAAGAGCGAATCGCTGTCTTACGGGCAGGGGTTGCTGATTCTCGGCTGTGCCGTGTTGGTGTGTTCGTTCTTCGCGTTTTTCGTGCGTTTCTCGGCCGAGGTGCTGGCCGAAGAAAAAGCCGCCTTCGATACCGCCTCGGCCGGCGATGACCCGATCAAGGCCCGTGGCAGCGATTCGCCGGAACCGGCGTAGGAGCAGTTTCGTGAGCGACAATACGACTCAGCCCAAACTCGATCTGGTGGTCATCGGCAACGGCATGGCCGGTGTGCGCGTGATCGAGGAGCTGCTGGAAGCCGCGCCGGAGCGCTACAACATCACCGTGTTCGGCGCCGAGCCGCATCCAAGCTATAACCGCATCATGCTCTCGCCGGTGCTGGCCGGGGACAAGGATTTTGCCGAAATCGAAACCCACGACCGCAGCTGGTATGTCGACAACGACATCGTGCTGCATACGGGTGAAGCGGTTACGGCTATTGATCGGCGCCGGCGCATGGTCATTTCCGAATCGGGACGCGAAACCGGCTACGACCGGCTGCTGCTGGCTACGGGTTCCACGCCGTTCATGCTGCCGGTGCCGGGGCATACGCTCGACGGCGTGATCAGCTTCCGTGCTATCGGCGACGTCGAGCGCATGGTCGAAGCCAGCAAGAACGGCGGCAAGGCGGTAGTCATCGGCGGTGGCCTGCTCGGCCTGGAAGCGGCCTATGGCCTGCACAAGCGGGGCATGGAGGTAACCATCGTGCATCTGATGGAAACGCTCATGGAACGCCAGCTCGACCCGATCGCCGCCGATCTGCTGCAGCATTCCCTGGCCCAGCGCGGGCTGTCGTTTCGTATGGGCGCGAAGACCGCGGCCATCCTCGGCGATGACGAAGACCGGGTGATCGGCCTGCGTTTCGACGACGCCGACGACTCCGAGATCAAGGCCGATCTCGTGGTCATGGCAGTGGGCATCCGGCCCAACGTGGAACTGGCCGACAAGGCCGGCCTGCACTGTGAAAAGGGCGTGGTCGTCAACGACACCATGCAAACCTATGATCCGCGCATTTATGCCGTGGGCGAATGCGTCGAGCATCGCCACGCCGTGTATGGCCTGGTGGCGCCGTTGTGGGACCAGGCCGAGGTCTGTGCCAATCATCTGGCCCATCGGGGCCATACCCATTATGAAGGCTCGGTCACCGCGACCCAGCTCAAGGTCACCGGCATCGACGTTTATTCGGCCGGCGATTTTTCCGACGGTGAGGGGAGCGAAGCGCTGGTGTTCTCGGACGTCCGCCGGGGCGTGTACAAGCGCGTCGTGCTGCGCGAGGACCGCATCGTGGGCGTGGTGCTCTATGGCGATACCCGCGACGGCGGCTGGTATTTCAAGCTCATGCGCGAAGGCGTGGACATATCCAACGTTCGCGATCTGCTGCTGTTCGGCCAGGCCTATATGCCCCCTGAGCTTGCAAACGAGGCGGAGGCGGCGTGATGGAAACGACGACCACTCGCACGACCTGTCCCTACTGCGGCGTCGGCTGCGGCGTCAACGCCGTGCTCGAGAACGACGCCGTGCGCGTGGCCGGCGACGAGAGGCATCCTTCCAATCAGGGCCGGCTGTGCTCCAAGGGCACGGCCCTGGCCGATACCGTAGGCCTGAGTGATCGGCTGCTGTATCCCATGGTGGACGGCCGCCGGGCCAGCTGGGACGAGGCGTTGGACGAGGTTGCCTCACGCTTTGGCGAGATCATCGCCGAGCACGGCCCCGAGGCGGTGGCGTTCTATGTATCCGGTCAGCTGCTGACCGAGGACTACTACGTCGCCAACAAGCTGATGAAGGGCTATATCGGCTCGGCGAATATCGATACCAACTCGCGCCTGTGCATGTCGTCGGCGGTGGCCGGTCACAAGCGGGCCTTCGGCGAGGACGTGGTGCCGGGCTGCTACGAGGATCTGGAGCTCGCCGATCTGGTGGTGCTGGTCGGCTCGAACACGGCCTGGTGTCATCCGGTGGTTTATCAGCGCATCGTCGCGGCACAGGAAAACGATGCGAACAAGAAACTCGTCGTGATAGACCCGCGCCGTACGGCCACCGCCGAAGGCGCCGATCTGCATCTGCCGCTGGCGCCGGGTACGGACGTGCATCTGTTCAACGGCCTGCTGGCCTATCTGGCCGAGCACGGTGTGACCAGCGATCTACCCGGCACGCAGGACGCCGTCGCCGAGGCGCGCAAGATCGGCGATATCGACGCCGTGGCCGAGGCCTGCGGCCTGGCTCGTGACGCCGTCGCCGCCTTTTTCGAGCTGTTCGCCAATACCGAGCGCACGGTGACGGTGTTTTCCCAGGGGGTGAATCAATCCTCGGCGGGCACCGACAAGGTCAACGCCATTCTCAATTGCCATCTGCTGACCGACCGTATCGGCAAGCCGGGTGCCTGCCCGTTCTCGATCACCGGCCAGCCTAATGCCATGGGTGGGCGTGAGGTGGGCGGACTGTCGAGCACCCTGGCCGCGCATATGGGCTTCGATGCGGCAGAGCGGGTGCAGCGTTTCTGGAATTCGCCGGCGATCGCGAGCGAGCCGGGGCTCAAGGCCGTCGAGCTGTTCGAGGCGATCGAGCGCGGCGAGATCAAGGCGGTCTGGATCATGGCGACCAACCCGCTGGTGAGCCTGCCGCATGCCGATCGCGCCCGGCGCGCGCTCGAAGCCTGCGAATTCGTGGCCGTGTCGGACTGCATGCGCCATACCGATACGGTCAACCGTGCCCATGTGCTGCTGCCGGCCGCGGCCTGGGCCGAGAAAAGCGGCACGGTGACCAACTCCGAACGCATCATCTCGCGCCAGCGTTCGTTCCTGCCGATGCCGGGCGATACGCGTGCCGACTGGGACATCATCTGCGACGTCGCCCGCCGGATGGGCTTTGGCGAAGGTTTCGGCTTCGACAGCGCCGCGTCGATATTTCGCGAGCATGCCGCACTCACCGCCTTCGAGAACGACGGCGAGCGTGTGCTCAATCTCGAAGGGCTGGCTGAACTCACCGATCAGGCGTACGACCGACTCGAGCCGCTTCGTTGGCCTGTTCGTGCCGACAAACCGTTTCGTGCGGTCGGGGCCATGCCGGCACCGCAAGACAGTCGGCGTCTGTTTGTCGACGGCGTCTACCCGACGAGCGACGGCAGGGCCCATCTGGTGGCGGTCACGCCGCGCGGACCGGCCAACGCGGTGAGTGATCAACACCCGTTGGCACTCAATACCGGGCGGATACGCGATCACTGGCACACGATGACGCGGACCGCCAAGTCTGCGCGTTTGTCGGCCCATATCCCCGAGCCGTTCGTCGAAGTGCATCCGAGCGATGCCGAACGCTACGGCGTGATCGACGGCGCCATCGCGACCGTATCGACCGCGCTGGGCGAAGCGCATGTGCGCGTGATCGTCACCGACGGGCAGCGCGAAGGCACGCTGTTCGTGCCCATGCACTGGAACGATCAGTTTGCTGCCCGTGCACGCGTCGGCGCGCTCGCCAATCCGGCGGTCTGCCCGATTTCCGGCGAGCCGGAGTTCAAGCACACGCCGGCTGCGATCGCGCCCTTCGATGCGGCCTGGCATGGCTTCATCCTCGCCAGCCGACCGTTACGGCTGGCCGGCGAGTCCGATATCGACTACTGGGTGAAGATACCCGGCGAGCGTTTCTATCGCTACGAAATCGCCGGCCTGCAGGCGCCCGAGGACCTGGCGGGCAAGGCCCGTCGCTGGATCGGCATCGACCGGCGCACCACCGACTGGCTGGAAGCCGCCGACCCGGCAGCCGGGCGCTATCGCGCCGCGCATATGGACGCCGGCCATATCGATGCCTGTGTATTCGTCGCCCCCGAACCCGCGGCGCTGCCAGAGCGCAGCTGGCTGGCCGGGCTGTTCACCGGCGAACCCGTCGACGAGGCCGAGCGTATCGGTCTGCTGGCCGGCCGCCCGGCCGACCCGGGCGCCGATCCGGGTCCGCAGGTGTGTTCCTGCTTCGGCGTCGGGCGCAACACGATCCTACGTGCGATCGACGAGCAGGGCCTGGACTCGGTGGCGGCCGTGGGCAAGGCACTCGATGCCGGCACCAACTGTGGGTCCTGCAAGCCCGAAATCGCGTCGCTCATCGCCGAGGCCCAGGCAGATGAATAGCACCGACACGCACGCTTGCCGGTTAGCGCAGATGCACGCAGGGCAAGCACAGCCGTTGGGCGCGACAACACCATTCACACAGTGCGGATCGCTTCCGTTTACGACTCAAAGCCGGATCGAGAGCCGGAGTTCGATATGACCGACCAAAGTTTCGACGACGAACAGCAGCGCTATCTCAAGGGCGTGACCGCCGGGCTGCATATTGCCCGGGGCGTGCCGGGTATGACCGGGCTGACCGCGGGTAAACGCCTGCGCCCGGATGACTTCCATTCCCAGGCGCGTATTCGTGCGCAGGCGATGGGGGGCGAGCTGACCAGCCAGGAACAGGCCAAGGCCGATCTCAACCCCAACGACATGTGGAACGAGATGGTGTCGCTGGCCAACGCCGGGGAATACCCGAAAGGCGACGACGTGTTCCTCATGAAGGGCCGCGGCATGTTCTATGTCGCGCCCAATCAGGACAGCTATATGTGCCGGCTGCGCATGCCGGGCGG
>DJIE01000257.1:0-398 GCA_002433465.1 Salinisphaera sp. UBA6602
TCGCCTTCGGAGACGGTATCGCCTTCCGAAACCTTCATTTCGGTGATCTTGCCGGCCGCGGACGAGGGCACTTCCAGCGTGGCCTTGTCGGACTCCAGCGTGATCAGCGGCTGTTCTTCTTCGACCTCGTCGCCTTCGGACACCAGTACTTCGATGACTTCGACCGAGTCGAAATCGCCGATATCGGGGACTTTCACCTCAACGGTTTCGCCGCCGGCGTCTTCGCCGTCGTCCTCGTCGGCGTCTTCGCTGGCGTCGTCTTCGTCCGCGTCCGAGTCGTCTTCTTCAGAATCGGCTTCGTCGTCGCCTTCATCGGATGCGTCGTCGTCGCCCTCGTCATCCGAATCGTCATCGCCTTCTTCAGCGGCTTCCACGAGCGCGATCACGTCGCCTTCGGA
>DJIE01000257.1:674-11477 GCA_002433465.1 Salinisphaera sp. UBA6602
TCGCCTTCCGAGACCTTCATTTCGGTGATCTTGCCCGCGATGGTGGAAGGCACCTCAAGCGTGGCCTTGTCGGATTCGAGGGTGATGATCGGCTGTTCCTGCTCGATCGTGTCGCCTTTGGATACCAGTACCTCGATGACTTCGACCGAGTCGAAGTCGCCGATATCCGGGACCTTGATTTCCTGCGCCGCCATAAAGCGTTTCCTTGGCTGCTGGCGCAGCGGAACCAAGCCGCTGCGCCGTGTCTATCGTTGCTGCCTGCCCGGCCGCGAAACCGATCAGTGCGTGATCGGCTCCGGCTTGTCCGGGTCGATGCCGTATTTACGGATGGCTTCGCCGACGACCTTGCGTTCGATCTTGCCTTCGTCGGCCAGGGCCTTGAGCGCACAGACGGTAATCCAGCGCCGGTCCACTTCGAAGAATTCGCGTAGTGCTTCGCGCGTGTCCGAGCGGCCATAACCGTCGGTGCCCAGCGTGTGATAGGCGACCGGCAGATAGGGCCGAATCATTTCCGGCAGGCCACGGACATAGTCGGTGGCGGCAATGGCCGGGCCCTTGGCGTCGGCGAACTTCTTGGCCACGAAGCTCTGCTTGGGTTCTTCTTCCGGGTGGAGCATGTTCCAGCGCTCCACCGAAGCGCCGTCGCGCTTGAGCTGGGTAAAGCTCGGCGCGCTCCAGACCGTGGTGCCCACATCGAACTCGTTTTCGAGCATGTCGGCGGCGGCGATCACTTCGTTGAGGATCGTGCCCGAGCCGAGCAGATTGACCTGCAGATCCTTGTCCGCGCCCGACTGCGAGAACTGATACATGCCGGCGATGATGTCGTCTTCCACGCCTTCCGGCATCGGCGGATGGGCATAGTTTTCGTTCATCATCGTGAGGTAGTAGTAGACGTCGCGCTGTTCTTCGAACATCTCTACCAGGCCCCGATGCATGATCACCGCCATCTCGTAGGAGAAGGTCGGATCATAGGCACGACAGTTGGGCACGCAGTCGAACAGCACGTGCGAATGGCCGTCCTGATGCTGCAGGCCTTCGCCGTTGATCGTGGTACGCCCGGCGGTGCCGCCCAGCAGGAAACCGCGGGCACGCATGTCGCCGGCCGCCCAGCAGAAGTCGCCCACGCGCTGGAAGCCGAACATCGAATAGAAGGCATAGAACGGGATCATCGTCTTGCCGTGATTCGAATAGGCCGTAGCCGCCGCCATGAACGATGACATGGCCCCGGCTTCGGTGATGCCTTCTTCGAGGATCTGGCCCTTGACCGATTCCTTGTAGAAGGCGAGCTGGTCCGAATCCTCGGGCACGAACAGCTGGCCCACCGGCGAGTAGATACCCAGGCTTCGGAACATGCCTTCCATGCCGAAGGTACGCGCCTCGTCCGGGATGATCGGCACGACGCGGTCCTTGATGTTCTTGTCGCGGGTGAGGATCTGCAGGATGCGGGTGAACACCATGGTAGTGGCCATCTCGCGATCGCCCGAGCCCTGCAGCAGCTTGTCGAAAGCGCTCAGCTCGGGAATCTCGAGCTTGTCGCCTTCGGTACGCCGCTGGGGCAGATAGCCGCCCAGCTCCTTGCGCCGCGCCTTGAGATACTGGATCTCTTCGGAGTCTTCGTCCGGCTTGTAGAAGGGCGCATCGGCGATCTTGTCGTCGTCGACCGGAATCTCGAAGCGGTCGCGGAATTCCTTGAGCGCGTCCTCGCCCATCTTCTTCTGCTGATGGGTGATGTTCTGGCCTTCGCCGGCCTCGCCCATGCCGTAGCCCTTGACCGTCTTGGCCAGGATCACGGTCGGGCGCCCGTTCTTCTGGTTCACCGCCGCGTGATAGGCGGCGAACACCTTGTGCGGATCGTGGCCGCCGCGATTGAGGCGGCGAATGTCCTCGTCCGACATGGAGGCGACCATTTCCTTGAGCTCCGGATACTTGCCGAAGAAGTTCTCGCGGGTGTAGTCGCCGCCGTTGGCCTTGAACGCCTGGTATTCGCCGTCGACGGTTTCGTTCATCAGTTCGATGAGCTTGCCGTCGTGGTCCTGGGCCAACAGGCCGTCCCAGAGCGCGCCCCAGATCACCTTGATCACGTTCCAGCCGGCACCGCGGAAGGCGCCTTCGAGCTCGTTGATGATCTTGGAGTCGCCGCGGACCGGGCCATCCAGGCGCTGCAGGTTGCAGTTGACCACGAAGATGAGGTTATCCAGGCCTTCACGGGCGGCGATATCGATCGCGCCCATGGACTCGGGCTCGTCCATTTCGCCGTCGCCGCAGAAACACCAGACATGGCGGCCTTCGTTGTCCTGAATGCCGCGGTTCTGCATATAGCGCATGAACCGGGCCTGGTAGATCGCGTTGATCGGGCCGATACCCATCGACACGGTCGCGAACTGCCAGTAGTCGGGCATCAGCCAGGCGTGCGGATAGCTCGACAGGCCCTTGCCGGTGGATTCGGCACGGAAGTTGTAAAGCTGGTCTTCGTTAATGCGGCCTTCAAGATAGGAGCGCGCATAGATACCCGGCGCGGAATGACCCTGGATATAGACCAGGTCACCGCCGTGACCTTCGCTGGGCGCATGCCAGAAGTGGTTGAAGCCCACTTCGTAGAGGGTGGCCGCCGAGGCATAGCTGGCGATATGACCGCCCACGCCTTCGTGGTGGCGATTGGCCTGTACGACCATGGCCATCGCATTCCAGCGGATGATCGAACGGATGCGCCATTCGATCGCCGGATCGCCCGGCGAGCGTTCTTCCAGATGCGGCGGAATGGTGTTGATATAGGCCGTATTGGGCGAATACGGAATATATGCCCCGGATCGGCGGGAACGCTCGATGAGCATTTCCAGCAGATAGTGGGCCCGCTCCGGCCCCTCGATCTCGATGACGGCGTCGAGCGCGTCGCGCCACTCGGCGGATTCCTGCGGATCGACGTCTTCGACGTCGTCGGCGTGCTCGGGATGCGGGCTCGCCTGGGCCATAAGGCGCTCCTTGAAGTAGCTCGGTGAAATTCAGTCTGAAACCGATATTACGCCCGCATTTCGAGGCGAGACAACTGGCCGTGTTCAAGCATGGATGGCATGCTTTCAGCGTTTCTCGAATATGCTGCATTGCACTATACAATGACCAAGATCGACGCCACCGCGGCACAGGCCCCGCTGCGCCTGCCATCACGCCGCCATACGGCATCGAACGGTGAACGCCGTGTCGGCGTGGAACTTGAGTTTACCGGCCTGTCGATCGAGCGGATAAGCGAGATCGTAAGGCGTACGCTCGGCGGCGAAATCCGCCCGCACAGCGCGTACGAATACACGGTAGCGAACACACCCCTGGGCGACTTCGCCCTAGAACTCGACTACGCCTTCCTCAAGGAACGCGGTCGGCGTGAAAGCCAGCCCGGCCTGCTCGACGAGATCGAACGCGTATCCGAAGACATGCTCGGCGCAGTCGCCAAGCGGGTGGTGCCTTTCGAGATTGTCGGCCCGCCGATTGCCATCAGCGAACTGCATGCCGTCAACGCGCTGATCGCGGCCCTGCGCGAAGCCGGCGCCCGCGGTACCAGCCAGTCGGCGATCTACGCCTTCGGCCTGCACCTGAACCCGGAACTGCCCGATCTGGAAACCGACACGCTGCTGGGCTATATGCGTGCCTTCGCGGTGGCCTTCGATTGGCTCAAGCGGGTGAGCGAAATCGATATCAGCCGCCGCGTATTTCCGTATATCCAGCCTTACACGAAGGCCTATGTCCGCCAGATCTGCGATCCGGCATACGCGCCTACGCGCGATCAGCTTATCGACGACTATCTTGCCGAGAACGCCAGCCGTAACCGCGCGCTCGACATGCTGCCCGTATTCGCCCATCTCGACGAGCCGCGCGTGCGCGACGCCGTTTCCGACGGGCTGATCAAGGCCCGGCCGACGCTGCATTATCGCCTGCCCAACTGCGAAATCGAACGCCCCGGATGGGACCTGCGGCCGGCCTGGGACCACTGGCTGGTAATCGAGGAACTCGCAGCGGATCCCGAGCGTCTCGAACAGATCTGTGCCGACTACTGCGATACCCTGGACCGGCCGTTTGGCGACTGGTTCGGCCGCTGGAGTGATGTGTTCGAACAGTACCTGCAGCGCTGAGCGCGGCCATGGCGCGCCTTCGCCCCATAATCGCCGTCACCGGCAAGGCCAGCCGCTGGGCGCCGGGCTGGTGGGCTGCATGGCTTGCCATCGCCCTGGCCGGCGGGCGCGCGGTGCGCGCCACGCCGCGTCACCCCATGCCCGCACCCATCGACGGCCTGCTGATTGGCGGCGGTGACGATATCGCCACCGATCTCTACGGTGCCAGCGCGGCCTACGACAACACCGCCGACCGCGCCCGCGACGCCTTCGAACTGGCAGCCATCGAAAAGGCGTTGGCCGACAACAAACCGGTACTGGGCATCTGCCGGGGCGCACAGCTGATCAACGTCGCCGCCGGCGGCACGCTGTACAGCGATATCAGCAAGCTGCGCCGCGCCACCTCAAACCGGGTGAACATACTGTCGTGCAAACCCGTCGCCATTAAACGGCGATCGCGCCTGGCGGCGATTTTCAGTGCGCGCCGGCTACGGGTGAACAGCCTGCATCACCAGGCAGTGTTGGCCCTGGGCGAGGGCATCGCGGCCACCGCCCGCGACGCCGATGGCTTTGTACAGGCAATCGAAGCACGACGCCCGGATTTCGTGGTCGGCGTGCAATGGCATCCGGAGTATCTGTGCTACCAGGGCGCACAGCGCCGGCTGTTTCGTGCGCTGGTCGCGGCCTGTCGTTTGCGTCGCGATGGCGGCTAGTTCGCCGCTGAAAAGCCGACGCCGCGCATAAAAAAGGCCGCCCCGTGGGGCGGCCCATTCAAACGCCATGGCGTTAGAGATATTTGCTCTCGAATTCCTTGAGCATCTCTTCGGCTTTTTCCTTGGTCTCGCCGTACTTCTCCTGGATCTTGCCCAGCATGTTCTGGCGTTTGCCCTTGGTCTCTTCAACTTCGTCGTCGGTGAGACGGCCGAAGTGCTCGCGGGCCTTGCCCTTCACACGATCCCAGCGGCCTTCCCATTTATCGTCGGATTCTGCCATGACAGATTTTCCGTTTGAGTGGTGAACTGACTATACCGTATTGGGAAAACTTTGCCAGCCAACGATGTGAAGGTTGTCAATCGCCCTTGTCGACGTCGCTGTCGTCGCGCTCGGAATCGCTATAAGCCACCTGGGCATAGTTCACCGCGGCCACCATGGCGACGCCACCGAGCACGTTGCCGAGAATGGTCGGCACGAAGAACACGCCGAAAAACTCCATCAACCCGTGCCCGCCGGTAAACACGCCGTAAAGGGCAGCGACCGAACCGGCGATGATGTGCGGGAAATGGGCCAGGCCGATCACATAGGTCACGAGAATGATCACGCCCACGCGCGCGGTTTCGGCAAACGGCAGCAGCCAGAGCATGAGCGCGACCAGCCAGCCAGCGAATATGGCACGCACGAACATGGTGGCGAAGCCGTTTTCGTACTCCTTGGCGGCGATCGATGCCAGGGCACCGTTGATCTTGGGATCGAGTACATCGAAGTGCGACATCATGAACGCGAAAATCGCGGTGCCGACCATGTTCGCGATCAGCACCATGACCCAGAGGTTCATCGTACGCAGCACGGTCGAGAGCTGGCGTACGCGCAGTACTTCCAGCACCGGCGTGAGCGTGTTTTCGGTAAACAGCTGCTGGCGGCCGAGAATGACGAACAGAAAGCCGATCGAATACCCGAAACTGGCGATGATCGGGCGCCAGGCCGATTCCGGCGTATAGCTATAGAGCAGGGCCTGGGCGATGAACGAAAACCCCATGGACAGACCGGCGGCCAGCCCCGAGAACGCCAGCCCCGGCAACGGACGGGTGAGTTCGGATTCGGCTTCGCGCCGGATGGCTTCATAGACCACGGCCGCGCTCGGCGCTTCGCGACGGCGGGCGTCGCGCTTCTGACTGGAGTCGAGATCGTGTTCGGTGTGTTCTTGTTCGGCCATGCTTGGCGTCTTCCCTAGCGGTGGTCAATCATCAATGTCAGACGCTGTGCGAAGCGCACAACGGTATCGCCGAGACAGGCTGGCGCGATTGAATTGTGCGCCATATCATCCGGGAATGCGTCGTTTTTTTTGCTTTCTGGCGGTCACGCTCGCGGTACTGCTGTCGTGCGCCTGCTCGGCTCAACCGGCCGACACGCACACGGCCGCCATCGGCGCCGAGTTTGCGCACGATACGTCCGCATTCACCCAGGGCCTGCTGTATTACGACGACGCGTTGTACGAGAGTACAGGCCAGTACGGCCAGTCTCGACTCAGACAGGTGGAACCGGCAAGCAACACGGTGACACGTGAGCTCCGGCTGCCCGATCGGTATTTCGGTGAAGGGCTGGCACGCGTGGGCGATCAGCTGTTCTGGCTGACCTGGCGGTCGGGCCGCGCGTTCGTATTCGATATTCACAGCTTCGAGCAGATCGGCACGCGCCGCTATGACGGCGAAGGCTGGGGCCTGACCTACGACGGCCGGCGGTTGATCATGAGCGATGGCAGCGCCACGCTGCGCGTGCTCGAACCGAGCGACTTCAGCGTGGTCCGTCGTATCGATGTGCATGACGGCGGGCGAGCCGTGGACAAGCTCAACGAGCTGGAATACGTCGACGGCGAAATCTGGGCCAATATCTGGTATTCGGACCGAATTGCGCGCATCGACCCGGACAGCGGGGCCGTGCTGGCATGGCTGGACGCCAGCCCGCTGCGTACGGCACTCGGCCCCGCGGCAGACGGGGCCAACGTACTCAACGGCATCGCCTGGGACGCCGACAGCGGGCGTATCTATCTCACCGGCAAATACTGGCCGAAGATATTCACGGTTGCGCAGCCGCCTGACATCCCGCCGACGCTAGATTGATGCAAAGGCGCCTAGCGCTGCAGCACGCTGCCGTCGTCGTCGAGCAGGGCATAGCTACCCTGTTCGTCGTGATCTTCCGGCCCCACCAGTGACGGCGAGAAGCAGCACAGCACAGTCATGCCCTTCTCGCTGGAGAGGATATGCTGCTGGTGTTTGTCCAGCGCATAGAGCACGCCGGGCTTGAGATCCCATTTACCGCCCTCGGTGAGATCCTCGATCTGGCCTTCGCCCTCGATACAAATCACTGTTTCCTTGTGATTTTTGTACCACATATGCAGCGCACAGCCGGGCTTGACATAGGTTTCGTGAAACGAATGCCCCATGCCGTCGGCGCGCAGCGTATAGCGGCGGCTGATGAACTTTTCTTCGTCGACGGCCGTTTTCTCGGCGTCTTCATGATCTCGTACGATCATCGCGGTACTCCTGGTTAAACCGCCCAATCAGCCGCAAGCGGCCAGACCAGGCGTTTGAAAGGGGGCACACGGTAACGATGTCGCAAAGCGCAAAGAATCCGCCCAAGTACGTACGCCGGCGTTCTACGCGATGGCGCTAGGGCATGGCGCCATATTTGATGACGACATGCCCTAAAACGCGTCCGCGCTGGCCCGGGCCCAGGCACTGATATAGCCTTCGGGCACGTCGCCGTTGAGAAACGCGCCGCTTTTGACGGTCGGATGGACCTCGGCGAACGTACGCGCCGGGCCGTGTTCCGGCCGGTGATGGATCAGCGAGCGAGTGAGCGCATCCGGCGTGGAACAGCCCATGGCGCCGGTAATATCCAGAAACGAACCGATCGTGGCGTCGTGAAAATTACGCACGGCCAACGATTTGCCCAGTACGTCGATAGCCGCCGCGCGACGCGGATTCTGGGTGGCCACGCCGGTCGGGCAGGTATCGGTATGACAACGGCGCGCCTGGATACAGCCCACCGAGAACATGAACGGCCGGGCGGCGTTGCACATATCGGCACCGAGGGCGATCTTGACCACCATATCGAAGCCCATCACCACCTTGCCGCTGGCGATGATGCGGATCTCGTCGCGCAGGCCGATGCCCCGCAGGCAGTTGTCGACGAACGGCAGGGCCTCGTTGATAAAGGTGCCCAGCGAATCCTGGAACTCGGTCGGCGCGGCCCCAGTTCCGCCCTCGGCCCCGTCGACGGTGATGAAATCGGGGTAGATGCCGGTTTCGAGCATCGCCTTGCAGATGCCCATGAATTCATCCTGACGGCCCAGACAGAGCTTGAAGCCCACCGGCTTGCCGTGGGTGAGCTGGCGCAGCCGATCAACGAACTCGAGCAGGCCCCGCGGGGTATCGAATTCGGGATGAGATGCCGGCGAGGCACAGTCCTTACCGACCTCGATCTCGCGCACGCGGGCGATTTCCTCGGTGACCTTCGAACCGGGCAGCAGACCGCCGTGACCGGGCTTGGCGCCCTGGGATATCTTGATCTCGAGCATCTTGACCTGATCGGTATTGGCCTTTTTCGCGAACTCCGCGTCATCGAAGCGACCCTCCTTGGTCCGACAACCGAAATAGGCCGATGCCACCTCCCAGATCAGATCACCCCCGTGTTCGCGGTGATAGTCGCTGATCGCGCCTTCGCCGGTGTCCTGGGCGAAGTTGCCCAGCGCCGCACCGCGGTTCATTGCGGCCACCGCGTTGCCCGATAGCGAGCCGAAGCTCATCGCGGAAATATTCAGGCGTGAGGAATCATAGGGCTGGCGACACTGCGAGCCGCCGATCATCAGCCGGGCATGGCGTTTGTCCACGTCCTTGGGCGCCATCGAATGCTGTGCGAAATTGAAGCCGGCATCCTCGAAGTCGCGCATGGTGCCGAACGGCGAGGTATCGCCCGCGCCGGCGCTGCGCTTGTAGACGATTTCGCGCTGTTCGCGGTTGAAGGGCCGACCGCTGGTTTCGGACTCGAAGAAGTACTGGCGCAGCTCCGGGCGCAGGAACTCCAGCATGTAGCGCAGGTGACCGACCACGGGAAAATTGCGCAGCACGTTATGGCGTGAGCGCAGGTCCAGCGCGCCAACAATCACCAGCGCGACGAGCAGAAGCCACGGCCACAGGCCGATCGGCCACCAAAGCGCCAGCACCACGCCGAGTGCAATCGTGAGTAGAACAAAGCCGGCATAGATGAGCCGCGGATAGCCGAACATGGGGGGCGCTCGTGGGGATTGTGCATGCAGCATGCATTGCCACGATACGCAGCTCAATAAGGGCGGCTACTTACGGGTCACTTGCCGATACAGAAGCTCGAAAAGATGGCGCCCAGCAGGTCGTCGCTGGTGAACGTGCCGGTGATCTCGCCCAGGGCGTTCTGTGCCGTGCGCAGCTCTTCGGCCAGCAGTTCGCCGGCCGCATCGACTACGAGCCGCTCGTGCCCAATCTGAAGCGCCTCGGCGGCTCTCGCGAGCGCGTCCAGATGCCGACGCCGGGCCACGAAGGCCGGCGTTGCATCGTCGTTCATCCCGGCGGCCTGTTTGAGATGGGCCGCCAACGCATCGAAGCCGGCACCGGTGGTCGCCGAAACCGCGATCGTGTCGTGGCCAAGCGCAGCGCGCACGCCGCTAGGGCCCGCGCTGAGATCGACCTTGTTCGCGATAACCGTCACCGGGCATCGTGCGTCGACCTCGGCGAGCACGGCCTGTTCGTCGGGCCCCAGGCCGTGTCGGTCGTCGATCACCAGCAGCACCCGGTCCGCATGCCGGATTTCGGCCTTGGCGCGGCGTACGCCTTCGGCTTCGATCGGGTCGTCCGTCTCACGCAGACCGGCCGTGTCCACAAGGGTCAGCGGCAGCCCATCGATGGACAGCTGTTCGTGGAGCACATCGCGGGTCGTACCGGCGATATCGGTCACGATAGCGGTATCGCGACGCGCCAGACGATTCAGCAGGCTGGATTTGCCGACGTTGGGCGAGCCGAGAATGACCAGCCGCAGACCTTCGCGCAAGCTTGCGCCTTGGGCCGCCTGGGTGCGCAGCTCGGCCAGGCGCTCCTGGATCGCGGCAAGCCGGCGCTCGATCTCGCCGTCGCCGAGAAAATCCACGTCGTCTTCGTCGGGAAAGTCTATCGCGCCTTCGGTATACACCCGCAGCTCGACGAGGGCCGCAACCAGCGCGTCGATCTCGCGCGAGAACATCCCCTCCAGAGACCGCATGGCCGCACGCGCGGCGGCGCTGCTGCCGGCTTCGATGGCGTCGGCGATCGCCTCGGCCTGATCGAGGCTGAGCTTGTCGTTGAGAAAGGCACGGCGCGAGAACTCGCCCGGTTCGGCCAGGCGTACGCCCAGCTCGAGCAGCCGCGTAAGCAGCATATCGACCAGCACGGGGCTGCCATGGCCCTGCAGTTCAAGCACATGCTCGCCGGTGAACGAGGCCGGCGCGGCGAAATAGACTGCCACGCCGCGATCGATGGCCACGCCATCGCCGTCGACAAAGGCGCAGAGACGGGCCTGTCTTGCGCTCGGCAATCCGCCGATCACGGCCTCGGCGATCTGGGGTACCTTCGGTCCGGAAACACGAACCACCGCCACGCCCGCGCGGCCCGCGCCGCTGGCCAGCGCGGCGATCGTATCGCCGGGCGTGCCCGTCATCGCTTATCGATCAGCTGTTAGCGGCCTTGTGCCCCAGGCCTTCGGCATCGAGCTTGCGGTAGATATACCACTGCTGGGCGATCGACAGCATGTTGTTGGTGCACCAGTAGAGCACCAGACCGGCCGGGAAGAAGGCGAAGAACACCGCCAGACCCACGGGCATGATCTGCATGATGCGCTGCTGCATCGGATCCATGGTCACGTTCGCGGTCAGCTTTTGCTGCAGGAACATGGTCAGGCCGAAGACCACCGGCAGGATGTAGTACGG
>DJIE01000115.1:0-4759 GCA_002433465.1 Salinisphaera sp. UBA6602
GGCCCGGCTCGGCCGCTATATGTCGCTGGCCGAGACGCGGGCCGCCGTAGGCGATTGGCTGAAGCTGAAACCGGCCTCAGCTGTCGGCGTCGAGCAGTGAATTGACCTTATCGATATAGGCCTGCATGGCGGTATCGGTATCCATGCCCTTGAGTTTGGCCCAGGCGTCGTATTTGGCGCGGCCCTTGAAATCGGTCATGCCCGGGCGTTTGCCCTCGACATCGCCGACCGTGGCCTGCTTGTAATGCGCATAAAGCGCGAGCAGATCATCGTTCTTGGGCCGCGACGACAGCGTCTCCACATCTTTCTGGGCCTGCTCGAAACGCGACTTGAGGTCTTCTGCCATGCTTATCTCCTTAAGGCCGGCACTATAGGCGGTTACACCGCGCTCACGCCTGCGATCCTGCCCGTGCAAGACCCGACGCGTGCGGTTATCCAATGCTACACGAGCAGCGGGCAAGGCCGTACATCAAACGGGGCGCTTCCATGCGGCTTACGACAGACCCTAGACCACCACGGGATCACGGGATCGTTGAAGCACATGCGCGCGAACGCGCACGGGCCGGCTAGACTTGCTCGCGACGCTGCCAGGTCATGAAGCGATGGGCCGGCGTACCGGCGCTGGCCTCTACGCGCTGTTCGTACACAAGCTGCCAGCTGTCCCAGTCGATGGCCGGGAACCAGGTGTCGCCGTCATAGCGGGCCTCGATCCGCGTAAGTTGCAGGGTGCTGGCCCGCGCGATGGTGAGCCCGTAGACCTGGGCCCCGCCGATCACCATCAGCTCGACTTCACCATCGGCGGCGGCGATATCGATGGCCTGTTCGACATCGCCCACCCGCTCGACGCCCCGGGCATGAAAACCGGCATCCCGCGTGAGCACGAGGTTGCGACGCTTGGGCAACGCGCGACCGATGGATTCGTAGGTACGCCGGCCCATCAGAATGGGCTTGTTCAACGTTTGCTGCTTGAACCAGCGCAGGTCGTCTGGAATATGCCAGGGCATGCCGCCGTCGGCGCCGATCACACCGGCCTGATCCATGGCTGCGATCAGGCTCAGGCGAACGTCGGCGGGCGATACAACGTGTGCGGTGGACATCTCGTGCTCGGTGGAATTCGAAACAAATGGTGCGTGGCCGCGACTCGGCCAGGGCTCACTCCGGGTCAGCACCCTCGGCTTCGGGCAGGCTCCTGAGCTGCAGGATAAACCGGGTGCCGGTGGCATCGGTATGCTCGATGTGCAGATCGCCGCCGTGCCGGCGACAGATACGACGGCACAACGACAGGCCGATACCGGTGCCATTATCGCCGCTGTCGGCATCGCGTCGAAACGGCTGGAAGACCAGCGCCTGGGACTCGATGCCGCGGGCGTTGTCTTCGTAGTGGATGATCGTCGTATCGTCAGTGGCCCGGTCGGCATCGACGCGGATACGGATTACGGGCGCCACATCCGCTCGGCGATAGCGAATGCTGTTGTCGATGAGGTTCTGGAATAGTGCCCGCAGCTGCGCGCCTTCGCCTCGTATCGTGCCCAGCCTTTCGATATCGAACTCGGCGCCGTGCTCCTCGATGAGCAGCGCCAGATCGGCGCGCACATCGTCGATCAACGCATTCAAATCCAGGTATTCGGTTGCCACCGGCGCCGTGTCGATACGCGCCAGGCGCAGCATGCCGCCGATCATGTTCTGCATGCGATCGGCCGCCGAGCGCAGTGCCACGAGCTGCTTGCGGCCGTCCTCGCTCATGCGCGGCGCTTCGGTGGTTTGTAGCTGGCGTGCGCTGTGCTGCATCTTGCGCAGGGGTTCGCGCAGGTCATGCGCCGCTGCGAGTACGCCGGCCCGGTCGCTGGCACGATCCAACGGTACCCGCGGTGAGATGGTATCCGGATCCGGCGCCGGCTGGGTATCGAATACCTCGATAAGCAGGGTGAACCCGTTCAATCGACCGCCCGCGCCACGCAAGGGCAGCAAGCGTGCGGTACGTACCGGCGCCGCGGTGCCGACCGGCGTGACGTCCAGACTGATCGGCGCCGTCGAGCGCACGGCCCGATGCAGCACCACGGGCCAGGTCGAGCCGTCGCGCAGCTCGACGCAGCGCGCAATACCGCGACCGAGGGTATCTTCGGCATCACAGTCCAACCAGCGCGCCGCGCCCTCGCCCACGCCGGCGATACGACCGGCCAGATCGATACCCATCCAGGCCGGCTCGTCGGTGGCACGGGTCAGATTGAGCCGATGCGCGGCCAGCAGGTTCTCGTTCGCGCTGACCGCATCGGTGGCTGCCCGCGGCCCGGTTGCGCGCAGCAGCACGATGAAGCCGACGACGTCGTCATCGCCATCGGTACGCGGGCACAGATCGAGGGTACAAAGCCGGCGCTGGCCGATTCGGGTGATTAACGCCGCCTCGAAACGAGCGCGCCCCCGAGCACTGGCTTCAAACAACGCACGCGGCAACTCGGCCTCGAAACGCCGCTCCTCGGGCAATAAGGTTTCGAGACGCTGGCCTTCCACCTGGGCCGCCATATGGCCGAGCAGCATTTCGGCGCTGCTATGCCACCGTTCGATCACGCCTGCGCTATCGAGCAGGCATAGCGCCGCATCCGGCATCTGTTCGAGCAATAGCGTAAGCGCTGCCGCGCCCACAGACGGATCACTCGAATCGGTTTCGCCGCTGCCTGTCGGCGTCACGCGACACCATCCCTGCCGAAAAAACGGTCGTTAGTGATAGAGAGCGCTCGCCGGCATGGCGTGCTGCAGCAGGCGCGTACAGTCCGCGACCGCCAGCCCGGGCGCGTAGAAAAAGCCTTGCCCGAACGTGCACTTGTTGTCCATGAGGAACTGCCGCTGGGCGCTGGTTTCCACCCCCTCGGCGACCACGCGCAGGCCGAGGCTGGCGCCCAGGGCGATAATCGCCCGCGCCATGGCACGATCGCGGCTGTTGTCGGATACGCCATGCAAAAAGCTCAAGTCGATCTTGAGTGAATCCACCGGCAGCCGGGTGAGATAGCTCAAGGAGGAATAACCTTTGCCGAAGTCGTCTATAACGACCTGAACACCCAATCGCTTGAGTTGTTCGACCAGCGGATTGGTATCGTCCGGGCCGAGGATGAGCGCGTTTTCGGTAAATTCGAGTTCGAGCAGTTCGGCCGGCATGGCCATGGTTTCGATGACTTGTCGCACCATGGGCAGGAAATCCTCGTCACGGGCATGCTGCGAGGACACGTTGACCGCCAGCACGACGTCGTTGTCCAGCACCCCGGCATCGCGCCAATTCAGGTACTGACGACAGGCCGTGGTCAATGCCCAACGGGTAAACGCGCGAATACAGCCGCGGGATTCCGCCATGGGCACGAACTCGTCGGGCGAAATCGGCCCCAGCCGCGGATGATTCCAGCGTGCGAGCGCTTCCAGACCCACGATCCGGCCCGAACCGAGATCGAACTGCGGTTGATAGACCAGATGCAGTTCGCTTGCCTCGATCGCGGCATGCAACTCGTTGTCCAGACCGGGGCGCGCCCGGGCACGGGCATCGTTTTCGCCATCGAACCAGTGCACGGTATCGCGCCCACCCTGCTTGGCCAGATACATGGCGGCATCGGCATTGTTGATCAGGGTGCCGGCATCCTTGCCATCGTGAGGATACATCGCGACACCGATGGAAATCGTGACGAAGATACGATGCGTATCGATGACGATCGGCTCGCGAAACGTTCGCAGCACGGCCGCGACCAGTGTCTCGACTTCGCTGCGGTCGTCACTGTCGATAACGGCGACAAATTCGTCGCCGCCGATGCGCGCCAGCAGGGGATGACTGTCGCAGACGCTTTTCAGACGGCCTGCAGACGTATAGAGCGCCTGATCGCCGATACCGTGGCCGAGGCTGTCGTTGATCGATTTGAAGCCATCGAGATCGAAATAGATCACGGCAAAGGGGTGGCGCTCCGATGCCGGTCGTTCCAGCATATAGCGCAGGCGTTCGAGCAGCACGGCCCGATTGAACAGACCCGTTACCGCGTCGTGACGCGCGAGATAGCTGAATTTGCGCTGGTTTTCGTAATGCTGGAGCAGATAGCGAATCGTACGCTCGAGCAGGGTCGCGTTGATCTCGCCCTTGGGCAGAAACTCCGCGGCGCCGGCTTCCATGACCGCGACGTCGATCTCGTAATCGTCGTGACCGGTGAGCACCACGATGGGCGCATTCAGCGCGGCGGCCGCCGGGCTGCGCAACAGATCGAGCCCGGTACGGCCACCGAGCTGATAGTCGAGCAGACAGATATCGAAGCCGCCCCTGCCGAGCGCCGCCAACCCCTCCTCGTAGCTGCATGCCATGGTCACGGCATAGCGATGCCGGGGGCCGGAATGAAGAAGATCCGCCAGCCACGCACGATCCTCGGGATCGTTGTCGATGAGAAGCACGCGTACGGTTCGAGATCGAGACATCAAGTCATGTCACTTTTTTAGCCGATATCGCCGCGCCCTAGCGTATCGAAACTCCAAGTAAGCGGCGTTTCAAGCACGATATGATAGCCCTGCGGGCATTCGCGGTACCCGGCATCTAGCCGCTGCGGCGCTCTCGTGAGCGGCGGGATAATCGTCCGCTGCTCGACAAGTCAGCGCTTGATTATGCATGAAACGCAGCTGGCTTTTCTCTAGGGCCTGTCGTCACGAGATATGACGACACGCTAGGGCGTGTCGTCATAAGATAAGGCGGCGCATCGGCGGCCAAGCCGCGGCAAGACAAGGCATCGCGAGCGTCGCGTGG
>DJIE01000115.1:5126-28064 GCA_002433465.1 Salinisphaera sp. UBA6602
CGCAGGATTGCCGGGGCTTGGCCGTCGACCGATCGTTATTCGTTGGGGGTTGCCCGCGCCGGACGCGCCGTGCGGCGTTGCGGCCCTTGACCGTGGGCCCGCCACGCTCGGCGGCCCGCGCCTTGCCTGACACGCCCGGTGCGGGCAATGCGACGTCATATCTTATGACGACACGCCCTAGGATCTATACAGCGACCGGGGCGCTGATTCGGGCATGACTCTCGTAGCCTTCGAGTCGAATATCGTCGAAGCTGAACGCGAAAAGATCGTTTACGTCAGGGTTAAGCCACAGACGCGGGGCCGGATACGGCGTGCGCGCGAGCTGTTCGTCGGCCTGCTCGAGATGATTCAGATACAAATGCGCGTCGCCCAGGGTATGCACGAACTCGCCGACCTGCAGCCCGCAGACCTGCGCGATCATGTGCGTGAGCAGCGCATAGGACGCGATATTGAACGGCACGCCCAGAAAGATATCCGCACTGCGCTGGTAGAGCTGGCAGGACAAACGCCCGTCGGCCACATAGAACTGGAACAGCAAATGGCAGGGCGGCAGTGCCATATCGTCGACCTGAGCCGGATTCCAGGCCGTCACGATATGCCGGCGCGAATCCGGGTTGTGCTTGATCGAGTCCACGACCTTGGCCAGCTGATCCACCGAGGCCCCGTCGGGGGCGGGCCAGCTGCGCCACTGATAGCCATAGACCGGGCCGAGATCACCGTTTTCGTCCGCCCATTCGTCCCAGATGCGAACACGGTTGTCCTTGAGATAGCCGATGTTGGTATCGCCGGCGATGAACCACAGCAACTCGTGGATGATCGCGCGCAGATAGAGTTTCTTGGTCGTGAGTACCGGAAACCCCTGTGTCAGATCAAAGCGCATCTGGCGCCCGAACACCGACAGCGTACCGGTGCCCGTGCGGTCGCCCTTGGGCGTACCGTGGTGGCGCACCTCGCGCATAAGATCCAGATACGGCTGCTCGAGTGCCGCCCTGGCCGTGCCACTCATGACGTCACCGGCTTATGCCGATAAGCCAGAGCGAGCAACAGAATGCCGCCCAGGATCATCGGCGTACACAGCACCTGCCCCATGGTCATCCAGTCGAAGGCGACGAAGCCGAGAAACGAGTCCGGCTGGCGGAAGAACTCGGCAAAGAACCGCAGACAGCCGTAGCCGACCAGGAACAACCCCGAAACAGCCATGCGCGGACGCGGCTTGCGGGCAAACAGCCACAGAATCGCGAACAGCAGCAGACCTTCGAGCCCGGCTTCATAGAGCTCGGAGGGATGGCGCGGCGCCATGTCGACATGCGGGTAGATCATGGCCCAGGGCACGTCCGTCACCCGGCCGATCAGCTCGCCGTTGATGAAGTTGGCGATACGCCCGAAGAACAGGCCGACCGGCACGATGGGCGCCACGAAGTCGGTGATATCGAAAAACGCACGCTGCGTGCTGCGCGCGAACCAGCCGGCCGCGGCGAATACCCCGAGCATGCCGCCATGAAAAGACATGCCGCCCTGCCAGATATAGAACAGCTGCAACGGGTTATCCAGCAGCAGGCCGGGCTGGTAGAACAGCATATAGCCCACGCGCCCGCCCACGACCACGCCGAGCACCACATAGAACAGCAGATCGCCGACTTCTTCGCGCTGCCAGTGGATATGCGCCTGCTTCGTGCGCACGATGCCGAGCCCCCAGCCGATGAGAAAACTCAGCAGATACATCAGGCCGTACCAGTGCACGGCAAGCGGGCCGATGGCTACGGCGACGGGGTCGATATCGGGATGCACGAACATGGCGAAGAATTCTAGGTCGTGTTGACGTTTGTTGCGAGCACCGCACGGGCGAGCGCGCACCTGTAAACCGAGCCAGGCGGCGCCCCGAAGGGGATGCCGACCTGATACAAGCCCCGCGCCCGTACGGACGTTGGCGGTTCAGACTTGCTGAATGGGCGCTATCTTATGGCAATTGCGCGTTGCAGCGCTGTTACGCAATACGCCAAGGGCGTTGGCCGTAGTCCGCCAACGGCAGGACCTCGCCGCAGCGGGCCATCAAAGCGCGGCGCCCGACGGCAAAAATCAACCGGTCGATCACCGCGTCCAGGCGTACATGAACACATCGCGCGGCCCATTGCGCCGGTCGGCATGATTCGGCCGCGGCGACCAGCGCTGCAAACAGCCTTCGTAGACCATGCCCAGGGCTTCGAGAATGCGCTTTGAGGCCGCGTTTTCGGTATCGCAGGTCGCCCAGATTCGATAGAGGTCGTCGATGGATTGCGCGGCATCGAAGACCGCGGCCGCGGCCTCGCGGCCAAAGCCCTCGCGCCAGGCCGAACGGGCGAGCACATAGCCGATCTCGGCGCCGTGCTCGCTGAACGAACAGGCCACCGTGCCGATGCCGCCACGTTCGGGATGCTCGATGAGCCAGCAGTAGTCTTCACCCGACGACCAGCCCTCGGCCACGTCGTCGAGAAAGTCGCTGCTGTCGTCGAGGTCGACATGCTGTGCCCAGGTCATGAACCGGGTGACCTCGGCATCGCTTGCGAACGCGAAGATCGCGTCGGCATCGCCGCCATGGGGCACGCGCAGCGTCAGCCGCGGCGTGCTCAGGCGCTGGGGCATGCTGATCATGACGGCCTCGCTGGCAGTATTCAGCCCAGTTCTTGCTCGAATTCTTCCTTGTAGCGCGCCTTGAACTCATCCATGGTGAAGCGATGGTTCTGGGTGCCGGGGCGCTCGATCTTGATCGTGCCCATCAGCGAGGCCACGCGGCCGATCGTCGGCCAGTCCAGGCCCTGCTGCAGCCCCCAGATCAAACCGGCACGAAAGGCATCGCCACAGCCGGTCGGGTCGGCCAGCGCGGTAGGCGAGCCGGCAGGAATCTTGAACTGTTCGCCGTCGGCGTGAATCACCGACCCCTCCCCGCCCTTGGTCACGATCATGGCCTTGAGGTTTTTGGCCATCTCGGCGACCGACAGGCCGGTGCGATCGCTCATCAGCTCGGCTTCGTAGTCGTTAACCGCGACATACGCCGCCTGGCCAAGAAAGCGCTTGAGCTCTTCGCCGTTGAACATCGGCAGGCCCTGGCCCGGATCGAAGATGAAATCGATGCCGGCCTCCGCGAACTGGGCCGCGTGCTGGACCATGCCGTCCTTGCCGTCGGGGGAGACGATGCCCAGCGTGATGCCCGCGTCGCTGGGCACCTGCTGCTCGTGGGCATAGTTCATCGCCCCCGGATGAAAGGCGGTGATCTGGTTGTCGTCCAAATCGGTGGTGATATAGGCCTGGGCGGTATAGGCATCGTCCACGCCCTTGATGTAATCGCGGCTGATGCCGTGCTCGTCCATCCAGGCGGCATAATCGTCGAAGTCGGTGCCGACCGTGCCCATGGGCATGCCGTCACCGCCCAGCAGCTTCAGGGAATAGGCGATATTGCCGGCACAGCCGCCAAACTCGCGCCGCATCTCCGGCACCAGAAACGACACGTTCAGCATATGCACGCGATCCGGCAGGATCTCGTTCTTGAAGTGGCCTGTGTAGACCATGATCGTGTCGTAGGCGAAAGATCCGCAGATCAGAGCTGACATAGCTTGTCCTTTATTCGATGAGATTCGGTACGCGCCGAAGGCACGTCACACGAAGGTCAGCCGCCCATCATGCCATAGCCATGGCATACAGCCGGCGAGTTCGGTCGGCGGCCGTGACTCAGGCGCCGGCCGCGGTGGCGGATTCGTGCTTCAGATCGAGGTTCTTGGCGGCGGCGACCTCGTCCAGACGCCGTACCGGCAGCTTAACCGGCGCCTCTTTCAAGGTCGTAGCATCGGCCTTGGCTTCTTCCCAGATCGCGACCATGGCGTCGACGAAGGCATCCAGGGTTTCCTTGGATTCGCTTTCGGTCGGCTCGATGAGAAAGCACTCGGGCACGAGTAGCGGGAAATAGATGGTCGGCGCGTGAAAACCGTAGTCGAGCAGCCGCTTGGCGACGTCGGTCGCACTGACATCCAGCTGCTGCTTCTGGCGCTTGAGGGTGACGATGAACTCGTGGCTGGCACGCCGCTCGGGAAAGGCCAGATCGAAGCCGGCCGCGCGTAGCCGCGCCATCAGATAGTTCGAGTTGAGGGTGGCAAATTCGGCCACCCGGGTCATGCCGTCACGCCCGAGCAGCCGGGCATAGACATAGGCCCGCAGCAGCACGCCGGCATTGCCCATGAACGCGGACAACCGCCCGATCGTATTCGGAATGTCCTTTTCGCTCAGCCAGCGATACGTCGCATCATCGCCCTCGCCGTCGCGCCCGACCACCGGGATGGGCATGAAGTCGCGCAGCCGTTTACCCACGCCCACCGCACCGGAGCCCGGCCCGCCGCCGCCGTGCGGTGTGGAGAAGGTCTTGTGCAGATTCATGTGGATGACGTCGAAGCCCATATCGCCCGGGCGCACCTTGCCCAGAATGGCGTTGAGGTTGGCGCCGTCGTAGTAGAGCAGCCCGCCTGCGCCATGCACGATTTCGGCGATTTCGAGAATGTCCTGTTCGAACACGCCGAGCGTCGAGGGATTGGTGAGCATGATGCCCGCGGTACGGTGGGACACGGCATCGCGCAGTGCGGCGATATCCACGTCACCGTCGGCATCGGTCGGAATTTCGACCACGGTACAGCCACACATCACGGCGGTGGCCGGGTTGGTGCCATGGGCGGCATCGGGCACCAGGATCTCGTTACGTGCGCTGTCGCCGCGTGCGTCGTGGTAGGCCTTGATCATGGCCACGCCCGTGAATTCCCCCTGGGCCCCGGCCATCGGCGTGAGCGAAACGGCTTCCATGCCGGTCACCGTGGTCAGCATTTCCTGGAGCTCGTACAGGCACGCCATCATGCCCTGACCATGGCTGGCCGGCGCCAACGGATGCCGATTGAGAAACCCCGGTAGCGAGGCGAGGGTGTTACAGGCCCGGGGGTTGTGCTTCATGGTGCACGAGCCCAGCGGGTAGAAATGCGTATCGATGGAAAAATTAAGCTGCGATAGCCGCGTGTAGTGGCGCACCACGTCCATTTCCGAGGCTTGCGGCAGGCCCACCGGCGACTCGCGCCGCAGTGCGGCCGGGATATCGTCGATGGCGGGCGCCTCGGCCGGCGCCTGGGCCAGCGCACGACGGCCGGGCCGGCTGTGTTCGAAGATGAGCTTTTCGGTCATGGCGTGACTGCTTGCGGTGTTCGGGTTGTTCAAGACGAAACCATTGGCATCGTCCCGCGAGGGCTCGGACTCAGACCTTGAGTGCGGCCAGCGCGTCTTCGTAATTCGGCTCCTGGCCGATCTCGGGCACCAGTTCGCTGTGCAGCACCGTGCCCTGTTCGTCGGCGACGATCACCGCACGCGCGCACAGCCCCGCCATGGGCCCGTTGGCGATCAGCACGCCGTAATCCTTGGCGAAACGCTTGTCGCGCATCATCGACAGCGTGGTGCCGTTTTCGAGCCCTTCGGCGGTGCAGAAACGCGAATGCGCAAACGGCAGATCCGCGGACACCTGCAACAGCGCGATATTGTCGAGCGCATCGACTTCGGCATTGAAACGCTTGACCGAGATCGCGCAGGTGGGCGTGTCCATGCTCGGAAAGATATTGAATATCTTGCGCTTGCCGGCGAAGTCCGCGAGCGTGACATCGCGCAGATTAGCGCCGGTCAGGCTGAACTCCGCCAGACTGTCGCCGGGCGACGGCAGCTGGCCGTCGACATCGGTGGCATTACCTTTGAACGTGATTTGCTGGGTCATCGTCAGTCCTTGGATACAGCGGATGAAATAAATGGCCGGCGCCGGCCCTCAAGCCGCTTCGGCCTGCGCGGCGATCACGTCGCGCAGAGCGTCGGCATAGGTTTCGAGATCGGCCTCGGTCTTGGTTTCGGTGGCACAGACGAGCACCGTGTTATCGAGCCCGTCATAGAATTCGGCCAGGGCCAGCCCGCCGAACACGCCGCGTTCTGCCAGTGCCGCGAGCGCCTGCTCGGCGTCGACCGGCAGCCGCAGCACCGTTTCATGAAAGGCCGGGCTGTCGAAAACCGCCTCGACCCCGTCTATCGCGGTAAGCCGGTCGACCAGCGCACGGGTATTGGCGATACAGGTCGCGGCGGTATTCTCCAGCCCCCGCGACCCGAGCAGGCTCATATGAATGGTGGCCGCGGTCACCAGCAGGCCCTGGTTGGTACAGATGTTGGAGGTCGCCTTGGAGCGACGAATATGCTGCTCGCGCGGTTGCAGGGTCAGTACATAACCCGTGCGGCCATCCATATCCTGTGTTCGACCCACCACGCGGCCGGGCATCTGGCGGACGTGCTTCTTGCGACAGCACAAAATGCCGAAATACGGCCCGCCCGAGGCCAGCGGCGCGCCTAGCGGCTGGCCCTCGCCGACCACGATATCGGCCCCCTCGCCCGTGCCCCAGCGGCCGGGTTCCTTGAACACCGCCAGCGACAACGGATTGACCAGGCCGATAGCCAGTGCGCCGTTGTTCTGGGCCCAGTCGGTGAGCGTATCCACGTCTTCGAGCACGCCGAAGAAGTTCGGCTGCGGGATCACCAGCGCGGTTACATCCTCTTTGGCCCAGCGCGTAAGCGCCGCCTCATCGATACGCCCGGTGGCCCGGTCGTAGTCGATCACTTCGAAGATGATGCCCTGGTTCGCACAGATATTGCGCGCGACCTGGCGATAGAACGGATGCACGCTCGCCGGCATGAGGATACGCGCCGATTTGGAGCGGCGATTGGCGCGTACCGCCATGAGCACCGCCTCGGCCAGCGCCGAGGCGCCGTCATAGAGCGACGCGTTGGCCACGTCCATGCCGGTCAGGCCCGTCATCATGGTCTGGTATTCGTAGACTACCTGCAGCGTGCCCTGGCTGGCCTCCGGCTGATACGGCGTATAAGCGCTATAGAACTCGCCCCGGGTGGTCAGCTCCCAGACCGCCGCGGGAATATGGTGCTCGTAAGCGCCCGCGCCGATGAAGCACAAACCGCCGGCATCGCGGGCCGCGCGTTCGCCCATGAGCCTGGTCACGGCCTGTTCGCTGGCCCGTTCCGGTATCGAATCCAGGCGCACGTCGCGCAGGCTGGGGTCGATCTCATCAAACAGATCGTCGATGTGATCGACGCCGATCGTTGCCAGCATCGACTGGATATCGTCTTCGGTATGCGGAATGAAAGGCATGGGTCCTCGCAGAACTTGAATACGGCCGGCTGCTTGCAAGCGCCAGGCAAACCCCCGGCGCTTGCCGTGACCGCTAGTCTTCCTCTTCTTCGACGATGCCTTCGTAGGCATCGGCATCGAGCAGTTTCTCGACCTGTTCCGGATCGGAAACCGTCATCTTGAACAGCCACCCTTCGCCAAACGGATCTTCGTTGACCAGCTCCGGCGAATCCTCGAGTTGTTCGTTGATCTCGGCGATTTCGCCGTCGAGCGGCGCATAGATATCCGAGGCCGCCTTGACCGATTCCACCACGGCCACCGCATCGCCGGCGCCCACCTTGGTACCGGCGTCGGGCAGTTCGACGAATACCAGGTCGCCGAGCGAGGACTGCGCATAGTCGGTGATGCCGACCGTGCAGGTGCCGTCGCCGTCGTAGTCGATCCATTCGTGGGTCTTGGTATAGGACAGATCCTTGGGTACTTCGCTCATGGGGCTCCCCTTGCAGCAGGTTGGCGCGGTGCGCGCGATGGTTCGGTGGATTAAAGGCTACTGAGAAAAACGCTCAGTCGTCGAGGCGGCTCTCGCCATTACGCACGAACGGATAGCGAACGATGCGCGCAGGCTGCCACTTGCCGCGCAAACACACTTCGACGCTGTGTTCCCAATCGGCGGGCACTCGGGCGAGCGCGACCGAGCACGACAACGTCGGCGCATAGCTGCCGCTGGTGATTTTGCCCTCGGCATGTTCTTCCTCGACATCGCTGTCGACGGCACGCACCGCGGTCTTGCTGCGCATCACGCCACGCCCTTCCAGCACCAGCCCAACCAGCTTTTGGTCGACGCCCTGTGCGCGCATGTGCTCCAGCGCCGAGCGGCCAACAAAATCGCGCTCTTCGGGCTTGAAGGCCACGGTCCAGGCCAGGCCCGATTCCAGCGGGGTGCGGTCTTCGTCCATATCCTGGCCATAAAGATTCAGGCCCGCTTCCAGGCGCAGCGTGTCGCGCGCGCCCAGGCCGATGGGCGCTACGCCCTTGTCGCGCAGCGTCTTCCATGCGTTCACGGCCTCGTCGGCCGGTAGTACGAGCTCGAAACCGTCTTCGCCGGTATAGCCGGTGCGCCCGATCGAGCGATCATCCTGCGCGACCACGCGAAACGGCTTTAGCTTGAGCGCAGCGGCCTTCAAATCGTCGTCGAACAGCTCGGCGGCGATGTCGCGCCCGCGCGGGCCCTGCACGGCGATAATGGCCAGATCCTGGCGGTGCTCGATCGACACGTCGTAATCGCGGGCCTGACTGCCGATCCAGGCCAGATCCTTTTCCGTGGTCGCTGCATTGACCACGACGCGATACAGATCGTCACTCAGGTGATAGACGATGAGATCGTCGATCACGCCGCCGCGGGTGTTGAGCATGCAGGTATAGAGCGCGCGCCCGGCCTCGTCGATCTTGGCCACGTCATTGGCCAGCAGCCAGCGCAGGAATTCGCGCGACTCTCGACCGCGGATATCGACGACGGCCATATGCGACACGTCGAACATGCCCACGCTCTCGCGTACGGCGTTGTGTTCGGAGATCTGGGAGCCGTAGTCGATCGGCATGTCCCAGCCGGCGAAATCCACAAGCTTGGCGCCGTCGGCGACATGTGCGTCATAGAGCGGGGTGCGTTTGGCCATGACAATCTCTTTGCAGATGAATCAACAGAATACGGGCCGGCCCGGGCTTTCGCCTGCCGCCCCTCTGTCCTGGCACCTGAGAGATTCGCCCCTTCGGTGAGCCGTGGTTCACACGACTGCTCTCCAGAGTCGATCAAGCCGGCGCGTCATGACGCCGGCGCGCGCGTGGTTCGGGTACCTGAGCGTTTCCGGGCGGAAATTTGCGCCTTCGGTGACGGGCGATGGCCCGTTCTCTCCCACGCGGTTATTGACCGTGGCCTCGACTATACCGGCGCGATCCATACAGGCCAAGCGTCGGCCCCGGAACCGCTTTTCACTGCAAAATACAGGCGTTTTGCGTTATTGCAGCAGCCGCGGGCCGTTGTCGGACAGACCCACCGCATGGTGAATCATGATCTGGCGAACCGGGGCAAGGTTCGCTGCCGCCGCGATCGCGCTCTGGCGCAGGTTGCGCAGCAAGGGGTTGGCGCTGCCATAGACGCGTTTGAAGGCGTCGGTGATGCCCAACATCATCAGGTTCTCGGCCATGCGCGCACGCTGATAGCGGCGCAGGTAGGTCATGTCGCCGGCATCGCGACCGGCCGCGCGCCCGGCTTCGAGCGCTTCGACCATGCCCGCCACGTCGAGAAGGCCAAGGTTGACCCCCTGACCCGCCATCGGGTGCACCACATGCGCGGCATCGCCGGCCAGCGCCACCCGCGGACGACAATATTCGCGGGCATGCTGGAGCTTGAGCGGGAAGGACGCCCGCCGATCCATATGCTCGATTTCACCCAGCACATGCCCGCTGGCTTCGCTCAGGCGTGCACGAAACGTCTCGTCGTCGAGTTCGGCAAGCTCCGCGGCGAGCGCATCGTCGGCGTGCCAGGCGAGCGAGCAACGACCGTCCGAAAGCGGCAGAAACGCCACCGGCCCGGTTTCGGTAAAGCGCTGCCAGGCGATATGGCGATGATGCCGCGCCGGGGTGACCGTACCGACGGTACAACGCTGGCCGTACGACCAGCCCGTGGTTTCTATGCCGGCCGCTGCCCGCACCGGGGAATTCGCGCCTTCCGCGCCAACCACGAGCGCCGCGCTCACGGTCGTTCCGTCGTCGAGACGCAGTCGGGCGGCATCCGGGTCGAAGGCCAGGCTTTCCATCTTCGCCGGGCAGTAGATATCGACATCGGTGAGCGCCTGCCACGCGCTGTCGACGATCAGGTTGTTTTCGACGATATGCCCGAGCTCGGGCAGCCCCACCGCGGTATGTTCGAGAAACAGCTCGCTGGCGCCGCCGGCCTCCCAGACCTTCATGCCGGTGAACGCGCAGCAGCGCCGGCGCTCGACCGAGGCCCACAGGTCGAGATTCTCGAGTACGCGCCGCGTGCCTGGCGCAATCGCCGACACGCGCAGCCCGTAGTCCTGGCTGGTATCGAAACGCGGCGGGCGTTTGGCTTCGACCAGTGCCACCGAGAAATCGGCACGCGACAGCGCCACCGCGAGCACGGCACCGACCATGCCGCCGCCGACGATGGCCACGTCATAACGCGGATTGTGACTACTCATGAGCTTGCCTTGCGAATACGCGCCGGGGCCAGGGCCAGCCCCATGCTGCGCCGGGCCATGTCGTCGCGAATCGACGGCATCAGCGACAGACCGAACAAACCCGCGCCGCGGGCATGGTCGAGCATGGGAATACGGTTGGAAAACAGGCGCACGATGGCGTCGGTGAAATTGGCCACGCGATGCTGGTCCGGGCGCCGAGCCTCGGCCCAGGCGGCCAACAGATCGCCGTCGCCGGGATCGAAATCGGGATTGGCGGCGAGGCGCTCGCGCAGCATCGCGGCCAGCAGCAGCGCATCGCGAATCGCCAGATTGAACCCCTGGGCGGCCGCCGGATGCAGGGCATGGCCGGCATTGCCGATAAGCACGGCGCGATCGACCGCGGCCCGGTCGCACAGCACCCGCGCCAGCGGATAGCTGCCGCGCGGCCCGGCCAGCTTGAGCTGGCCCAGACGCTGGCCGAAGGCCGCCTGCAGGCCGTCGATGAATTCGTCATCGCTGACCGCGCACATCTGCTCGGCGCGTTCGCTGGGCAGCGTCCATACCGCGGCACAGCTGGCCCGTGTACAGGGCAGCAGGGCCACCGGCCCGTCCGGGGTGAAGCGCTCGTAGGCACAGCCGCCGTGGGCGCGTTCGGGCTCTACGAAGGTAACGATGGCACGCTGCTGATAATCGTCGGTGCGCGCGCCGATACCCAGCGCGCCGCGTACCGAGGATTGCGCGCCGTCGGCGCCGACCAGCAGGCGGGTACTCAATGTCCGGCTTTCGCCGTCGCCGACCGCACAGGTCAGTTCGATGCGTTCGCCCGCGGCGTCGCGGGTGAGCGATTTGAAGCGTGCCGGGGCAATCACATCCACCTGGCTCATCTGCGCCAGCCGGGCGCGCAGCGCCTCGATCATGGTGAGGTTGGGCAACACATAGCCCAGTGCCGGCAGATCGTAGTCGGCGGCATTCACCCGCACGCTGCCGAAACGGCCCTTTTGGGATACGTGCAATCGTTTGATGGGCGCGGCGTCGTGGGCGATATCGGCCCACAGATCCAGCGCCTCGAACATCCCCCGGGTACCGGCCGCGATCGCGGTGGTGCGCGCTTTCATGTTCTCGTCGGCCGGCGCATCGAAGGCCACGGCCTCGACCAGCGCGATTTTCAGCCCGGTATCGGCCAGCGCGCAGGCAAACGTCGCGCCGGCCAGGCCACCGCCCACTACGGCAATGTCGTACTCGCCGCTCACGGGGTTTCGCTCCGATAGGGTTTGGCCATCAATGCCTCGATCTCGTCGGCGTCCTTGGGCACGTCGGCCGTGAGCACTTCACAGCCGGTTTCGGTGATGACGATATCGTCCTCGACCCGGATACCGATATCCGCAAAGCGCGACGACGGGTTGTCCTGGCCCCGGACATACAGTCCGGGCTCCACGGTCAGCGCCATGCCGGGTTCGAGCAGGCGCCATTCTCCATCCACTTTATAGTCGCCCACGTCGTGGACGTCCATGCCCAGCCAGTGGCTGGTGCCGTGCATGAAATAGGCGCGGTAGCTTTCGGCGGCGATGACCTCGTCGACCGTACCTTCGAGCAGGCCGACATCAATCAGCCCCGCCACCAGCACTCTTAGCGCCGCCTGGTGGACGGCGTTCATCGGCTGGCCGGGTCGGGCGGCCTCGATCGCGGCCCGGTTGGCCGCGAGCACGATGTCGTAAAGCTCGCGCTGGGCATCGGAAAAACGCCCGTTCACCGGAAAGGTGCGGGTGATATCGCCGGCATAGCCGCGATATTCGGCGCCGGCATCGATCAACACCAGGTCGCCGTCGGCCATGGGCGCGCTGTTTTCGATGTAGTGCAGCACGCAGGCGTTCTCGCCCGCCCCGACAATGCTCGGATAGGCCCAGTGCATGCCGTCGCTTTCGAAGGTGTAATGCAGCACGGCGGCGAGCTGATACTCGTACATGCCGGGACGTACCGCCTGCATGGCCGCGCTGTGCGCACGCGCCGAGGTGGCAGCCGCCTGGCGCATGAGTGCGACTTCGTGTTCGGACTTGCGCAGGCGCATGTCGTGGAGCAGGCCGTCGAGGGCCACGATTTCGCGCGGCGGCACGCCGCCCCGCCCCTGGCTGCGCATACCGCCGAGCTGATCGAGCACGCTCTGCTCGAATTCGGGATGCGTGCCGAAAGACAGATAGAGCCTGCGACGGCCGTCCAGCAGACGCGCGAGCCAATCCTCGAATTCGTGGATGGCAAAGGCCTGATCGGCGCCGTAGTCGGCCATGGCGCCGTCCGGACCGGCCCGCCGGCCGATCCAGACCTCCTGATCGGCGTTGCGGGCACGACAGAACAGGATGTAATCCCCGGCCTCGAAGCCGGGCGCGATCACCGCGATCGCCTCGGGCTCGCAGAAGCCGGTCAGATAGCGAAAATCGCTGTTCGGCCGATAGGGATAATCGACATCGTTATTGCGGTTGCGCTCGGGGGTGGCCGCGATCATCGCCACGCCATCCGGGCCCACGATATCCGCGATGCGCGCACGACGGGCTGCATGAATCGCCGGCTCGTCGCTGTGCTGCAGATGCGATTGGTCTCTCATCCGATCCCTCGTCCAAGCCTTTCAAGAAAACAAACCGAACCCGTCATCGCGATTGCTAGTGCAGCGACTCGCGCCGCGTGGGCCCTTCGCGCCCGGGCTGAAGCTCGAGGAAGACCATCTGTACGCCGACCCGCACGTATTCCACCAGCTCGGCATAGTCGGCTTCGGCCGATTCGTTGTCCGCGTCTTCGGCGGTCAGGCCCGCGCGCGACAGCTCGGTGAGGTCGTTGACCACCTCGCGGACTTCGCCGGAGAGGTTGTTGATATCGAAGCTGCCGTCGGCGCTCAGGCCATAGAGAAAACCGGCACACCAGCGTGCGAGCGCCTGCACGCGCCGTTCCAGATCGACATCGTCGGCCGGCAGCAGTGGCTGAAAACTCAGGTCCGGATCGAACAGGCCTTCCAGGGTCATCTCGCGCAGCGCGTCCAGCGCGCCTTCGATCTTGTCGTTCTTGACGTCTTCGACCGCGCGCGCGCCGCTGATTTCGTTATCGACACAGAGCATGCCGGTGAGCGTGCCGTGCACCTCGCCCGGCGTCTGTACCGACTCGGCCTGGGTCAGGCCTATCTGGAGGGCATCGAAGATGTTGTTCTGGCTGTTGCCTTGGCTCATGTCGCGCTGCTTTTTTGCAATACGCCATGGTAGCAAAGCCGACTATTGACCCGGCGCATCGAAGTTCGTGGGCGACTGTGCTTGGCCGGACCTTGGCCGGGCTGGGGCGCCGCCCTCGTATCAGCCCCCGGCCTCTAAACAACGCCCAGGCAGCAGAAATAGATGAGGTTATAGAAGGCATGCACGCTCGCCGGCGACCAGAGCCTGGCATGCCGTTCCCAGAGCACGCCGAATACGAGCGCGGGGAAAAAAGTCGCCAGCGCCCAGGCCGGCGGATGGGCCAACAGATGCGCGCCGGCAAACAGCACGGCAGTCAGGAGATTGGCCGCGCTCAGCGGCCCCCAGCGCCTGCGGATACGGCCACGCAGCCAGTCGTGCACGCCGAGCCGAAACACTATTTCTTCGAGCAGGGGCAGTACGACGACCGCCAAGACGAAGACCTGTGTGCCCGGCCAGCGCAGTAGAAACTGCGCTGGCGTGGCGAGCGTGATCAGCCAGAGAGCGGGCACGGCGGCGACAAGCGCCGCCGCATAAACCGGGTCGCCCCAGGGGGATCGCGGTGTCGGCTCAGACGAGCCGACGACGGCGACCCACCCCAACCGCGGCCGCTGCGAGCAGCAGGACCCAGAGCGGGTCGAAACGACCTTCGCCGGTCAGCGTACAGCCGCCGCCGCTGCTGCCGCTGCTGCTGTCCGAACTTGAAGAACCACCCGTGCTCACCACCGGTTCGGTGACGGGTTCGGCAGGTTCTTCCTCGGTGTCGTCGTCAGGCTCGGCGATGGCCTGATCGGCCTCGTCCGGGCAACGCGCGCCGTTAGCCAGCGTCCAACCGATGTCTTCAAGCACGCAGGTGGTCAGACCGATGCCGCTGGCGACATTGTCGTTGCCGGTGGCAAAAGGCTCCATGATCTGGTCCGGAGAAAGCGACTCGTCCCAGTGCGAGATCGAGCTGCCGGGACTGACAGGCGACGGCGCATACAGCATCACCCGGCCCTCCTTAAGACCGTCGGTGAGAATACTGGCCGCGCGGCTGCCGGTATTGATATCGCTCCAGACCACGTTTTCGCTGTTGGTCAAGGACTGGGCACGCTGCTCGTCGGTGAGCTCGGTCCAGAGCGGGTCGCCGGGGAAGGACAGATCCTGGATGAAGGTGCTGTAAATATCGGGCAAGCGTGCGCCGCCGTCGCTGGTCTGCGGAAACTGCCCGGCTCGCGAGTTGGCGTTGTCGATGAGCGCGACCAGCGATATGAAGCCCACGCCGTGCGTGAGTTCGTGTTCTACCGTGCTTACGAAGCTCGGGCGGTCGCTGGGCGTTACGCCGTTGATGCCGTAGTACCAGCTGGCACCCTTCAGGCAACCGGTGCCCTCGTCGAGAGTCGGATTGAACGTGGCACGGATATCGTTTGCCGTATCCGGCACCCGCGAACCACGCAGGGCGTTCGCCAGCGCCAGCGGATAGAAGACGTTGCTTCGCGCGCGGCTGGTCGTGGTGAAATTGGCGACGTAGCTTATCGGCCCGGCCGCGCCCAAGGTCGCGCTCTCTGGGTCGCAGCTCAACGTCTCGTCGAAGTCGGCGACGATGCGAATCGGAACCCTGCTGTCAATTCGGCTGCCCAGGATATCGGCGGCGTACTGGAAAGCGATGCGGCGCTGCTGTCCCAGCGTGGCGCCGTTATTGCCACCTTCCGGTGCGACCGGCGTGGGGTCGTTGAAGCCGCTGTCGGGGCCGTCGTTGACGACCAGCACCATGTCGGCGGCGCTGGCGGTCGAGGCCGTGCCGAACAGCAGGGCCATGCCGAGCGTTGTGGCTCCGGCTAACGATCGTGCGTAGCGCATAACGCCTCCGTGCCATCGCTGGCTTCGTCGTGGCCAACGTGGCCCATATGCAGACTGCCGTCCGCACAACGCACCGCGCGCGTGCGCGGCGCGGATTCAAAACGGGGGGTCAACATCTGTGCGCCTTCGCTGTTGGTCCAGGCCTTCGGCGCCGGGGCGCGCGTCTTCTGGGCGGCCTCACCCGGTTTCGGGGCTTCCCGCTTTTCCGCCGGCGGCGCGACGATTTCGCCGCTTTCCGGGTCGATGAAGATCTTCTGCTCGGCCGCGAACACGGCCGTCGAACCGGCCACGCCGAGGCTGGCGGCAAGCAGCCATGCCACTACCGGTGTTTTCAACAATCGCATTGGTTTCGTCATGGTTGCATGACCCTCATACGTGGATAGTCGACCTGGCTTACGCCACTCGACTTCATCAAGTTTCGAACCGCGGGTATACCATGCGGTGTTCCGACGATATACAGGCCGGCGCAGGCCGACCATACAAACCGAATATGACAGTACTCGACTGGCAACAAACCCTGGCCACGCTGATCGGGCATCGCACCATCAGCAGCGACAACCCGAGCCTAGACTGCGGCAATCGCGCCGCCGTCGAAGACCTGGCCGACGCACTCGAACAGGCCGGTTTTGCCTGCACGATCACGCCCATGCCTGAGCGCGACGACAAGGTGAACCTGGTCGCGCGCCTGGGCACGGCCGAGCAAGCCAGCGAGCACGGACTGGTGTTCGCCGGCCATATCGATACCGTGCCCTATGACGATAACGGCTGGCACAGCGACCCCTTTAGCCTCACCGAGCGCGACGGCAAGCTCTACGGCCTGGGCAGCTGCGACATGAAAGGCTTTATCGCGATCGCCGCCGCCGTGGCCAGCGAATACGCGGCCGAAAAATTGTCCGCACCCGTGAGCCTGCTGGTATCGGCCGACGAGGAATGCGGCATGGACGGCGCCCGGGCCCTGCTCGACGCGCACCGCGAAAACGGCCAGCGGCCGGGCCGCTACTGCGTGATCGGCGAGCCCACCAATCTGGTGCCGATTCGCCAGCACAAGGGTATTTTCATGGAAACGCTGGAGGTGCACGGTGCCTCCGGGCATTCCAGCAATCCTGCCCTCGGCGCCAACGCCATTGAGGGCATGTATCGCGCGCTCACCGCGATTCGCGCCCTGCGCGACGAACTGGTCGAGCGCCAGCGCATCGCCGGTTTCCCCGTCCCCCATGCCACTCTCAACCTGGGCGCGATCTCGGGCGGCGACAACGCCAATCGCATTCCGGCCCGCTGCCGACTCGATATGGACCTGCGTTTTCTGCCCGGCATGACCAGCGACGGACTGCGCGCCGAACTGCATGAACGCGTGGCCGACGCGCTCGCCGACAGCGACTGCACGATTCATTTCCGTGAGCTGTTCACCGGCACGCCGGCGTTCGAGACCGCCGGCGACTCGCCGATCGTCACCGCCTGCGAGGAGTTGTCCGGACAGGCCGCAGCCGCCGTGGATTTCGGTACCGAAGGTTCGTTCTACAACGCCATGGGCATGGACAGCGTAGTGCTCGGCCCGGGCGATATCGCCCAGGCGCATCAGCCCAACGAATATCTGGCCGTCGAACGCGTCGCGCCGATGCAGCGCATCCTGCACGGGCTCATCGAGCGCTTCTGCCTCGCCCGCTAGCCGCGACACCCGCATAATATTCGGATGAACCAGACGCACACTGCCTCGCAGCCGCTCGCCCCCGCGGGCAACGCCGAACCGCGCCATCCCGACATGGTCGCCTCGCTGCGTGCGAGCGCGCCCTATGTGCATGCCCATCGCGGGCGTACGTTCGTTATCCATGTGCCGGGCGAGGCCGCAGCATCCCCGGCCTTTGCCGATCTGGTATACGACATCGCGCTGCTCGCCAGCCTGGGCGTACGGCTGGTCATCGTGTTCGGCGCGCGCCCGCAGATCGATGCCGCGCTGGCCGATGCCGGTCTTTCGACCCGCTTCGTCGACGGCGTACGCGTGACCGACAGCGCCGCACTTGCCTGCGTGAAACGCGCGGTCGGCAGCCTGCAAATGGATATGGAAGCGCTGTTGTCGACCAGTCTGGCGAGCACGCCCATGGGCGGCGCCCGCATCGTGACTGCCAGCGGCAATCTGGTCACGGCCCGTCCGGTAGGCATCGCCGGCGGTATCGATCATGGCCATACCGGCGAAGTCCGGCGTATCGACGTGGCCAGCATCAACGCGCATCTGGAGCGCGGCACCATCGTGTTGATGTCCTGTGTGGGCTATTCGCCGTCCGGCGAAATCTTCAACCTGTATGCCGAAGAGGTCGCCACCGCGACCGCCACGGCGCTGGCCGCCGACAAGTTCGTCGTGCTGCACCCGGGCGCGTCCCTGCACGAACGCTTTGCCGATACGCCGGCAGAGCTGGATATCCAGACCGCACGCCGGCTGCTGGCGACCGAATCCGCGCCGTTACAGGCCGCCGATCGGGCTCGCCTGCAGGCCGCGATCAACGCGTGTCAGGCCGGCGTGGCGCGCGCCCATCTGGTGAGCTTCGATACCGACGGCGCCCTGCTCAGCGAGCTGTATTCGCGCGACGGCGCCGGCACCATGATCGCCGCCGACACCTACGACATCACCCGCACCGCGACCGCCGATGATCTCGGCGGCGTGCTCGCGCTCATCGAGCCTCTGGCCGAGGCGGGTATTCTCGTGGCGCGTTCGCGCGAACAGATCGAGCTGGATATCGGCCATTACGTGGTGCTCGAACGCGACGGCCTGATCACCGCCTGCTGTTCGCTCATGCCCTATGCCGAGGAAAGTGTGGGCGAGCTGGCCTGCGTGGCCGTACATCCGGACTATCGCGGCCAGGACCGGGCCGAACGTCTATTGGTGGAGGTCGAACGCCGGGCGCGCGCCGCCGGTTTGGCACGTATCTTCGTGCTCACCACCAAAACACCGCACTGGTTCGTCGAACACGGCTTTGCCCCGGCCGACCTGGGTGCACTGCCGTTGGCCAAGCGCGCGCTCTACAACTACCAGCGCAACTCGGCGGTGCTGATCAAGGAGCTGGCATGAGTCGCCGGGCCCACGTTCCGCGGGTATTCGTCGAGAGCCCTTTGGCGGTCGGCGAGGCGATCGAACTGGCCGACGCCAAGCGTCATCACCTGGCCACCGTTCTGCGCCTGGGCGCGGACGCCCCGGTCACGCTGTTCAACGGCGACGGTCATGAATACGGCGCGCGTATCGTCCAGGCCGAGCGCAAGCGCATGACGCTCGCCGTGGAAACCCAGCATTCGCCAGAGCGCGAATCGTCGCTGTCGATCACCCTCTATCAGGCCATCGCCCGCGGCGATCGCATGGACTTTGCCCTGGCCAAGGCCGTGGAGCTGGGCGTGACCGCCATCCGCCCTGTGTTTACCGAACGCGGCAAGGTCAAGCTTGAAGGCGACCGGCTGGCCAAGAAACAGGCGCACTGGCAGGCGGTGGTCGAATCCGCAGCCGAACAGAGCGGCCGGCTCGTATGCCCGCCGCTTCATCCCGCCACCCACCTGGCACAGACACTCGATGAAGACGCGCATACCGACGGCCTGCGACTGATGCTCGCCCCTACCGCCACCACCGGCCTGACCGCGCTGGCGAAAAACACGCGCACGACGCTGCTCATCGGCCCCGAATCGGGCCTGTCCGAGGCCGAAATCTCCAGCGCCGAAGCCGCCGGCTGGCAGCCCATCACCCTCGGTCCGCGCGTGCTGCGTACCGAAACCGCGGGCATGGCGGCACTCGCCGCGCTGCAGTCGCTCTGGGGCGATCTGGCCGGCTAGGCACGCCGCCCGGCCCGGCGGCGGCCAGCACGCCGCGCCCATATTCCTGCCGCTTTCCAGACATTCATTCGCGGCCGCTACGACTTGCGCCCGCGGTTGCCGAACCGACCTGCGTTGCATGCCGGCCGATCGGCCATCCGCGGTCTGCGCGCGAAAGCGGATCATGCAGCGACCGCCGCGCCACGCCCACGCGGCTGACGCAGGTAAAACGATCGTTTTACCTTGGGCTCATGGATATTGACCAACAGCTGCTGGCGGCTGCAGAACGCCTGTTCGATCGCAACGGTTTCAATGCCACGGGCATGGGCAAACTGGTTCGCGAAGCACGGCTTTCGAGCCGAACCGTCTACAAGCATGCGGGCAACAAGAATGCGTTGATGGCGCGGGTACTGTCCGAACGCCACCGCCGTTTCTTCGAGCACACCGATTTCAGCACGACGACCGCGCTGTTCGACTCGCTGGCCGAATGGTTTGCCGCAGAGGGCATACGCGGCTGCCTGTTTTTCCGGGCCGAAGCCGAAACCGGCGGCGACATACCCGAGATCGCCGCCGAGGTCGCCGCCTACCATCAGCAGTTGATCGAACACATCGCCGAACTGGTCGTGCGCGAAACCGGCCAGGCGGATACACAACTGGCCGATCAGATTCTGGCGCTGTTCGAAGGCGCAACCACGGCTGCCACCTACCGCGGCGCGGCGGTAATCGATGCCGCACGCAGCTGTGCCTGCCAGCTGGTGAACGCACGGACCCGGCCATGACGCCCGCGCTTCGTATCGGCGCGACCGGCTTCGGGCTGATCGCGGTCTGCTACGGCTTTGCCCGCTTCGCCTTCGGCCTGTTCCTGCCCGAGATCCGTAGCGACCTTGGGCTGTCCACCAGCCTGGCCGGCGTCATATCCGGCGGCGCCTTTGCCGCCTACTGTGTCGCCATCATCGTTTCGGCCCGCTGCTCGGAGCGTTTCGGCGCGCGCGTCGTCGCGGTCGCCGCCGCGACCGTGGCCGCGGCCGGGCTGCTCGGCATCGCGCTTTGTACATCGCCGGTATGGCTGGCGGTATTCGTAATTCTTGCCGGCGCCAGCACCGGCCTGGCCTCGCCGCCATTGGCCGACGCGGTGTCGTATGCGGTGGCCCCGGCGCGTCGCGATCTCACCAACACGATCATCAACGCCGGCACCAGCGCCGGCGTGGCGCTGTCGGGGCCGTTCGCGCTGGGACTCGGTGAGCAGTGGCGCCTCGTTTTCATGATTTTCGCCGCCACGGCCGCCGCGCTGGGGGTCGCCTCGTACCTGGCCTTGCCGGCCGACGGCTCGAAAAACGGTCGTATCGACGGGCTGGGTATGCCGCCGTTGCACGCCAACCTGCTACGGCTGGTCGCGGCGTCGTTTCTCATGGGCGCCTCCAGCACCGCGCTCTGGTCGTTTGGCGGCGAGATCGCACAGGCACGGCTCGACTGGTCGACTCGGCTGACCGGCATGCTGTGGATCGCGATCGGCGCGGCCGGCATTCTGGGCGCGGCCGCCGGTTGGATGGTCGCGCGCCTGGGCATCAATACCGTACATCGATTGTTCCTGGTGGCGCTCGTGGCCGGTATAGCCATGACCGGACTGGCGTTCACCACGCCCACCTTCACGCTCTTCGGCGGCGCGCTGTTCGGCGCAGCCTACGTCATGCTTGCCGGCGTCTATCTCATCTGGGGTACCACGACACTGCCCGACCGGCCCGGTACCGGCCTGATGGTCGGGTTTCTCACGATCGCCGTCGGCCAGACCGCGGGCGCGCCGGTGTTCGGGGTGCTTATGAGCCAGGCATCGTTACAGACGGCGGTATGCGTTTTCGCGGGCCTGGGGCTGACGCCCGCGCTGTTCCGGTTTCGTGCGATCGCCGACTGCCTGACAGGCTCGCCCAAGCCCCTTGGAGCGCGCCTTTGAGTTCATTTAATCCGGCTATCGGACTGCCACGAAAATTTAATTTACCAAGTACTTCAGAAGCGCTTGCAAGCGCCGTAATATACCGTCTCAAAGCCCACTCGGCGCCCGCCGCGTGTCGTTCATCAGCCTTAAGTAGTCGCCGTGAAAGCGCTGATTTCTCTCGGATTTTTGATTCGTCGCGATTATGCGTCGATGGTTGTGCGTTTGTCGCGTCTGCGCGCCACGCTCGCGTGGTGGTGGATGCTGCGTTCACGCCGCTATATCGTGCTGCGTAATCTGGCGGTCCAGACCCCGAGCGCGCTGATACATCTGGGGCTGGTGGTGGTGAGCACCCGCGGCTTGTTCATCATCGAACCGCTCGATGCGAGCATCGCCCACGACCTGGGTTCCACCGACTGGCCCGAGCGACCCATGCCGAACGCCGCCAACGACGATAATCCCGTCGATCGTTGCGAGCAGCAGGCCCGCGAAGTGGCCGAATTGCTCGAGGAAAACCGCAGCTTCGTCAGCCCGGTACTCGTTACCGTCGGCAGTCTGCCGATCGAGCGGCCGCCCAATCTCGTGTATGGCCCGGCGCTCGCCGAGTACATCCGCAGTTACCGGGTGGAAGTGTTTTCCACACGCCGCCTGCAGCAGATCGTCGCGCAGCTGTCCGGACAGACACCGGCCAAACTCCAGGCCGCCGCCTGAGCGCATAGCCGGGCAAAAGCCCGGCGGCGGCCGCATTGGCCCCGTTTGACTAAGGCCTAACGATCCGCCAACAGGAAACGCAGATTCCCTTGCGGCCAGTCTCGTCTTTCCAGACAAGACAGGATCCCAAGATTTCGCAGATCTACACAGATTCCGTGACAGGCCGTTTCGTACAACGTCGACGTGCACGATGTTGGAAGCGAGCATAGGGGCCGAACACGCCCCATTCTTCAATCCCTCAAATCTGCGTGATCTGCGGTTGCCTTCAAGAACGAAGCCGTACTGACCAATCGCAGTCATGCGTTCGCAGAAAACGCGGCGACTTCAGCTTGCCTGAACGAAAGCCAGGCACGGCACGCCTGCGCTACCATGCGCGCTTATTCGACAATCGCTGGGGCGCGGCAATCCGCGTCCCGTATCAGGAGCTGCGGCATGGCCACCCGTCTCGGCGTCGTGATGGATCCCATCGCGGATATCACCCCTTACAAGGACACAACCCTCGCCCTGTTGCTCGAGGCAATGCGACGCGATTACGAGATCGTGTATTTCGAGATGTCCGACCTGTTCGTACGCGACGGCGTGGGCTACGGCACGGGACGCCGTCTGGAAGTGTTCGACGACAACGACGACTGGTATCGCTTCACCGGCGAGTCCGAGATTCTGCCCCTGGCCGATCTCGATACCATCCTCATGCGCAAGGATCCGCCGTTCGATACCGAATACATCTATGCCACCTATATTCTTGAGCTGGCCGAGAACGAAGGCACGCTGGTGGTCAATCGCTGCGATGCGCTGCGCGACGTCAACGAAAAGATGTCGATCAACCGGTTTGCCCACCTGACCGCGCCCACGCTTGTTGCCCGCCGCAGCGCCGACTTCAAGCGCTTCATCGCCGAGCATGGCGACGCGGTGATCAAACCGCTTGATGGCATGGGCGGCTCGCGCATCTTCCGGGTCAAGACCGGGGACGACAATATTTCCGTGGTGCTGGAAGTGCTTACCGAGCACGGCAGCCGCTATGCCATGGCCCAGGCCTATCTGCCGGCGATCAAGGACGGCGACAAGCGCATCCTCGTGGTCGACGGCAAGCCGATCGACTAT
>DJIE01000173.1:0-27674 GCA_002433465.1 Salinisphaera sp. UBA6602
ACCAGATGCACTTCCTGGCCGCCGTTGATGAAGGGCAGCTCATTGGTGTGCAGGGCATGGATCATCAGCTTGACGCCGATGAAGCCGAGAATGACGGCAAGCCCCAGCGACAGATAGACCAGCCGGTCCAGCAGTCCACCCAGCAGGAAGTAGAGCTGGATCAGGCCGAGCAGGGCGAAGGCGTTGGCGGTGAACACGATATAGGGCTCCTTGGTGAGCCCGTAGATGGCCGGGATCGAGTCCAGCGCGAACAGGATATCGGTGGCACCGATGGCGATCATCACGATCAGCATCGGGGTAATGAGGCGCTTGCCGTTCTGGATCGTGGTCAGGCGCGTGCCGTCGTACTCGTCGGTGGCCGGCAGGTACTTCTGTGCCAACCGCACCATGATGTTGGGTTCGTATTCCTCGTCTTCGTCGTGCTTGGTGCGCGCCAGGCTCCAGGCCGTATACAGCAGGAAGAGGCCGAAGATATAGAACACCCAGGAGAAGTTCTCGATCGCGGCGGCGCCTAGGGCGATGAAGATCGTACGCAGAATCAGCGCGATCACCACGCCCACCAGCAGCACTTTCTGCTGATATTCGGCGGGTACGTTGAACGAGGCCATGATGATCACGAACACGAACAGGTTGTCGACCGAGAGACTTTTTTCGGTGATATAGCCGGCGAAATACTCGATGCCGTGGTCGTGGCCCCACACCATCCAAAGGCCGATGCCGAAGATGATGGCCAGCACCACATAGAAGATCGACCAGCCGCCGGCCTCTTTCAAAGAAGGGGCATGCGGGGTGCGCACATGGGCGAAGAAGTCGAAGATCAACAACGCCAGGATACCGGCGATCGTCGCGCCCCAGACCCAGAAAGGTACATCCATCGCTTGATTCTCTTTTGCGTAAGTCTCGGCCGAGCCCGTCGCCGGCCGATGCGGGCATGGTATGCGCCCTGTCATCAAAGGCTTGTTAAGAACGGGTCGATGCGTTCGGGCCGGGCGTGGGCCAAGTGGAATCTGGTTCCGAAAATCTGAATATCCACAATCCCGGTGCTATCTTACGCGCATCCAAACCGGGGGGATTTCAATGTTTCAATACAAGCAGCGCGACGGCGGGGAAACGCCGTACTGGGGCGCAGGCCCGTTCAAGGTTCGGCTGCCGTTTCTGCACTACCGCTTCGAATGGCCGGACTATCTGCAGGGACTGCTGATGTGCGCGGTCGACCTGGCCGCCATTCCCTTGATGATGGATCTACTGGGCATGCCGTTCGAGGCGGCCCTGGCCGTGGTCATGCTCAACGGCCTGTTCTATCTCACCCATCATCTGCTGGGCGACCCGGTGGTGCCCGGCTGGATCACGCCGGCCATTCCGCTGCTCATCGCCTACTGCGAAGGCTTTCCGGAGGGCGTGGACCGCGTGCATGCGCTGATTGCCTTCCAGTTCATGCTCGGCACGCTGTCCATCGGCCTGGGCGCGACCGGCATGGCCAAACACGTGGTGCGCTTCGTACCGCCCGCGCTCAAGGCCGGCATCATCATGGGTGCGGGCCTGGCTGCGGTGAACAGCGTATTCGCCGACGGCGGGCGCTTCTGGACGTTCCCGTTCACCATTTCCATTGCCGTGGGCTTGGCGTTCCTGCTGATCTTTTCGCGCGGCTTCAGCGTGCTCAAGCAGCGCAACGCCGTGTTCGGCCTGATCGGCAAGCTGGGCATCTTCCCCATCATCGCCCTGGCCATCATCATCGCGCCGATGTTCGGCGAAGCGCCCTGGCCCGACGTGGAGTGGGGTTTCTCCAAGCCGGACTTCGTGACCCTGTGGACCGAGTACACCGTGTTCGGGGTCGGCCTGCCGCCGGCCTGGTTCTTCATCCAGGCGCTGCCCATGGTCGGTGCGACCTATATCGTGCTCTTCGGCGACGTGCTCCAGTCCAAGGCGCTGCTCGACGAGGCCGACGGTTCGCGTCCGGACGAGCAGATCGACTACAGCCCGGACCGTGCCCACATGATCTTTGGCGCGCGTAACGCAGGCATGAGCATCATCGGCCCGGACGTGGCCATGTGCGGGCCGCTGTGGGCGGCGATGCACGTGGTGATCGTGGAGCGCTACAAGGAAGGCCGCAAGGCCATGGATTCGATCTTCGGCGGCGCCGGGTCGTTTCGCTGGGGGACGAATACCGGCCTGCTGCTATTGCCGATCGTGTCCATCATCCAGCCGATCCTCGGCGTGGCACTGGCATTGACGCTGCTGCTGCAGGGCTATGTATCGGTGCGTATCGGCATCATGGAAGCGCGCAGCCAGCGCGATCTGGGCATTGCCGGCGTAACCGCTGGCGTGCTCGTCACCCAGGGCGCGGCCTGGGCGTTCGGCGTGGGTATCGGCCTGTGCCTGCTGATCTACGGCAAGCGCTTCTTCTCCGGCGAGATCGACGAAACCTTCGTCAAGGACGTCGACAAGGAGGCGCTAGAGCATCAGCGCAAGGTCTAGGCCGGCTGCGCGCATTCTGTGGCACTGGTTAGAATGCGTGCCCCGCCCGCCAACGCTTCGTCTGCCATGACCGAAAACAAAGCGCCCGCTGATCTCGCCATTCGTAGTCTGTGCGTGTATTGCGGCTCCCGTGACGGGGCGCGCCCGGTGTATCGCGAGGCCGCCGCGGCCCTGGGCGCTGCCATTGCCCGGGCCGGCGTGCGGCTCGTCTATGGCGGGGCGCGGGTCGGCTTGATGGGGGTGGTCGCCGACGCCGCGCTGGCCGCCGGGGGCGACGTATATGGCGTCATTCCACGCTCGATGACCGATCGCGAACTCGCGCATACGGGGCTGACCGAACTCAACGTGGTGGAAACCATGCATCAGCGCAAGCTGGCGATGATCGAGGCCGCCGACGGCTTCATCGCCATGCCGGGCGGCTTCGGCACGCTCGAGGAGCTGTTCGAGGTGCTGACCTGGCATCAGCTGGGCTGGCACGACAAACCCTGCGGCCTGCTCGACGTCGACGGCTTCTACGGGCCGCTGGCCAACTGCATCGCGCATATGCAGGATGAAGGTTTCTTGTCGGCCGTCCATGCACAACGCCTGCAGCGTGCGCCTGACGCCGACGCCCTACTCGCCATGATGGGTGTCACCGCCCGCGCCTGAACGGGCCGTCGAAAACAACGGGAGAAAAGGCATGAGCCAGAGCCAGGACAGCGTGTCCTCCAACCAGCAGGAGGCCCATTCGACCAGCCTTGCCGGACGTATCGGGCTGTTCCTCGGTCCGCTTTTCATGCTGGCCGTGCTCGTGCTCCCAGCACCCGCCGGCATGGACGCTGCGGCCTGGCACTGTGCCGGTCTGGCGTTGTTCATGGCCACCTGGTGGGCGACCGAAGCGATCCCCATCCCGGCCACGTCGCTGCTGCCGCTTGCCATCGGCCCGGCAATCGGGGTGGGCGGCATCGAGGATCTGGCTGCCTCCTATGCCGACGACATCATCTTCCTGTTTCTGGGCGGTTTTCTGCTCGGCCTGGCGATGCAGCGCTGGAATCTGCACCGGCGTATCGCTCTGGCTACCCTGCTGGCCGTGGGCTCGAGCCCGGCCCGCCAGATCGCCGGCTTCATGATCGCCACCGGCTTCATCAGCATGTGGGTATCCAATACGGCCACCTCGATCATGATGCTGCCGATCGGCATGTCGGTGGTGAGCCTCATGGCCGAGGAAGACTCGCCGGCGGTGGATCGCTATGCCACCCGTCTGCTGCTGGGTATTGCCTATGCGGCATCGATCGGCGGCGTGGCCACGCTCATCGGTACGCCGCCGAACGCGCTGCTGGCGGGCTATCTGTCGTCGGATCAGGGCATCGATATCGGTTTCGCGCAGTGGATGGTCGTGGGCATCCCGGTATCCATCGCGATGATGGCCGCGGCCTGGGTCTGGCTGACCTGGGGCGGCTTCGACCTGGATAACAGCCAGGCCGGGCGCGACATGCTCAAGGACGAAATGCGCCAGCTCGGTGGCCTGACCACCGCCGAGAAACGCGTGGGCGGCATGTTTCTGCTCGCCGCGGGGCTGTGGATATTCCGGCCGTTGATCAACAACGCCGGGGTCGACTGGCTCTCCGATGCCATGATCGCCATCTTCATCGGCGTGGCCCTGTTCGTGATTCCCGCGGGCAGCGGCCGGGTCGGCCCCGATCGCAAGCAGGCCAACACCGGCCGGCTGATGAACTGGGAAAACGAAGCCAACGTGCCCTGGGGCGTGCTGCTGCTGTTCGGCGGCGGGCTGGCGCTCGCGGGCGCGATCAAGGACACCGGCCTGGCCGAGTGGATTGCCACCCAGATGGAAATCTTTGGCGTGCTGCCGGGCGTGCTGCTCGTGGGTGCGGTGGTGCTGGTGATCATTTCGCTCACCGAGGTCAGCTCGAATACGGCGACCGCCGCGGTGTTCATGCCGCTGCTCGGCGCGCTGGCGGGTTCGGTGGGCGTGGACGTGCTGCTGCTGACCGTGCCGGCCGCGATCGCGGCCAGCTGTGCGTTCATGATGCCGGTGGCCACGCCGCCCAACGCCATCGTGTTCGCGACCGGGCGCATGAAGATCCAGTCGATGATGCAGGCGGGCTTCGCGCTCAATATCGTCTGTGTCGTGCTTGCCACGCTGGTGCCGTACTTGATCATCAGCATGTTCTGGTAACAGGCCATGGCGCGGCCGATCTCGGCGCCGGCTGTCGTGGCCGGCGTGCCCGACTTCATTGCCATCGACGTGGAAACCGCGAACCACGACGCGGGCAGCATCTGCCAGATCGGCTTCGCAACCTTTGCCGACGGCGTTCTGGTCGATAACTGGTCCTGGCTGATCAACCCCCAGACCTGGTTTTCGACCCACAACATCGGTATTCACGGTATCCGGGCCGCGGATGTCGCCGCCGCGCCGAGCTGGCCCGAGGTCCACGCCGAGATCGCGGCCCTGCTGACCGGGCGAATCGTGGTGTCACATACGGCCTTCGATGTCACCGCCACCGCGCGGGCCTGTGCCCGCTACGATTTGCCGCTGCTGGGCGCATACTGGCTGGACTCCGCCCGCGTGGCGCGCCGCGCCTTTGCCCGGTTCGCCCGGCGGGGCTGGGGGCTGGCCAGCCTGAGCGAGTATCTGGCCATCGAGTTCGACCACCACGACGCCGGCGAAGACGCCCGCGCGGCTGGCCTGGTGGTGTTGGCGGCGGTCGAGGCCAGCGGTCGATCGGTGGCCGACTGGCTGACCGATGCCCACCGCCCGCTGCGCGAATTCGCCGGCTGAGCCGACGGCCCGGCCGGCCGTCTGGTGCTGCCGGCTTCGGTCGGTTGCATCTGTGCCGGCGGTGTCGGCGGTATAGTCGTTAGCCTAACGCGTCGAGATACTCTGCCTGTGCCCCATCGTTTCAGCCCGCGTCTGCCTGCGCCAAGCCAGTGGCTTACGCCGCTGCATACACGCCTGCGCGACTGGATCGTGGGCGTGGTGGCGACCACCGAGGATTTCGGCATCGACTACGATGCCCCGGTCGGCGATCCGGGGCTGTTCGGCCCGGATAGCGTGACCTGGAAGATCCACGGCGACTTCCCCGGCATGATGTCCGGCGGTATCGCCGCGCTCATGCTGCAGACGCTGCATCCGCGTGCGCTTGCCGGCGTGGTCAATCATTCGCGTTTTCGTGAAGACCCGCTCGGCCGGCTGCGTCGCACCACCATGTTCGTGGCTGCGACCAGCTATGCGCCGACGGGCGATGCCGAGCGCATCATCGATATCGTCGATCGCATGCATGCCCGGGTTGTGGGTACCACCGACGAAGGCGAGCCCTATTCGGCGCGCGATCCCGAGCTTCTGACCTGGGTGCACTGTACCGAGATGGCCAGCTTTCTGGCCGGCTATATGCGCTATCGGCGCGCTGACCTGAGCGTGGCGATCCAGGATCGTTATTTCGACGAAACGCGGCGGGTCGCCGAAGCGCTCGGTGCGCAGAACGTGCCGGCATCGCGGGCCGAGATGGACGATTACTTCGCGGCCATGCAGCCCCAGCTACGCTTCGATCATCGTTCGCGGGAAACGCTGGCCGTGCTCGAGGCCATGGACCTGCCGATTCCCGTCGCCGGTGTGTCGCGGCGCATGTTTCTCGGCGCCGGAGCCGCGTTGCTGCCGCCCTGGGCCCGGGCGTTGATCCACCGCAGCTCGGCCCAGCGCCTGATCGACCGGGCCTCGGCCGAAAGCCTCAACCGGATCGCGCCGCTTATTCGAGCGTCCATGACCGAGGGCGTAGCCATGCGATCGGCACGCCGCGTCGGCGCACCGCGGGATTGCCTGCATTTCGATTGACCGTGGTTTGAATTGTTCGCGTGTTCGGACGAGGAACGGTCCGCAGATGCACGCCAAAAGCGCGAACGACGGATCGCGACTCGACGATGATGCCCCCAAAGCGAACGCAGGGCGTAGGTTGGATTAGCGCAGCGTAATCCAACAAAGAACGCAGCCTGCGGGGCCGATTCCGCCTGCGTCTGTCGACGATGTGCCGATGGCCATCCGGCGTTGGTTTCAGGCACTTCGGCCCACGTGCAGCTGTTCGGGTAAAAGAGCGTCGATGTGTAACCCGTGTCGGGGCACGCCGGCTAGCGCTGCGCCTAGTCAATCAACCCCACATGAAAACAGGCGCCGGCGTTTATCTTTCAATCGCTTTGAAAACGGCTGACCAGGCCAGCTTTTCTGGCGCCGGATCAACAGCATAAGCGTTTGGATCAGCTCTCCGGCAAATCCGGCGCCGGGCGCAGAAACGGCGCCGGATCGACCGGGCCGAAGGACGTGTAAATGCCGAAATGCAGATGCGGCGGCGTCGTCCGCGCATTGCCGGTATTGCCGACATAGCCGAGCACGTCGCCGGTCGATACCGAATCCCCCGATTCGACGTTGAACGCATCGAGATGGGCGTAGTAGTAGCGCGCGCCACCGATGCCGAGCATGCCGGACGACAGCCAGACATGCTTGCCGCCGATGCCGCCAGTGCCCGTGCGCACACGCCCGTCGGCCACGGCGGTCACCGGTGTGCCGCGTGCTGCAAAGATATCCACGCCGTGATGCTTGCGCGCGCCGCCGTCGCGCGGCGCGCCGAAACCGCTGCCGATATCGCGCGTGGCCGCGCCGGTAACGGGAAACGACAGCGATCCACCACGGGCCATGGCCAGCTGGTAGCCCACCGCGGCCGCGAGTTCGGGCTGGAGCACGACCCGATAGTCGCCGTCGCGTTCGGCAACGAAATTCACCACCTCGCCGTCGGTACCCAGCATGCGCACGGTGGCCCAGGCGTTCGGATCGTCGCTGTCGGCGTCGCGGCGCTGGATATCCGCGTAAAGCGCGCTGCGACAGTCCGTACAGGCCGGGGCATCGCGCAGCAGCCGCACCTGGAAACGTTCGCCGCGTTCGAGCGCGGTCTGAAATACATGGGCTTCGATGGTGTCGGGTTCGAACCTGCCGCGCGTGGCATAGCGGGTGGAGAAGCGGCCCGGATCCTCGCCCGCGCGCGCTGCCGCACTACGCCAGCGCTCGCCCAGGGCGCTGTCCGCGAGTCCGGCAATACGCAGCCGTGCGGCATACACATCGCGCGGCGAGATATTGAAGGTTTGCATGGCCGTGGTGCGCGCCCAGGTGGCCGCGTCTGCGCGCCAATCCGGTCGATAGGCCAGCAGGGCGATCAATGCTGCCAGCAGCAGGGCCAGCAACCACGGGCGGGCCTGCCGGCCTGACGTAACCGGTTCCGGCGTGGTTGTTTCCGCCCCGTTTTCGGAAGACGTTTCGTCGGCCCGGGTACCGGCCGCGTTTTCGGTCTGGGCGTCGGTGTCGGCTGCCGCCGGGGTTTGATCTGGTTGCATGGGGTCGATACGTTACCCACCATTACGCGGATGTTGCAGGCGCGTGCTTTTCGGTGGGTAGTTGTACCCATGTTCGCGGCTGCCGATCGTCGGTACGCTCCGCGCCCCTTTTTCCAAGGCACCGCAGGAACAGCATGAGCGCGAGAGACGACGATCTGGGCACGATGGATGCCGGCAAGCTGATCGATTTATTCGAATCCGGTGATGCCTCGCCGCTCGAGGCCACGCGGGCAGCGCTCGATCGTATCGATCGCTTCAATGACGACGTCAACGCCTACGTCTATATCGATCGCGAAGGCGCCGAGGACGCCGCCCGCGCGTCGGCACGGCGCTGGGGACAGGGCAAGCCGCTGTCGCCGATCGACGGCGTGCCGACCTCGCTCAAGGATCTCACCGAGGTCAAGGGTATGCCGGCCCGCGATGGTTCGCTGACCACCGGTACCGGCAAGTGCGATACCGACGCGCCGCCGGCGCGCATGCTGCGCGAGGCCGGCGCCGTACTGCTGGGCAAGACCAATACCCCCGAATTCGGCTGGAAGGCGGTAACCGACAACCGTGTATTCGGTGCCACCTGCAACCCCTGGGATACACGACTCACGCCGGGCGGCTCGTCCGGCGGTGCGGCCGCGGCGGCGGCGCTGAACATGGGCGTGCTGCATCAGGGCGGCGACTCCGGCGGTTCGATTCGTATCCCGGCGGCGTTCACGGGCGTATTCGGCTTCAAGCCGACCTTTGGCTGGACCCCGCAGTGGCCGCCGGCCAAGATGCCCACCCTGTCGCATATCGGCCCGCTCACGCGGCATCCGCGCGATGCCGCGCGCATGCTCAACGTGATCGGCCGCTACGACTATCGCGACCCCTACGCCACGCGCGGTCAGCCCGAAGACTGGGGCGTGGATCTCGAGTGCGATCTGCGCGGACTGCGGATCGCCTATTCGCCGGATCTGGGCTATGCGGATGTCGACGATCAGATCGCCGCGCGGGTCAAGGAAGCGGCTTTGAAGCTTGAAGAACTCGGCGCGGAAGTCGTCGAAGTGAACCCGGCCTTCGAATCGCCGATCGATATTTTTCGCAAGCTTTGGTTTACCGCGTCGCTGCAGGTCTGGGACAGCTGCGACGAAAAAGGTCGTGAGCTGCTGGACCCTGGGCTGGTATCCAACGCCAAGCATGCCCAGAACTGGAGCGCGCTGGAACTGTTCGATGCCTTTTCCGAGCGCGCCGAGCTCACCCTGGCACTGGAAAAATTCAACCAGGATTATCATCTGCTGATGACGCCCACGGTGCCGCTGCAGCCGTTCGAGGTGAACCACGAAGTGCCGCCGGGCAGCCGTATGCGCGACTGGGAAGAATGGGCGCCGTTCTCCTATCCGTTCAACCTCAGCCAGCAGCCGGCGGCGTCGGTACCCTGCGGGTTTACCGACTGCGGTCTGCCGGTGGGCTTTCAGCTGGCGGGCGGCAAGTTCGACGACGTGCGCGTGCTGCGCGCGGCCAACGCCTATATGGCCGCCTATCCGGCACGCTTCCCGGCGGTGCCGAACCCGGCGCAATACGGCTGAACCGGGCCGATTGAACAAAGCGTTGGGCGTGGTGCGCGGCCGTTGCCGGGCGGCGCGTGTCGTTGATGGCGGGGTAAGCTGTATACTGCACTGTTTGCTGCGCAACGCGCGCTTGGCGCGCTGTGCAAGGGCAAGCCCTTTTCGTTGAACGAGGTGCCGTCATGGCAACCCAGGCCACGCGACGCGCGCCAGCCGACGCGCTTGAAGCGGTAATCGATCATCTGCGTGCATTGCTCGGCGATCGCGTGAGTACCAAAACCGCGATTCGCGAACAGCACGGCCACGACGAGTCCTGGCATCATCCGGCCATGCCGGACGCCGTATGCTTCGTGCAGAGCACGGCCGAGGTTGCGGCGATCGTCAAGGCCTGCAACACGCACCGTGTGCCGGTCATCGCCTACGGTGTGGGGACGTCGATCGAAGGCCAGATCATTGCCGAGCAGGGCGGCATCTGTATCGACCTGTCGCAGATGAACGCGATTCGCGCGGTACGCCCCGAGGATATGGATGCCACGGTCGAAGCCGGCATCACGCGCAGCCAGCTCAATGCCTATCTGCGCGATACGGGGTTGTTCTTCTCGGTCGATCCCGGGGCGGACGCCACGCTCGGCGGCATGGCCTCGACGCGTGCCAGCGGCACCAACACCGTGCGCTACGGCACCATTCGCGAGAACGTGCTGTCGATGACCGTGGTCATGCCCGATGGCGAAGTCGTGCGTACCGGCGCCCGGGCGCGCAAGTCCGCGGCCGGCTACGATCTCACCCATTTGCTGATCGGTGCGGAAGGCACGCTTGGCATCATCACCGAGCTCACGGTACGCCTGCACGGCCTGCCGGAGGCGGTGAGTGCGGCCACGGTCTGTTTCGAGGATGTCGCCGGCGCGGTCGATGCCGTGATCGCCTCCATTCAGTACGGCATTCCCATGGCCCGTATCGAGTTGCTCGACAGTCTTTCGATACACGCGGTCAATCGCCATAGGGGGCTCGACCACCCCGAGAAACCGACGCTGTTCTTGGAGTTTCATGGCACTGCGGCGGCCGTGGCCGAGCAGGCCGAGGGCATGGACGCACTTTGCCGCGAGTTCGGCGGCACCGGCTTTCGCTGGGCCACGCTGGAAGAAGAGCGCAGCGCGCTATGGGCTGCACGCCACAGCGCAGCCTACGCGGCCAAGCAGTTGCGCCCGGGCCTGGAGTTTCATGCCACCGATATCTGCGTGCCGATTTCGCGTCTGGCCGGCTCCATCGAAGCCGCGCAGGCGGACGTGATCGAGCTCGGGCTCACCGCGCCGCTGTTCGGCCACGTCGGTGACGGCAATTTTCATCTCGTGGTGGTCGTCGATCGCGATAACCCAGACGAGCTGGCCGCGCTCGATACGCTCAACGAACGTCTGATTACCCGGGCCCAGGCTGCCGACGGTACCTGTACGGGCGAGCACGGCGTGGGGCTGGGCAAGCGCCGCTATCTGGAAGCCGAGCACGGTGCGGGCCTGAACGTGATGCGCGCGATCAAGGCCGCGCTCGACCCCAACGGCATCATGAACCCGGGTAAGCTGCTGTAAGACGGTTCATCTGCGGCGGCTGCGTCACGCCGGCAGCGCGCCGACAGGGCCACCACTTCGCAGGAAGAACGAATCGCCATGAATCCGCGTCTGCAACAGGTCATCGACCATCCGCTGCACAGGCATCTGGGGATCGAAGCCATCGAGTCGGACCGCGGGGCGGGCCGGTTTTCCATCCGCGTGGATGAGAATACGCTCAACCCGGCCGGGGTCTTGCATGGCGGCGTTCTTTATCTTCTGTGCGATGTATGTGCCTATGCCGGGCTTGTCAGCGATCTGGATACCAATACCGAAGCGGTGACCCACGATATCCATGTATCGGTCATGCGCGCGGTGGCCGCCGGTGAGGTCGTGCTGTTCGAATCGGAGCCGATCCGTATCGGGCGGCGTATTGCCTTCATCGATGTCAGCGCCCGCGTGGACGAGCGCGTTGTCGCCCGGGCACGGGTCACCAAGACGCTGTTGCAGGCCTAGTCCATGGTGTCGCCGAGCGCTTCGCGCCTCGGCTTGCCTGGAAACAGCAGGATCGTGGCCAGCGAAAGCCCGGCGTTGGCGACGAAGGTGGTCGCAAGGCCTAGCGGCTGCGCGGCAAAGCCGCCCAGGGCGGGGCCGACGATGTTGCCTAGTGCGAACACCGCGAGCGTGGCGGTGAAGCCAACGGTCGGCAGCGTGGGATGCAAGTAACTGCTCCAGAAAGAAAAGATCGCGCTCAAGACCATGATGCAGGCGCCTTGCAGGGCAGCCGAGATCAGCAGCGCGCTCCAGTGCGTCGGCAGCCAGCCGAGCAATAGCAGCGATACCAGCGAGCAGGCGAAAATACCCCGCACGAGCGCGGTCAGGCCGATGCGGGCCTTGACGTCGGCGGTGAGAAAGCCGATCAGCCCGCCTGCGCCCAGGGCGATATAGAGCACCGGCCCCGCGAGCGCCGTGGCAAGGCCGGGCAGGCCGCCGGCCTGGGATACGTGATCCACTGCGAAGGATAGATAGAAACCGTTGGTCAGGCCGAACGACAGCGCGATGGCCAGCAACGGCCAGGCCGGGCGCGCCGTCAACGAGCCAAGCGCGCTTCGATCCACGGGCTGGCCGCCGCGGCGTGGTAACCGTGCCAGGGCATACAGGTTGACCGCCGCAGTGATCAGCGCGGCCAGCGAAAACAAAAGCCAGACCGTACGCCAGCCGTGTTCGAGCCCGGCGACCGCAAAAGCCATTACGCCGGCCCCGACGATACCACCCGCCGTGCCGGTACTGATGATCGAAAGCGCGCGTTCGCGCTCGCCCAGCGGTATGCCGCGCTCGGCCGCATCGTTGAAGGGTGACCAGCAAAAACCGGCGCTGGTGGCCGCGAGTACCGTGCCGAGCGCCAGCATGGCGGTGTTCTGGGCGATGGCGATCAGCGTCGTGCCGAGCAGCGCGGTAAAACAGCCCACGGCCACCGCAAGCCGCGGCCCTTGGGTCACCACCAGCCATACCGTAAGCAGCACAGCGAGGAAGAATCCGCCGAACGCGCTGCTTGCGATCAGTCCGGCGGTCGATGTCGATAGCGCGAACTCATCGCGAAAAACCGGCAGGAACAGGCCAAAGCCCATGCGCGCGGGCCCGAATGCGATAGCGGTGGCGAGGGCGCCGCCGACAGAAAGGAGGCGGGTTCGGGACACGCCATCTCCCGTTGCAAATGCGAGCCGACACCCTAGATATGCGTTACCGCGAACGCCATCCGTTAAAGCACGGGGAGGGCCGTAACATCCAGCGTCTGTACGGCTAGATGTCCCAGTTTTCGGCGTAGTCCTCGACGTCGATGCCGTAGCTGCCGGCAGCGAGCATGCGATTGACGAAGAACTTGGGGAAACGCATCAGATCACGCACCCGCTGCGGATAGTAGCGGCGTTTCTTGTAGTCGAGTACGAGCAGCACCGTGGGCTTTTCCCGGCGCTCGGGGCTGGGTGTGACGAATCCGACTTCGCCGGTGTTGAGTTCCACCAGCGCACCGACAGGATAGTCGCCGTGGTAATCCACGAACTGACGCAAAAGCTCTGGGTTGAGCTCCTCGTTGAAGCCCAGCATCAGTTCGAGCGCCTTGGCCGGCGAAAGGCCCTTCTGATAGACGCGATCGGTCGTCATGGCGTCGTACACGTCGGCGATCGACACGAGTTGCGTGTAGTAGGAAATTTCGGAGCCGCGCAGCCCGGCCGGATAGCCGCGGCCGTTGAGGCGCTCATGGTGATCGCGCACAATCTCGAGGCTGGCGGCGGTCAGGCCGGATGCGTCCCGCAGCATCTCGACGCCGTACTGCGGATGTCTCTTGATTTGCTCATATTCGCTCGGCGTCAGCTTGCCCGGCTTGTTCAGAATGGCGAGCGGGATCTTGATCTTGCCCACGTCGTGAAGCAGGGCGCCGATGCCCATTTCCTTGATCGCCCGTTCGTCGTTGCCGACGAATGTCGCCAGCGACACCGCCTGCATGCATACGTTAAGGCTATGGATGGCGGTGTACTCGTCCCGGCTCTTGAGGTTGCTGAACCACAGCAGCGCGTCCGGGTGGCGGGCGACGCTATCCATCATCTGGCCCACGACTTCCGACACGGTGGCCATGTCCGGCCGACGGTTTTCGCTGATTTCGCCGTGGATCGACCGGATTAGGTGACGCGCATTGTCGTGAATCTTGCGGGCTGCGGGCAGCTCCTGGCGAAACGAGCGCGGCGTGCGTTCGCCAGGCGGCGGGATGACCTCCGTGGCCTGGCTGAGACGGCGAGTGGCGCTGTTGCTGTCGTCGGCTGGAGCCTGGTCGACATACACGTACTTACAGTAGTTGCGCAGCTCGTCGATATCCGCCTGTGTCTCAATGGCAATGCCTTGCAGCAGATACGGCGTTTCCACCCAGGGGCGGTCGAGCGCATCGACGTACATGCCGGTGCGAAGGTCGTCTATAGCGGTTTGCTTGAGTCTTAAAGCCATTGTACGGCGAGATGGTGCGCTATTCGTACAATGCGCGCGAGGCGTTTGCGGGGCGCGATTTTATTGGGCGCAACTTAGCATGTCCCGTTTTATTAAGGGAAGTTCTAAGGCAGGTGCGTATCGGGCGTGTCGCACGGGTTACCGGCAGGCGGTGCGCTTGTCGTATCGGACGATTGGTGGCATTCACGCCAGCCTCGCAGCGGCCGCGGCGCCCGAGAGCCAGGCGCCCTCGACGCGCCCGCCGGCCAGCCAGTCGCCGGCCAGTACGATGCGCTCGTCGAGCGCGGCCTGGCAGCGATCGGCCAGCGGTTCGGCCGCCGGGCCGGGCCGTGCATAGCGCCAGCGATGGGTGCGTACCAGCCGCATGTGGCGGGTGGTCGTGCCGGTGATGGCCGCGAATTCACGTGTGAGCGTGGTGGCGATCGATTCCGGCGTGTCTTCCAGATGGGCGGCGCTGAATTCGGGGCCGGCATGCAGCGTCCAAAGACGGGCGCCCGTCTGGGTCTGGCCGGCCTTGTGGCTGTTATCGGCGCACCAGGACAGAGGACCATTTTTGACGAAAATCGCCTCGCACGCCGGCAGCGCCGGCGCGGCCAACACCAGCGAATGACAGGGCAGCAGCATACGCTCGGCCTCGGCCAGCGCGGGCAGGGCGCCCGCGTGTTCGCCGAGCAGGCGTCTTGCCTGTACCGCGGGCACGGTCAGCACGACGGCATCGGCGTTGAATTGGCCATGTTCGCCCAGATCGGCCCGCCAGCCCTGGCTCGTACGGCTCAGACGACGTACCGGCTGGCCGCAGCGAACATCGATATCGGCCTGCTCGAATACATAGCGTACCCAGTGATTAAGCCCCTCCGGGCCGATCAGGCGCTCGCGCTCGTCGGGGGAGCGTTCGAGCCGCCAGCCGCCGACGCCGTGTTCGGCCGTGCATACCGCCGGCGACCAGTGGGCGAGCACCCCGGCAGCCCGGTCGCGTTCGACGCGCGCGCGAAACGCCGCATCGCGCGCAGTGAAGTACTGGGCACCGTAATCGAACCACGGGCTGTGGCGATCGGGCGCGAGCCGGCGCGTGGCGCAACGGCCGCCGGGCCGTCGGGCCTTGTCGACCACGACCACGTCCCAGCCGGCGCTGTCGAGCGCCAGCGCGGCACTTGCGCCGGCAACCCCGGCCCCGATGATAAGAACTTTAGCCATCGTCGTATTGTCTTTGGCGTGTAGATAGCGCGCAAACGTTTATGAAATCGGTATGATCTGCGCTTTGTGTTCGATGCCTACGAAGCGCGGGGCCTGTCCATGCGTATTTTCTTGCGTGCCTGTCTTGCGCTGGGTTGGTCGCTAAGCGCCTGCGCCGTTGCCGCCCAGCCTGCCACCGGCGCGTATCCCATCGAGGATGGTCTAGCCGCGACGGTGGTCGGGACGCCGGCCGACTACAAGGCCGAGCTGCCGGCTAACCTCGATTTCGAGGTGCGCAGCCTCGCGCCGCTGGTCGAGCGTGAAACGCCGCCTACGTTGCGCTATGCGCGGCCGTTGCAGTATCTGCGCGTGATGCAGAAGGATCCGGCGCCGCTGGCGTACGTGATTGCCGGCACCGGAGCCAGCGCGCTGTCGAGCAAGTGCATCATGCTGTCGAGTGCCCTGTACGAGGTGGGCTATAGCGTGGCCTGCCTGCCCTCGCCCACGAGCATGACGTTCATGCTGGGCGCGGCGGAGCATCCGGTGCCCGGGCGCATGCGCAGCGATGTGCGCGACTTGTATCGGCTAATGCAGGCGGTGCGAGACGATCTCGACCCCAAGACGCAGGTGACCGGCTATGCCTTGACCGGCTGGAGTCTGGGCGCGACCCAGGCGGCCTTTCTCGCGCGTCATGACGAAACTGCCGGGCAGTTCAATTTCTCGCACGTGCTGCTGCTCAATCCGGCGGTGGATGTCTGGGCTTCGGTAAAGCGCATGGACGCCTTGCTGGCGGACAACCTCGACGGCGGCTTTGACGGCATCCCGGCGTTCGTTGCCCGCGGGCTGGGCGGGCTCAAGCAGCTGTATTCCTCCGGTGATCCGTTGCGCTTCAACGAGGATTTCCTCTATCGCGCCTATCGTACCCAGGCGCCCGAGCAGGGCGATATCGCCGCGATCGTCGGCCTGGCGTTTCGGCTGTCGCTGGCCAATATGGCGTTTGGTGCCGATGTGATCACCCATGCCGACGTGATCGTGCCGAAGGATGTGGAACTCGGCCCCTATGATTCGCTCGATCCCTATATCAGACGCTCCTTCGAAATGTCGTTCGAGGACTATTTCGAGCGTCTGCTGTTGCCGTACTGGAACCGCGACGGCCGTCAGCTGGCGCGCGCCGACCTGATTGCCGAGTCCGATCTGCGCAGTATTCGCGCTTATCTTGCTGGCCATGCCGATATCGGCGTGTTCACCAGCGAGGACGACCCCATCCTCGATGACGATGAAATCGCTTTCTTGCGCGATACCTTCGGCGCGCGTGCCCGTATTCGGCCGCGGGGTGGGCATATGGGTAATCTCGGTTCGGCGAATACCATAGCCGCCTTGCAGCAATTCTTCTCACGGCCCGCGCCATGAACAACCGCATCGCACGCATCTACGCACGGCCGCCGTGCGCCGTTCTTCTTCTGCTGTGCCTCTGGCTCGGCGGCTGCGCGAGCACCCCGGTGCCGCAGACCGTGAGCCCGGACACGCCCGACGATGTGCCGGTCGCCGAGACCACAGCCAATCCGCTGGCGATCTACGATCCCTGGGAAGGGTTCAACCGCCGCGTCTATCGTTTCAATGCGCTGGCCGATCGCTATGTGCTGATGCCGGTGGTGCAGACCTACCGCACCGTAACGCCCGGATTCGCGCGTACCGGTGTACAAAACTTCTTTTCCAATCTGGGCGAGATCAATACGTTCGCCAATAGCGTGCTGCAGGCCAAGCCGACCAGCTCGGTGGTCACGTTGTCGCGCTTCGCTCTCAATACCACGGTGGGATTGGCCGGGCTATTCGATCCGGCCTCGGCGATTGGTCTCGAGCAGCGCAACGAGGACTTCGGTCAGACCCTGGGTTATTACGGCGTCGGTGCCGGGCCGTATCTGGTGCTGCCGTTTTTCGGGCCGTCCACGCTGCGCGACAGCATTGGCCTGGCCGGCGACCAGGGGCTGATTTTCGCGCTGGATCCGCTCCAGCTCGACGACCACCCATGGGCACGCGTGCCCTACTGGGCGTTGTATGCCATCAACACGCGCGACAGCGTGAGTTTTCGTTATTACCAGACGGGCTCGCCGTTCGAATACACCCTCGTGCGCCTGGTTTACATGAACTATCGCGCGCTGCTGATCGAGGAATAGCGCCCGACCGGTTCGCTCAGCGTTGCGGCGTATCGATCAGGCTTGCCAGCCCTGTGCCGATGTCGGCGGCGGTGCGGCGCACCCAGTGCAGCGGGTCGGCCAGGGCCGCTGCCACCGAGCCGGCGCGTTCGACCAGCGTATAGCAGCGCGCGAAGTATGAGCCCAGCTCGGCACGGGCCTCATCGGTGATCGTGCCGGAAAGCAGAACCGTCGGCGTGTGCCCGGCAGCCTGTGCGATCGCCAGCGGCAACTTGCCCGAAAGCGTCTGCGTATCCGAACGGCCTTCGCCGGTAATCACCAGATCAGCCTCGCCGAGCGTCTGTCTGAGCCCCGTCATGTCCAGCAGCGTGTTCGCACCGGAGCAGAGCTCGCCGCCAGTCAATGCCAGCGCGAAGCCAAGCCCTCCGGCCGCGCCGCTGCCGCGTTCGCCGGCGAGCGAATCCGGCGCGGCACTGTTCGCCAGACGGCTGAATGCGGCTTCCACGGCTTGGATGTCCGCTTCGCTCAGGCCCTTCTGAGGGCCGTAGACACGGCTTGCGCCCGTGGGGCCAAGCAGCGGGTTGTCCACATCGCAAAGCACCCGAATTCGACTGTGCTGCAGGCGCGTATCCATGGCCGTGAGATCGATCCGGTCCATGGCGAGCAGCCCGTCCATAGTGGGCGCCACCGTATCGCCGTGCACGTCGAGCGCACGTGCACCCAGCGCACACAGCATGCCCAGGCCGGCATCGTTACAGGCGCTGCCGCCCAGGCCGATAATGAAATCGCGCACACCGCTGTCCAGCGCCGCTGCAATCAGTTCGCCCAGGGCATGGCTGCCGCGTGCCTGCAGGCGCGGCGCATCGTCGCGTGCCTCGATCAGCGGCAGACCCAGCACCGTAGCCGATTCGATCACGGCAATATCGGCGTGATCACGAAACCAGGCGGCCTCGATGCGCTGGCCGTGGATGGCGACGATCGGCGTGGTTTGCCAGCGCACCTGCCGGCCGGCCGCCAGACAGTCGAGCGTGCCTTCGCCGCCGTCGGCCATGGGGGCGAGCGTCAGGCGTGCGTGTGGGCAGACCGTCTGCAGCCCTTCGGCGAGCGCATGGGCGATATCGAGTGCGCTCGCACTGCCCTTGTAGCTGTCGGGCGCAAGCACGATATGTGGCGTGGCGTCGTTCATGCCGGGTCCGACTGGCCCCGCAGGCGCGGCCCGGCAGTGGGTTCGAATTGTGCGGTCATGTATACAGGCGGGTTTCGAATGGGGAGGAAATACGGCGACGAGCATACGCGCCACGGCGTTCCCATCCTTGGATCATAACGCGTTGGTCCGGGTCGTGGCCGTCGCTCGCGGCACTGTCCGAACAGGGCATCTGCCGTGAGTTCTTATCAAAACGGGTAATTTTGCAGGGGAGCTATTGGAAGAGGCCGCGCACAGATCCCGACGCTTAGCTCGCGATAGGGTCGAATGCCGATGAATACATCCGCTGTCTTGGCGCCGAATGAATAATGCGTGCGCCGATGTGGCGGGCCATGCATCGCGCGACCGGATGGCGTTGGTGCCCGATACGGGCGAGCAGCAGTCGCCCCTTGCGCTGCCATGGTGAGCCAGCGCGAGCCTGATGGCCGGTCCGAAGATCGCGATGGCGCAGCCCCGACCCGCGTCGATTCGACCAGCCGATCACGGTGTCGCTAGGCGCGGGTTGGGCAATCACTGGACGCTACGATCGATTCGCGACCGGCGTGCTGTCGGCTCGGGGCTCGATCGGGCCAGCCCGACGCAAAACCGCGGCGGTATCCAATGCGCGGCCGCCGCAACGGCGATGGCCTGGAATGCCCGGACTTTTCTCGGCATAAAGTGACGCTTAGCGTCATTCTTTTGGCGTTTGTGCCACCAGCGCCAGGCTGTTTCTGCCAATATATGTCATACATCATCGTAAGTTGTTGAAAATAATAAGGACTGAAACCGGGCACGACGATTGCACTATCTGACCCGTTAGATCGATTCGCACGCGCTGGTCGGGGCTTTCTGCGACGTGCTACTGGCACTTCGTATCGCCCATGGCGGTGCGCCGACACGAGGGGATGACAGCATGCACGCGGCATTACAAACTCTAAATCCGGTTCAACAGGCCGGCCTGGTCGTCGATGAGAACCTGGAGCTGGTCAAGCGTATCGCCTGGCGGTTGCATCAGCGTTTGCCCGACTGTGTTCAGATCGAAGACCTGATCCAGGCCGGCACGATCGGTCTGCTCGAGGCCTGGGAGCGTTACCAGCCGGGTGAACAGGCCAGTTTTTCCACGTTTGCCGGCATTCGTATTCGCGGTGCGATGCTCGATGAAATTCGCCGCGGCGACTGGGCGCCGCGTTCGCTGCATCGCGCCGCGCGCGCGGTAAAGCAGGCACGCCTGGATATCGAGCGCCGTTGCGGTCGTGCTGCGCCCAGTAATGAAGTCGCGGCCGCGATGGGCATGCCCCTGAACGAATATCGACGCCTGTGCGACGATGTCGCCCTCGCGCATGTGGGCAGCCTCGATGCCGTCATGGTCGAGCAGCCGTCATTGGAAGTGTCGGCCGGTATCGAGTTTGCGCCGGATGCCACGGTCGAATATCAGGATATGTGCGACGCGGTGCAGCGGGCGTCCGCCCGCCTGCCGGAGCGTGAGCAGCTGCTCATGCACCTTTATTACGAAAGCGGCTACAACCTGCGCCAGATCGCCGAACATCTGGGCGTGTCGGAATCGCGGGTATGCCAGCTGCACGGTCGCGCGATCCGCCAGATTCGCAAACTGCTTGGCGAATCTGCCTGAGCCGCCATTGTGACAAGTACCTCGTAACTGACCGCCTCCGGGCGGTCTTTTTTTTGGCTCTCGAGACGGGCGGGAGCGCTTCGCGGCTGGCGGTGTCGGCATGTAACCTAGGCGGCTGCGTCCACCGTCCGGCTTTTCGATGTTTTATTTTGCCTACGGCTCGAACATGCTGATAGCCCGCCTGGCCGAGCGCGTGCCCAGTGTGCGCCCGGCCGGACGGGCCTGGCTGACCGGCCATCAGCTGCATTTTCATCTCAACGGCAGCGATGAATCCGGCAAGTGCAATATCCTGTTTACCGGAAACGATAGCGATATCGTCCACGGTGCCCTGTATGAGCTGGACGCGGATCGGCTGGAGCGACTCCATGCCGCTGAAGGCCCGCCCTATGCGTTTGTCGAGCTGGAAGTCGGCACGCCACAAGGCAGCGTGCTCGCGGCCACCTATCGTGGCCGCCCCGAATATCTGGACGATCGGCTCGTGCCCTTCGACTGGTACCGGGATTTCGTCACCCACGGTGCGCGCGAGCACGGTCTGCCGGGGGACTATATTGCGCGCTTGGAAGCGGTGCCGACCTGGCGCGACGCCGACTCACGGCGCGCCGCGCACAATCGCCGGATTCTCCAGCACCAGGCCACCAACGTCGTTCGGGATTCGGCAGCGCGTTAGGGCCTGTTAACACTGGCGCCCATCGCCGCGTTGCCTTGCGTAAATTCACCCGGCAAGACGCGAGGCGAGATGTTTGCTGTGCCCAATGAACGACCAGTAACGCGGCAGGGTGGATTGTTCGGACGCAACCCGTCGGCACGCGGGCCCCCGCGTCATTATTCATGCCGTGCGATTCGGCCTTGCAGCTCGCGCCTGTCGCAAAGCGATACCACGCTCACCGCGCGCCGCCGTTAGGCAGGCTCGGCGTCAACGCGGGGCTGGCGTCAGCGTGTTCAGTACGCGCCCGTCAGCCACGCCAGCGGGCCCGGGCTGTTGCGTGCCCCGCGGCCCAACGCCGCGATATCGCCGTTGAGCAGGTCGATGGCCTCGCTGAGTCCGTCGCGCCGGTGCGCATGGGTGGCCTGGGCGTAATCGTCTGCGCGTTCGAGAAAGGTGCGCAGCACGCCGGGCGTGAGTTGGTGCAGGGATGCGTTCGTACCGACACCCATGCGTCGAACCGCCTCGGCGTTGAGGCGTTGTTCCACCGCGTCCTCGGGCAGGGCGAGTACCGGTTTGCCCAGATGGATCGCCTCGGAAAGCAATTGATTGCCGGCCGTGCTCACCACCGCGCCGGCGGCGGCCAGATCGGCGATGAAGCCGTTTTGCGAAGGTGCCTTGAAGTGCAGGTTGGCGCGCTGCCCGCGTTCGGGCGTGCCGTAGACGATGACCGGCGCGCCGCAGGCGCGTAGCGCGGCTTCCATGGCCGCGTTGTACTGGTGTGCGCCCTTGTTGAGATAAACCAGCACGCTCTCGCCGCGGCTGGGGCTTGCCTGACGCACCGGCTCGCGCAGAATGGCGCCGACCGTGCGGATTCGCTCGTGGCGTGGCGTGGCCGGATAGAAGCTGGACACGATCACGCGGTCCGGATCGCCCATGAAGGCACGATAGCCTAGTCCATCGCGGCGCCCGGCCAGCGCATCGCCGGGGGCGAAATCGCAGTGGCAGAAAGCCATGATGCCGACATGATCGAAGCCGATGCGCGCAATGCCGTGGTGGCGGGCAAAGCGGTGACTATAGGTTTCGGAATCCGAGATCACGATATCGGGCGCGAATTGCGCCATTTCGCGCCAGACCGCACGCGTGCGCGGCCCCGCTACCAACAGGTCGGCCACTTTCGGCGCGTTGTGGCGTAGCGTGCGCCGTGCGCAGATACGGCCCTTGGGTCCGTACTGATAGCCGATGACCGGAATTTCGACGCTGTCGTGATCGGTACACAGCATTTCGTGGGCGTCACGCCCGGCAAACACGCGCACCTCATGATTGCGTTCCAGCGCAGGCAGTACCGCGGCCGTGCGCATGGCGTGGCCACGACCGTAACCCATCACCGCATAGGCGATCCGCATGACAACACCCGATTCATATGGCGCGGCCAGTATCGGGGCGGCGAATGACGGGAATATGACGCCCGTGCCGTCTGCCCCGCCTTATGCCAGCGGCATCTGGGCCTCGAATTCCACCAGCAGTTCAGGCCGGCACAGCGGCGCATGCAGCAGGGCCAGCGGCACGCCGGGCGCGCGTTCGGCGGCGATATCAGCGACTGCCGCAGCGTTTTCAGGGTCGCGAATATAGGCCTTCAGGCATTGCAGGGCGCTCAGGCCCCGACTGTCGGACCAGCATGCCGCGCTTTGCATGACCGCGCTTACGTTGTCGAGGGCTTCGTGAGCCTGAGCGGCCACGTCGCCGATATGGCGGCTTTCATGGCCCACGATGCTGGCGGTGCCGGAAATCAGCAGATAGGGCGTGTTGCCCAGCTGTACGCGCCCGCCCCGGGCGAAGGCCGGCGCGCGACGGCCGTAGTCGCGCGGGTAGGCATACGCGCTGACCTGACGCGGATTTTCGACCGGCACCACCGACGTATCGCCCAGCAGGGCGTGCATGCGCAATCCGCGGCGATGGCTGCTGACCAGGGTGGCCGGCGGTAACACCGGCATGCCGTGTGGCGCGGCGTCGAGGGCCTGGCCGCGGCCCAGGCAGAAACGCCGGTAACGTTCGTCGTCGTCTTCACCCGCGGTGACGTTGGATAGCCAGTGCCAGATGCGCTGGACCTGGCCCAGGCCGAGGCTGCGCTGTAGACGAAAAAGCGCGCCATACGTATCGATGGCGGCCTGCTGGATCTGGTGCGGCGATTCGATATCTTCGCCGTCATCGATATGCAGGGCCGCAAACGCGAAGCCACCACCGACGACATAGTCCCAGCCGTCGGCATGACCGCGTTCGAGCGGGGCCGCGATCTGCCATATCTCCTGATCGAAGTCGCCGCCCAGGGATATCAGCGGACAGCTGAATACGTCGGCGTCGGCCGCATGGCGGACATGAATCGAGCCGGTTGCCTCGGATGCTTGCGCGCCGCTATGGGCACGCCAGCTTACCGTGGCCGCCTGGGCAGGCGCGTCGGGCATAACAATCGCGGGTCAGTCGAAGGATGACGCAGTTTAGCCCGACGACTGACAGGGCAACAAAATTCAGGCGACCCGCGAACCGCGATACTGGGTGCGATGGCTCACGGCGTCTACGGCGGCGGCAGCGGTCAGCGCCGGGCCTTCCAGCGCCGTGCAGCCGTCACCGAGCGGTGCATAGCATGCCGCGGAGGTGGCCTTGAACAGGCCGACCACCGGTACCCCGGCGGCCGCGGCCAGATGCATGGGGCCACAGTCGGCGGCTACGAAGCCGTTGAGCCGCCCGAGCAGCGCGGCGAGGACGTCGAGTTCGGCGATCGACACGCTGGCGATGCCGGGCTCGATCGGCTCGGGCTGGTCGGGAGCTCGAATCTGTAACAGTCGCGCGTTCGGCAGGCGCTGCTTGAACAGTGCAACAAACTCTTGCCAAAAGCCGGTTTCGAGCTGTTTGGCGCCGGTCGCCCGTGTGAAGAACCCGACGGTGGGCGTGGTGGATCGGACCGGTGGTGTGAAGGCGGCCTGCCAGTAGCGTTGCGCCGCGGCATTCGACGGGCCGTGCGGGAATACGGCAAGCGTTTCGAAGGTTTTCCACGAAAAGTCGGCGACGCTGGAGGTAAGCAGCTCCACGGCTTGGATCGCCTGATGCCGGCTTTCTGCACGCGGCGCGGCATGGGTGAGGCGCACCCACTGATCGCGTGCGGCAAACCCCATGCGCTGGCGCGCGCCGGCCAGGGCCAGGGCCAGGCGGTTACTGGCCGAGTTACCGCTGGGGTCGATGGCCAGATCGTAGCGAACCGAGCGCAGCTGGCGAAGAAGGCGGATGGTCGCCGGCAGGGATTTTTCCCGTACCCACACCTGACCGATGGCGGGCAGGCTTTCCAGCAACGGTTTTTGGCGTGGATCCTCGATCACCACGTCGATGGTGGCCGCTGGCAGAGAGGCCGCCAGGCTGCGCAGCATTGGCGTCAGGAACAGGATATTGCCCAGGCGTTTATTCAACCGCACCACGAGAATACGGCGGGTATCCCCGGCCAGCGGGCGCGAACGGGGTTCCACGGTGCCGAACAGGCGGGTCATCAACCGGTTGAGCCGCTGTCGGTTGCCGCGGCGCAGGCGTTTGATCCAGGCCTTGATGCCGGTCGCGTTCACATCGCCAGTCTGCGCCATGTGCGCTCCTGCTGAGTACGAAAACGCGCTGATGATGCGCTTACGGCCCTGCGCGAACCGTCAATCCAACGTCAAGAATATGTTAAGGCATCGGCGCGTTGGCCCGTTCGTGAGCACGAAGGCCGGCTACGCCGCGCCGGTTCATACGGTTCTGCCAAGCGGCGCAAAGCGGACCTCCACGCGGGTGCCTTCATGCGGTCGACTGGTCATGCGCAGCTGCCAGTCGTAGCGTTGCGCGACGCGTTGAACCAGATATAGACCCAGCCCCAGGCCGGCGCCACGGCCGTGGCGAAAGCCGCGCTCGAATGCCTGGCGTCGTTGTTCGGCGGTCATGCCGGGGCCGTCGTCGGCAACGCTGAGCACGCCGTCGGCCAGCGTGACCCGGATATGGGGGCCGCCGTGGCGCATCGCGTTGCGCAGCAGGTTGCCGAAGACGATGACCACGGCGATGCGCGGCGCTGCCAGAGGGCAGGCATCGAGGGCGGCGACTTCCACCCGGCTCTTGCCGAGCATCGGTTTGTAGGCATCGAGCAGTTCGCCGACCACGAGATCCGCCCGGCATTGTTGCTCGCTGGAAATGCTGCGGTCCTCGTCGCGGGCGAGGAACAGCAGCGATTCGATCAGATCGGCCATCTGTGTCGAGGCGCGTTCAATTCGCGTCAGCGGCGCGCTGTCGGCAAAGCGCGGATCCTGATGCAGAACCTCCAGCGCGCCCTGAATGACGGCCAGCGGGGTGCGCAGTTCGTGGCTGGCGTCGGCGGTAAAGCTGCGTTCGCGTTCGACGAAGCCGTCCAGCCGCTGCATGAAGCGGTCGAAGGCCCGGGCGATGGCGCCGACCTCGTAGCCGTCGAAGCGTTCGGCCAAGGCCGGCCCGGGCGCACCCGGTTCAAGACGGGCCACGTGATCGGCAAGCTGATTGATGGGTTTCAGGCTGAGCCGGGCGATCCAGATACCCAGCGGTAGCGCCAGAGCAAACACGATCACGACCGCAGCGATCAAGGCAGCCCGAAACACCGACTGCCGGGATTCGATCGCGGTGGTGTCGTAAGCCAGAAAGGCGCGTTTGCCGTCGATGACGGTACTGGCCACCCGGTAGCTGCGTCCGCCGTAGCTGAGGTTGGCGCCGCTGGTGTGCAGCGGCAGCGGCTGCAGTGGCTCGGGCAGGCTTTGCAGTTGGTCGGGCTCGACGACGAAGCCCTTGATGGTGGCCGAATTGGGCAGCGCGGCCTTGCCTTCGATCGGGTATTCGGCTTCCAGCTCGCTGAGCTCGTGGGCGACCATGCCATCCAGCAAATCGTGCTCGAGACGCTCGTTGATCGCGAACAGGGTCAGTACGATCAGCGCGGCCATGACGGCCACGAACAGGGCCAGCGCGGCGGTGACCCGAAGCTGCAGGCTGTGAAGCGGGCGAAACAAGCCTAGGCCGTGTCCGGCGCGATCAGCCGGTACCCCATGGTGGGTACTGTATGCAGCAGCGGCGTGCCAAACGGTTTGTCGATAGCCGCGCGCAGAGCATGGATATGCGTGCGCAGGGCTTCCGAATCCGGCGGATGGTCGCCCCAGATCGCGGTTTCCAGTTCATGGCGCCGCACCAGCCGGGGGGAGGCACGCATGAGCACTTCCAGCAGCCGCAGCGCGGTGGGCGTGAGGGTTACGCGCTTGTTATCGCGCGTGGTCTGCCAGGTGTCGAGGTCGAGCACGAGATCGGCCACGCGCAGCACGTGCTGACTCTGGCGCGGGCCGCGATTGCCGAGCGCGGTCAGCCGCGCATCGAGTTCGAGCAGCGAAAACGGTTTGATCAGGTAGTCGTCGGCGCCGGAGGCAAAACCGGCCAGCTTATCGTCGAGGGTGTCACGCGCGGTGAGCATGAGAATCGGCGTCTGCCGGTCGGCCTCGCTGCGCAGCCGTGTGCACAGGTCAAAGCCGTCGATACCCGGCAGCATCAGATCCAGCACGATTGCGTCGTAATCGTTGACCACCGCCAGATGCAGGCCGGTGACGCCGTCGCTGGCAGAGTCCATGACGTGATGGCGGGCTGAAAGAAAATCGATGATATTGGCGGCAAGATCCTCGTTGTCTTCAATCACGAGTATGCGCATAGTCGAAGTTCCCGCCCGAGCCATATTGCCGAAAGAAGCGCCTGGCACGATGCCATGCATATCAACCCTGCCATGTTATCTGTATTTGCGTTGCCAAGGGCTTACGCACGACACGCGAGCGTTGCTTACGGCGCCCTTCGTTTACCACCCAGGGGCCGCAATACCATGACTGATTCGACATTGGCCCTCTTTCGGCCTGCTGCGTTGGCGGGGGACACACGATGAGAATGGCGCGCTCTTCGGCGGTCGTATTCACCGATCTCGATGCCACGCTGCTCGGCCACGACGATTACGACTGGCAGCCGGCGGCCCAGGCGCTGGCGCTGCTGGCCGCGCACGATGTACCGGTATGTATCGTCACCAGCAAGACCGCTGCCGAAGTAGCGGCCTTGCGCATCGCGCTGGGCAACGCGCATCCCTTTGCGGTGGAAAACGGCGGCGCGGTGGCGGTACCGCAGGGTTATTTCGACGGTGCGCGCTGCGATGCCCAGACGCCGGTTGCCCTCACCACGCTGGGTGCCGAACGCGACGCGCTGCGGTCGCTTGTGGTCCGTTTGCGCAGCGAACATGGTTTTCGTTTTACCGGTTTCGGCGATATGGAAATCGATGATGTCGCCGAGGCCACCGGCCTGGATAAAGCCAGCGCAGCCCAGGCCCTGGATCGCAGCGCATCGGAGCCGCTGCTATGGCAGGACAGCCAGGCCGCACTCGAAGCGTTTTCTGCCGAGGTGGCCGCAGCGGGCCGGGTAGTCCGGGTAGGCGGACGTTTTGTACATGTGCTCGGGCAGGCCCACAAGGGCGATGCCGTGGCCTGGCTGCGCGCGCGCTATGAGCGCGCGCACGGCCCGATTCTTGCTGTAGCGTTAGGCGATAGTGGCAACGATGCCGACATGCTCGAGGCCGCGGATATCGGCTACTGGGTGGCGCGGCCCGACGGCAGCTATCATGCGCCGACGACCGGGCATATCCGTCATGCGCGCGGTATCGGCCCCGCCGGCTGGGCCGAGGCTATCGAGGCGTTGATCGCCCACCACGAAATCTGAACGAGGGGACGGTATGGCGGATTTTCATCAGAACGGCAACATCGCCACGCTCCACAATCTCCGCACGAAGTCTCTTGAGGAGATGACCTACGAGCTGGAGACCTTTGCGCAGTCGCGCAAGATCTCGCTTATCCTGCCCTGCCTTTACTCCGAGCTCGAAGGTCCGGCGATGCCGAATATCCTGAGCGAGCTGTCTTCCGTTCCCTACC
>DJIE01000173.1:27830-28203 GCA_002433465.1 Salinisphaera sp. UBA6602
GTACACGACCTTGCATCGCCTGGGCGATCGGCCGATCGAGGCCCTGGAGACCGAGCTGCGTGACTTTGGCAAGCGGCGCGCCATGTCCTTGATCCTGCCGTGTCTGTATTCGGAACTGGAAGGCGATGCGCTGCCGCATATCGTCGATGAATTGTCGAAAGTCGAGTATCTCGACGAGATCATCATCGGGCTGGACGCGGCCGACGAGGCCCAGTTCGCGCACGCGCATGCGTTTTTCGGGCGTCTGGGCCAGCACTTCCGGGTGCTGTGGAACGACGGCCCGCGCCTGCAGCGGCTCTACGATCAGCTCGACGCTGAAGCACTGGCGCCCGAGCGACCAGGCAAGGGGGCCAACGTCTGGAACTGCATGGGC
>DJIE01000264.1 GCA_002433465.1 Salinisphaera sp. UBA6602
TGGATTAGCGCAGCGTAATCCAACAGGGAACGCAGCCCGCGGGTTCGACTCCCACCGCTTTCAATCCCGAGGCGGGCGTTCCATGTTGGCTTACGGCCTCGCGGCCCAAGCCAGCCCACCCGGCCCCGAGCTAACAGCAGCCACCGGCCTCGGCTGTCGCAGGCATCTGTTCATCGAAAGGCAGCGCCGTGCCGCAGCCGGCGAAGATGCCGTAATGGGTATCGAAATTGCCGATGAACTCGAAATGCGCCGCGAAACGGCTCTCGGCGAGCATGCGCCAGGTATTGCCGCATACCGGAAATACCCGGCCCGTTTCGATCCTGTGGTGGCCATCGAGCACGAAGGCGTGCGGCATGTCGGCGAGCGTGCCCTGATAGATCACGGCCTGACCGTAATCCTCACAGGCCGGCTCCAGGGCATCGATATTGAACAGCCGATAGGTCGCCGAATAGAAACGGATATTGCCAAGCCGCGCTTCGATGGCCGGGTTGTCGATGCCCAGGCGCCGCGATTCCACCAGCCGCGGGTCGCCAAAGCCCGATGCCCGGGCGAGATTTTCGAAATCGTTCCAATAGAGCGCGCCGGCCAGACATTCGCCGTAGAGCACCGGGTCGCGTGCGAGCTCGGCCGGCACGCGGCGATCGGCATAGACATCCGAAAAATAGAATTCGCCACCGGGTTTGAGCAACCGTTTGACGTCGGCCAGCACCTTGGCCTTGTCGGTACTTAGATTGATCACGCAGTTCGAGATCACGATATCGAAGCTCGCCGGCACCAGGTCGAGTTCGTCGAGCGCTTCGATATAGCCCTTGAGAAAACGCACGTTGGAGCGTTCGAAGCCGAAGGCCTGACGATGATAATCCTGATGCCGGCAGGCGATCTCGAGCTGTTCGTCGGTCATGTCGACGCCGACGACTTCGCCGGTTTCGCCGACCAGGGCCGACAACAGATAGACATCGCGCCCGCTGCCACTGCCCAGATCCAGAATACGCATGCCCTCGAGCGCGGCCGGTGCAACCAGACCGCAGCCGTAGTAGCGGCTGATCACCTCGTCGTGGAGCTTCGCCAATACCGGCTTGAGATGCTCAGGCGGGGCCTGATCGCAGCAGGCCGTGGTGGCCAGATCCTGGCTGCCGGTGAGCTGGCGGCCGTAATAGTCCTTGACCTCGTCGCGCATGATCGATCGTATACGGGGAACGACCGCTACAGCTTATACCGCCGCATTGCACGGCCGCCATGGCCGGCCGCGGCATGGACTTGTGGTCGGCCTTCAGGTCGGCAATACGCCGCGGCGTACCGATTCGGTGACCGATTCCTTGGGCGGACGCTGGCGATGCCGGCGTTCGCGTCGCCCGCCGGGCCCGGCTGTCTCTTCGGCCGGGATACGGAAATAACCGATCGCCTCGCCGAGCATGTCGGCTTCGCGATTCAAACGCTCGGCGACGTCCTGCGTGCTCTCGATCGATTGCGCCGAGGCAGCCATCGCCTGTTGCATGGCGAGGATGCCTTCATCGAGCACATCGATACCGTCCTGCTGCTGGCGCCCTGAAGCGCTGATTTCGTGCAGGCGCTGCTGGATCTGTTCGAACACGGCCACCACGGCATGCATGCGCTCGGCCGCGCACTCGACATCGGCCACCCCGGTTTCGACATGGCCGAGCGAACGCTCGACGCGCTCGCGAATTGAACGGGCGATGTCGCTGCTGCGCTGCGAGAGCTTGCGCACCTCGCCGGCCACCACTGCGAACCCGCGCCCCTGCTCGCCGGCGCGGGCGGCCTCTACCGAGGCATTGAGCGCGAGCAGATTGGTCTGGGCGCTGATCGCATCGATCTCGCCCAGAAGCCGGGCGATATCGCGCGCGCTTTCATCGACCCGGGCCATCGTATCGTCCAGGCGCTGTACGCTTTGTGCGCTCTGATCGAGCGCGCCGCCCACGTTCGTGGCCAGCGCGTGGCCCTGCTCGGCCTGGTCCGTACTCTGGCGGCTGGTCGTAGCCAGCGTCCGATTGCTGCTGGCCATGCGCTCGATATGGACGCCGCTGCGCTCGGTCTGAACCTGTAGCTTTTGCTGCGCCTGCGCGGCATCGCCGCTGAGCCGGCGCACCGCGTTCGCGGCCTTGCCGGCCGCGGCCAGGCGCTGCGAGAACCGCGACTGCAGACGCGCAACGGCGGCAATGGCCGGACGCTGCAGCTGCACCGGCGTGAACGCCTGGGTCAGCGTGCCGCGTTCGGCCGCTTCGGCGAACGCCTGGATGGCGGCAGTATCGCGTACCGCGCGCCCCAGGATTGCGGCGACATAGCCGAGCACCCCGGCATAGGCCACCAGCACGCCGGCATACATCGCGAATCGCACCGGCAGCGCCGTCGGCTCGAGCGATGGGGCATAGAGCGTGACCAGGCCCCGGTATTGCAGGTAAGCGAATAACGCGTGATGAACGAGCGCGAGGGCCACACCCACCACCGGCACGCGCCAGTCGGCATAGGCGACGAGCGCCGCAAGCGCGATGAACACACTCAGATGCGCCTCGATGCGCCCGCCGGTCTGGTCTATGAGCAGGGCCGAGAGCACGACGAACTGAGCCGCCATCAACAGCGCGCTGGCCATCGTACCCGGCGCCAGGAAGACAATCAGAAGCGTGAGCGCCGCGCTCGGCACGAGCACGCCCAGCGCGAGCAGCATGCTGCCACTGCCCAGCCCCACCCCCAGACACGCCAGCATGAGCAGGAGTGCCACCGCGCCCATGTGCGGGTCGATACGCTGTCGGTAGGCGGTGATGAGGGGGCCGGTCACGTGTTGCATGGCATTCTCGTTGCGCGCCGCGCACATGCTCTCGCCGGCCCACGGCTTATATCCTGAAAACGGATAGCGGCCATGCGCCGCGATTCTTGAATAGCGCCCGAACCGGGCCCCGCCGATGCTAGAATCGCCGGCCTGGATCGCAACGAGTGGCCATCGTGGACAAGAAACTGCTGGATATTCTGGTGTGCCCGGTATCGGGCGCGGCCGTCACGCTGGCCGATCAGGACACCCTGGCCCGACTCAACGAACGCGTAAGCGCCGGCCAGGCACGCTATGCCGACGACAGCACGGTGGATTCGCCGCTCGAACAGGCCCTGGTTACCGCCGATCGCCATACCGCCTATCGGGTCGACGACGGGATTCCGGTGATGCTGCCCGAGCGCGGGATCGATCTGTCTAGGGCCTAGCCGCCCGTCGCACCGCGCCTGCCCGCGCCGCAAGGGGCACAGGTGCTCTTGCCGACAACAATCAGGCCGCAGCCCTGGGCGTAGACTCGTACGAAACGTCCGCAGGTCATAAACTGGGGGCAAATTCCTACCGCCCCGCCGCATGACCGACTACCTGATTGCGAACGCCCGCCTCGTGAACGAAGGACAGCGCCGCGAAGCCGACGTGCTGATTCGTAACGGGCGAATCGAGAAGATTGCCGGCCATATCGCTGCGCCGGCCGATGTCGAAGTCATCGATGCCGGCGGGCACTACCTGCTGCCCGGCATGATCGACGACCAGGTGCATTTCCGCGAGCCGGGCCTGACCGACAAGGCCGACCTGGCCAGTGAATCGGCCGCGGCCGTGGCCGGCGGCATCACCAGCTTCATGGACATGCCCAACGTCAAGCCGCCGACCGTCGACCACGACGCCATGGTGGCCAAGCACGCGCTCGCGCACGGCCGCTGCACTGCGAACTACGGTTTTCACTTCGGTGCCACCAACGACAACATCGAAGAAATCAAGAAGCTCGATACGCGCTTGTCGGCCGGCGTGAAGATCTTCATGGGCGCCTCCACGGGCCGCATGCTGGTCGACGATGACACCGCGCTCGAACAGATCTTCGAGCATTCGCCGCTGACCATCCTCACCCACTGCGAAGACACGCCCATGATCGAGGCGAACGCCGCCCGGGCGCGCGAGCTCTACGGCGAGGATGTGCCAATGAGCGAGCATCCGGTCATTCGCTCGCGCGAGGCCTGCTATGCCTCGTCATCAAAAGCGATCGACCTGGCCCGACGCCACGGAGCACGGCTGCATATCCTGCATATCACCACCGCCGACGAACTGGATCTGTTCGACGCCGGCGCCATGGGGCCGAAACAGATCACCGCCGAGGCCTGTGCCCATCATCTGTTCTTTGAAGACAGCGATTACGCGGCCCGCGGCACGCTGATCAAGTGCAATCCGGCCATCAAGACCCATGCCGATCGCATGGCGCTGTTGAAAGCCGTCGCCGACGACCGCATCGATGTATTGGCCACGGATCACGCACCGCATCAGCTATCGGAGAAGGAAAAATCCTACTTTGGCGCGCCGGCGGGGCTGCCTCTGGTTCAGCATGCGATGCCTTCGCTACTCGATCACGTCAGTGCGGGGCATTTCAGCCTGGAACAGCTGGTGACCAAGAGCGCGCATAATGTGGCGGATCGCTTCGATATCGCCGAGCGGGGTTATATTCGGGAAGGCTACTGGGCCGATCTGGTGATTGCGGACCTGAGCGGACAGACCGTGGTCGATCACGAACCGATCCTGGCCAAATGCGGCTGGTCGCCGTTTGCCGGCCATACCTTTCAAAGCCGCATCATGAGCACTTTCGTGTCTGGCCAACTGGCCTATCATGAAGGTAAACTTAGCCGAGGCTGTATCGGCCGAGCGCTGACCTACGATCGCGACCACGCACGCTAGGCAGCGCCCCGACCGGGCTGAATCATTCAGCGCCCGGACGGTCCTTATCAAACGGACCGTTCTGCGATTTATCGAGGTGCCGACGCATGGAAACCAGCGATCTGCGCAAAGCCGGACTCAAGGCGACACTACCCCGCCTGAAGATCCTGGAAGTGCTGCAAAACAACCGGGAGGATCATCTCTCGGCCGAAGACGTCTATCGCCGCCTCATGGCCGAAGACGAGGACATCGGCCTGGCCACGATCTATCGCGTGCTGTCCCAGTTCGAGGACGCGGGCCTGGTGATTCGCCATCATTTCGAGGACGGCCATGCCCTGTTCGAGCTCGAACAGGGCCCGCATGATCACCTCATCTGCGTGAAGTGCGGCAAGATCGAGGAGTTCTTCGATACCGAAATCCAGCAGCGTCAGCGCGACGTGGCCCAGAAATCCGGTTTTGACCTGTCCAAGCATACGCTGGTGCTCTACGGCGAATGCCGCACGGACAACTGCGAAAACGACACCAGCAAGAAGAGCTCGTAGCCGCGACACTTTCGCGCCTTGAGCGTCGCCCAGGGCCTAAGGAACCTCTGATCTATTCATCCACGG
>DJIE01000192.1:0-3256 GCA_002433465.1 Salinisphaera sp. UBA6602
GTCACCAGCGGCAGGGCCGCGGTTTCGCGCCAGTCCAGAGCCTCCGGCTTGAAGGCCATGAAGTCGGCATCGACGGCGATATATTCGCCGTAGGCGCCGCCGCGCCCGCGCAGTCCGCCGGCACAGCCATAGACGGCATCGCCTTTCTTGAAGCGGGTGACGCCTTCGCCGACAGCTTCGACCACGCCGGCCACGTCACAGCCGAGCACGCCCGGCAGTTCCGGCGCGATGGGCGGGCCGGCAGCGCGCAGTTTGGTGTCGACCGGGTTCACGCTGGAGGCGATCTGGCGCACCAGCAGCTGACCCGGGCCGGGTGTCGGCGTGTCGATCTCGGCGGCTTCGAACACGTCGGGGGCGCCGAATTCGCGAATGAGCTGAACCTGCATATGGGCTCCTGAAAGCGATTGAATCATTGACGATGCAACGATACGCCATCGTGGCGCCTGACTCAGCCCGGGGCGTAGGCGCGTCGGGGCGCAAGGCGCTAAACTGCGCGCTTTGCCCGCCGCGCAGAGTCGAGTCGATGAGTATCAAATCCGATAAGTGGATCCGCCGCATGGCCGCCGAGCACGGCATGATCGAGCCGTTCGAGCCGGGCCAGGTCAAGGAAAACGAGACCGGACGGATCGTGTCCTACGGCGTCTCCAGCTACGGCTACGACGTGCGCTGCTCGCCGCATTTCAAGATATTCACCAACATCAACACGGCGGTCGTGGATCCGAAAGCCTTCGACGAGAAGAGCTTTCAGGATTTCGAGGGCGATACCTGCATCATCCCGCCCAACTCCTTCGCGCTGGCCTCGACGGTGGAATATTTCCGTATTCCGCGCAGCGTGCTCACGATCTGTCTGGGCAAGTCGACCTATGCCCGCTGCGGTATTATCGTCAACGTGACGCCGCTGGAGCCGGAATGGGAAGGCCACGTCACCCTGGAGTTTTCCAACACCACCACGCTGCCAGCCAAGATATACGCCAACGAAGGCGTGGCCCAGATGCTGTTCCTGGAATCGGACGAAGTCTGTGAGACGTCCTACAAGGATCGCGGCGGCAAGTACCAGGGCCAGCGCGGCGTTACCCTGCCGCGCACCTGAGCGTACGCGCCGGTACTAGCGTTCGAGCGCGGTAAGCTGCATGCGGAAAACGCCGGTCTTGGGTTTTTCGTGCTCGACCTGTACCGGAATCCAGTCGGCGTTGCGGGCCAGCCAGAAACGCAGGCCGCGCTTGGGGTCGTCCACGCGTTCGATCTTGAGCGTGTCGTAGCGCCCGGCCGGGGTCTTGATACGGCCGCCGTCGCTGGCGCGCAGGCGATAGGTTTTCTGTTTCTTTTCGTCGATCAGGGCGAAATCGCGCTCGCCGGCGGTATCCGGATTCGCGGCGGCCGCGACCCAGCGGCGGGCGGCGAACTGGATTGAAAGCGGATCGAAGGCGCTATCGCCCAGGGCCATGGTCTTGCTCTCGCCGGCTTCGCTGCGATAGGTGACTTCGTGCTGCGACCAGTCGAATTCCAGGCTGTAGCTGTCCTCGGCGTTGCCTTCCATATGATGGGAAAAGCGCTGCGGCCGCACGGTGCCGTCTTCGATACAGAAACGGCTTTCGTCGATGACCTGACCGACGAATACGCGCACGACGGCATTCGGGTTGGCTTCGCCCCGGAACACGTAGCAGTCGTCGCCGTCGCGGGTGAGCGAAAAACGTGTGGTGCCCAGCGCGACGGCACCGCGCTTGACCTTGAACTGGGCATCGAAGGTTTGCATGACATCGGCTCCGGCAACGGGGGAAACAAACAGGGCGGTCAGCAGCAGACACAGCGCCAGGCCACGCCTGCGGTAGCGATCAGGTAACGGCGAGCCGGTCGTATTGGTCATGGGGGCAGTCTTCCTGCAGGCGCTGGTCACGCCAGACCACGCCGTCCTTGAAAAACACGCGCCCGGCAACGAGTTCGGCGAGTACGGCCGGGTAGAGCCGCTGCTCGACTTCGGTCATGACCCGCTCGGCCAGGGTTTCGGGGGTGTCGTCGGCGGCGACGGCAATACTGCCCTGGCGGATGGTCGGGCCGTCGTCCAGGTCGGGCGTGACGAAATGTACGCTCGCGCCGTGGCGGGCGTCCCCGTTCGACAACGCGCGCTCGTGGGTGTTCAACCCTTTGTAGCGCGGCAGCAGCGACGGATGGATATTGATCAGCTTCGCTTCGAAGCGTTCCACGAACGCCTGACTGAGAATACGCATGAAGCCGGCCAGTACCACCCAGTCCGGGCGGGCCGCGGCGATGCGGGCCGCCAGCGCGCGGTCGAAATCCTCGCGGTGCTTGAAGCCGCCGGCTTCGATGCATACGCAGTTGAGCCCGGCCAGTCGTGCGATCTGCATGCCCGGCGCGTCGGCGCGGTTGCTGATCACCAGCGCGATCTCGGCGGCGAGTTCGCCGGCCTCGATCGCCTGAATGATCGCCTCCAGATTGCGTCCGCGTCCGGAGATCACCACCACCAGGCGCGGGGTGTGCTTGCCGCTGTTCTCGGTTCGACTACTCAAACCAGGCGTACGGCGTCGTCGGTGGCGTGTTCGCGGGCGTGGATACGACCGAGTTCGAACACCTGCTCGCCCGCGCCGGTGAGCACATCGATGGCCTGGGCCACCTGGTCGGCCGGAACCACCACGCAGTAGCCGATCCCGCAGTTGAAGGTGCGATCCATTTCCGCGGCGCTGACATTGCCCGCCTCGGCCAGCCAGTCGAACACCGCCGGGCGCGTCCAGGCGCTGCGTTCGATGGTCGCCGCCAGATGTTCGGGGATCACCCGGGCGAAGTTCTCGGCCAGGCCGCCGCCGGTGATATGGGCCATGGCCTGTACGTCGACTTCGGCCAGCAGGGCCTGAATCGCTTTCACGTAGATCCGCGTGGGCGCGAGCAGTGCATCGGCCAGGCTGTGCTCGCCCAGTCGGGTCTCCAGGGTGGCGCCGGCCACGTCGAGAATACGGCGTACCAGCGAATAGCCGTTGGAGTGGGCGCCGGACGAGGCCAGGCCGAGTACCACGCTGCCTTCGCCCATGCGGCTGCCGTCGATGCGTTTGTCGTATTCGACCACGCCCACGCAGAAGCCCGCCAGGTCGAAATCGCCGCTGGCGTACATGCCCGGCATTTCGGCGGTTTCTCCGCCAAGTAATGCACAATTATTCTTCTCACAACTATGGGAAATACCTTTAACCACCTCTAAAAGTTGTTTTTTATCAAGCTTACCAGTAGCTATATAGTCTAAAAAAAATAA
>DJIE01000192.1:3456-3670 GCA_002433465.1 Salinisphaera sp. UBA6602
GCATTTCGGCGGTTTCTCCGCCAATCAGCGATGCACCCGCCTGACGACAGCCTTCGGCGATGCTCTTGATCACCGGCGCGGCCACCGCGGCATCCAGATGGGCGGTGGCGTAATAGTCGAGAAAGAACAGCGGCTCGGCGCCGGTCACCAGCACGTCGTTCACGCACATCGCGACCAGGTCGATACCGATGCCGTCGAAGCGCCGGGCGTCGAT
>DJIE01000192.1:4011-4191 GCA_002433465.1 Salinisphaera sp. UBA6602
CTTGGTGCCCACGCCGTCGGTGCCGGACACCAGTACCGGGCGCCGGTAGCGATCCACCGGCAGTTCGAACAGGCCGCCGAAACCGCCCAGACCGCCGATCACTTCCGGCCGGCGCGTGGCCTCGACCGGCTCGCGTATTTCGTCGACCAGGCGGTTGCCGGCATCGATATCCACGCCGGC
>DJIE01000192.1:4494-5017 GCA_002433465.1 Salinisphaera sp. UBA6602
GCCGGCATCGATATCCACGCCGGCATCGGCGTAGGTCAGGGTAGGACGTTGGCTCACGTGAAGTCGCTCGCGGTTGCAGGAGATTGGGCCCGTGGCGGCGGGCAGCGCATGTTATTGTAACGCGGGTGTACGGCCGTATTGCCAGCGCTGCGGCTCGTAGCCTGAGTGGCGTGCCTTGCGCAGCGCGGTCGCCACCCAGCCCGTGCCCCGCGCGTCGCCGGGCACGGGTGGCGGGTCGTGCGCCCGGACCGGTTTTCATCGTCGTTTTCATGCCGAGGTATTCGTGCGACACCACTGGATTGACGAGCGCCGCGCCTGCGCGGGCCGCGCGACCGGCCGATCGATGATCGATACGAGCGGGGCGCGCTCATGATCAAGAGCCAGCGCAACGTCGCGATCGGCGTATTCGCGTTCATCGCACTCACCCTCTGGTTGCTGGGCTCGATTCTCACCCCGTTTCTGATCGGCGCCGGGCTGGCCTATGTGTGCGACCCGATCGTCGACCGGCTCGAGCGGCTGCGCA
>DJIE01000184.1 GCA_002433465.1 Salinisphaera sp. UBA6602
GGTCGGCGAACTGCGCGCCGCGGGCCTGACCGCGCATGCGATCGGCACGGTCACCCCCGAGCCTGGCCTGGTCGTGCGTCACGCAGGGCAAACGATCTATACCAACACGCGCGCCGCGCTGGAACGGACCTGGGCCGCGACCAGCCATGCCATGGCCGCGCTGCGCGACGACCCGGCGAGCGCCGATCAGGCGTTTGAGGCGCTGCTCGACGACGAAGATCCCGGCCTGCCGGCGGCGCCGTCGTTCGATCTGAGCGAAGACCTGGCCGCGCCGTTCGTGAATACCACACGCCCGCGCGTGGCGATTCTGCGCGAGCAGGGCGTCAACGGCCATAACGAAATGGCCTGGGCGTTCTCGCGTGCCGGTTTCGAAGCGGTCGATGTGCATATGAGCGAGATCGCGGCCGGTCGTGATCTGTCGGACATGCAGGGGTTGGCGGCCTGTGGCGGCTTCTCCTACGGCGACGTGCTCGGTGCCGGCCAGGGCTGGGCCAAATCGATTCTGTTCAATGCCGGTGCACGGGCGGCTTTTGCCGACTTCTTCGAACGCGACGAGACGTTCACTCTGGGCGTGTGCAACGGTTGCCAGATGCTGGCGGCGTTGGCCGAGATCATCCCCGGCACCGAACACTGGCCGCGTTTCGTGGCCAATGCGTCCCGCCAGTTCGAAGGGCGCACCAGCGGCGTGGAAATCGTCGAGTCCAAGGCGGTCCTGCTTGAGGGCATGGCCGGCACCCGCGTGCCGATCGCGGTGGCCCATGGCGAAGGCCGGGCCGAATTCGCGGATGCCAACGATCTGGACATGCTCGCCGCCAACGCCCAGGTCGGCATGCGCTATGTCGACGGTCGCGGCGGGCCCGCGAGCACCTATCCGGCCAACCCGAATGGGTCGCCCCAGGGCGTGACCGGGCTGTGCAATGCCGATGGCCGGGTGTTCATCACCATGCCGCATCCCGAACGTGTCACCCGCAGCGTGAACCTGTCCTGGGCGCCAAAAGGCTGGGGCGAACTCAGCCCCTGGGCACGTCTGTTCGGCAACGCGCGGCGTTTCGTCGGCTAGCGGTCGCGGCTCTCGGCGTCGCGGCGTTTACGCTGCGGGCGTTCGCGCCCGATGACGTAGAGGCGCTGGTGGCCTTGTGGCAGGCCTGTGGCCTGACCCGCCCCTGGAACGACCCGTATCGCGATATCGAGCGCAAACTGGCGGTCGATCCGGAACTGCTACGGGTGGCCGAGCGGGCCGGCGAACTCGTTGCCAGCATCATGATCGGCTATGAAGGCCATCGCGGCTGGGTCAACTATCTGGCGGTCGCACCCGCATGCCAGCGCGAAGGCATCGGGCGTGCGCTCATGGCGCACGCCGAGCACCTGCTGCACGAGCGCGGCTGCCCCAAGATCAATCTGATGATCCGGGGCGACAACACCGAGGCGCTCGCTTTCTATCGACGCCTGGGCTATGTGGCAGACGATGCCATCCCGCTGGGCAAACGCCTGGTCGCCGACGACTAGCTTTCAGCGTAAATCCGTCGCAGATCCTTGCGCGACACCTTGCCAATGGCGTTGCGCGGTACGGCGTCCACCACGCGCGTATCGTTCAGGCGCTGGAACTTGCCCAGGCGTTCGTTGGCCCAGGCCTGAATCGCCTCGGCATCGATATCCGCACCTGGAGCGAGGGTGACGAAAGCCACGGGGGTTTCGCCCCATTGCTCGCTGGCCACACCGAACACGGCCACATCGGCCAGCGCTTCGTGCTCGCGCAGCACCGCCTCGATATCGCTGGGAAAGATATTGAAGCCGCCGGAGATGATGGTTTCCTTGGCGCGGCCGACGATGTTGAGAAAACCGTCCTCGTCGAAGTAGCCGATATCGCCGGTGCGGATGAAGCGGGCGCCGGTGTCGGGCTCGTACCATTCGGTTGCCCGCGTGCGCTCGGCGTCGCCGTGATAGCCGCGCATGATGAAGCCCGAATGACCGACGATTTCGCCCACGCGGGTGCGATCGATCTCGACGCCGTCTTCGTCGATGATGCGCAGCTCGTGGCCCGGCATGGGCTGGCCGACGGTATGCAGCTTGTCCGGATGCTCGTGGGCAACGAGCATGCAGCTGCCCCCGCCTTCGGTCATGCCATAGAATTCCAGCAGCCCGCCCGGCCAGCGCTCGAGCACTTCGGCTTTTACGTCGGCGCCGAACGGCGAGCTGGTGCAGCACTTGACCTGGAAGCTGGACAGATCGGTGCGATCGAAATCGGGATGATCGAGCAGGCGCCGATACTGCACGGGCACGAGCATGGCATGGGTGACGCGGTGTTGTTCGGCGAGCGCGAGAAAGCGTGCGGCATCGAATTTCGGCATCAATACCAGCGTGCCGCCGGCCGCCAGCGCCGGCATGAAGCTCACCAGCGTGGTGTTCGAATACAGCGGCGTGGATACCAGCGTGACCGAGGTTTCGTCGTAGAGCTTGACCACGCCGCCGGCGATCTGCGGCCAGCGCAGCCGGTTGGTATGCACGATGCCCTTGGGCGCGCCGGTGGTGCCCGAGGAATAGATGATATTGAAGATCGTATCCGGGTCTGGCTCGACCGGAGTCGGCATCACGCCATCGTCGGCAAGCCAGTCGTCGATGCCCGTATAGCGCGTGTCGCCGTTGATGCTGATCGTGCGAATGGCCGGGCGCGCCGCGAGCGCATCACAGGCATTGCGGCCGTAATCGTCGACGAAGGCGAACGTGGCGCCGCTGTTGTCGAGCATCAGCCCCAGGGCTTCGGCCGTGCTCGAGGGTGCCAGCGGCGCGAACGAGCCGCCGGCCCGCAGCGCGGCGAGCATGGCCACTACATAATCGATAGAGTTGGCGGCACACAGGGCGAGGACGTCGCCCGGTGCGAAGCCGTCACGCTGAAGCGCGGCGACCGCGCGGTTCACCACGCTGTCCAGCGCACCGTAGGTCGTGCTGCGCTCGGCGTCGATCAGCGCAACGGCGTCGGGTCGGCTGAGCGCGTGTTCATGAACACGGCCGGGCAGGGTGCCGAATTCGGCCATGGCCTCGGTGGGGGCGTAGCTGGACATGAAAGCTCCTCGTGCAGAGCCGGCTGTTCGGCGCCGGCGGATTTTAGTCGTTGTGCTGCGGAGTCTTGCACGCAGCCATGCCGATCGCAACGAAAGTGAAACCGTGTTTCGTTGGTTCGTGTGGCGTCGTGTCCAATGGCTCGGAAAATCGCGAGCGGGCCGGCAAGTCAAAGCAAATGCGCGCCAATCGGGACGATCATTCGATAGGAGTCGCGCATTTGCTAAGCCGGCGCCTGCTACGGGCCGAATGCGGCGCCAGTCCCGAGCAAAAAAAAGGGCCGCGCGAGGCGACCCTTTCTTGTAGTGACTCGATCCGCTGACAGGCGCTACGGCTTGGCCGGGCTTCTCAGGCGAATCACGTCGTTGAGCGCACAGAAATCGATGATGGCGCGCATCTGTGCCGGGGCGTTGATGAAGCTCAGCGAGGCGTGGTTGGCATGGGCATCGCGCACCCATTCGAGCAGCAGCGCCACGCCGGCGCTATCGACGCGCTCGACGCCGGACAGGTCGATCACCGTTTCTTCGCCATGCACGAACCAGTTTTCCGATTCGCGCAGACGGCGGGGTACGGTTTCCGCGTCCAGCTCACCCGAGAGCTGGACGTGGTCGGTATGCGTATCCTGATCGGTCATGTCGAGCGCGCCGTCTGCGACTAGCTGGCGGTGTTGTAGCGCGATTCCATGCGCTCGATGAGCTGTTCGAGGCCGCCGTTGCGAATCTGCGAATTGAACTGCCCGCGGTAGTTGGTCACGAACGACAGATTGCCGACGCTGCCGTCGTAGATCTTCCATTCGCCATCGACCACGTGCAGCTGGAAGGTCACCGGCGTCTTCTGGCCGTCGTCGGTGGTCACGATCGCGCGGAAGGTCACGTCATCGGCGCCTTCGGCAGCGCGCACGGGCTGGTATTCGATTTCCTGGCTGTCGTCGAAGCTCAGCAGACCGTTGCCGTAGGTACGAATCAGCATGTTCTTGAACGCGGTCTGGAAGCGATCGCGCTGCTCGGGCGTGGCGGTGCGCCAGGCACGGCCGAGCACCAGCTGCGACATATAGGGCAGGTCGATCAGGGGTACGAGTTCCTGATCGATGAGCTGGTAGAGTTCCTGCGGATTCTTGCGCAGTTCGTCGCGCCGGCCTTCCATCTTGGAAAGCACCGACTGTACCGTTTCGCGAGCGAGCTGGTCGGGCGGTGTGGGGGCTGCCAGGGCCAGCGCCGGCACGAGCAGCGCCACGGCGAAAGCAGTAATCAGAGAGCGCTTAATGCGTAACATCGCGAATCCTCGCAGGGTTGTTCGACAGGAGTGTTCGAATGGCATCGAGTATCGCTGACAGCGATGAATCGAATCTGAATTGATTGTGCGCGAGCGAGATCGCCCGCCCACGAACTAGGGGGCGGGTAGGGCGTTGTTGCCGCTGCCACCGCCGCTCGAACCACCGCCGTTGCCGGAACTGCTGTCGTCCGAGCCCATGCTGGTCATGAACTGGCCGATGAGGTTTTCCAGCACCACCGCACCCTGGGTGATGATGAATTCGTCGCCGTCCTGCATGTTGTCCAGCGAGCCACCGGGGCCGATACCCACGTACTGCTCGCCCAGCAGCCCGGAGGTCAGTACCGATGCGTCCGAGTCCTTGGGCAGCTTGTACTGGCTGCCGATACGCAGGCGCGCTTCGGCGCGATAGGTGTTCTGGTTGAGGCTGATGTCGGCGACACGGCCCACACGGACGCCGGCCAGATTGACCGGTGCGCCAACCTTGAGCCCACCGATATTGTCGAATGCGGCCACCACGGTATATCCGCCGTCCACATCGCTGGTATCCGCCAGGTTGCTCACCCGCATGGTGAGGATAAAGATCGCCGCGATACCGAGGCAGACGAAGAAACCGACCAGAAGCTCTACTGCACGAGACTGCATAGACGAACCCTAATTACTGCCGAAAAGCACGGCAGTCAGCATGAGATTGGCGCCGAGGATCGCCAGGGATGCGATGACGACCGTATTGGTGGTCGCGCGCGACACGCCCTCGGATGTCGGCGGCGCATGATAGCCCTGATAAACGGCGACCCAGGTGATGATCGCACCGAACACGCCGCTTTTCAGAAAGATGTTGACGATGTCTTCGCCGAAGTCGACGTTGCTCTGGATACCCGACCAGTACGAGCCGGCGTCCACGCCGAGCATGTCCACTCCCACGAAATAGCCGCCGCCCGCGCCGATGGCCATTACGCAGAATATCGAGGTCAGCAGCGGCAGGGCGATCACGCCGGCCAGAAAGCGCGGCGCGACGATACGTTTGACGGGATCCACCGCCATCATTTCCATGCCGGATAGCTGGTCGGTGGCCTTCATCAGGCCGATCTCGGCGGCGAGCGCGCTGCCGGCACGCCCGGCAAACAGCAAGCCCGTGACCACCGGGCCGAGTTCGCGTACCACGACCAGCGCGACCGACGTGCCCAGCGCCTCGGTGGCGCCGAAGCCCACCAGCAGACGATAACCCGACAGGGCCAGCACCATGCCTACGAAAATACCGGCCACCACCACGATCACCAGCGACAGCACGCCCACCGAATAGATCTGCTCGACCAGCAGGCGCGGCTTGAGCAGCAGCGACGGCAGGCTCATGAGAATACGCAGCAGAAACAGGGCGCCCCGGCCCAGGTCGGCGATCCACGACGTGGTGGTGTTGAAACCGCGTTGCAGCGCACTCATCAGCGTTTGGCCTCGAGCAGGTCGTTGGCGTAGGGCTCGCTGGCCTGATAGTGGAAGGGCACCGGGCCATCCGCCTCGGCGTGGATGAACTGCTGGACCCATTTAGAGCGGGAGTCGCGAATTTGCTGCGGCGTGCCGTGGTCGATGACCGTACCGTCGGAGATCACGTACACATAGTCGGCGATGCCCAGCGTTTCCTTCACGTCATGGCTGACCACGATGGCGGTCAGGCCGAGCACGTCGTTGAGCCGGCGGATCAGGCGCAGCAGTACGCCCATCGAAATCGGATCCTGTCCGGCGAAGGGCTCGTCGTACATGATCATTTCCGGATCCAGGGCAATCGCGCGCGCCAGCGCCACACGCCGTGCCATGCCGCCGGACAGCTGGGCCGGGTAGAGCGCGCGTGCGCCGCGCAGGCCGACCGCCTCGAGCTTCATGAGCACGATGTCGCGAATCAGCCGCTCGGGCAGCTTGGTGTGTTCGCGCAGCGGGAAGGCCACGTTATCGAATACCGACAGATCGGTGAGCAGCGCGCCGGATTGAAACAGCATGCCCATGCGTTTGCGCTGATCGAAGAGTTCGTTCTGGGACAGCTTCGCCACGTGCCGGCCGTCGAAATAGACCTTGCCGGCGGCCGGGCGCCATTGGCCGCTGATCAGGCGCAGCAGGGTCGTCTTGCCGGTGCCGCTGGGGCCCATGATCGCGGTGATACGACCGCGCGCAATATCCAGATCCACGGATTCGTAGATCACACGCCGGCCAATGGTGAAGTGCACGCCGCGCACTTCGACCAGGTTGTCGGGTACGCCGTCCCGATCGTCAGCCATGGAGGTTTCTGGATTCATTGAGCATTACACACTTAACTTGCGCGCAGCCTATCAGATCGGCAAGGCACCGAGATGTTCCGCGGCACGAACATTTAAAGTGCGGCAGAGCTGCGTACTCAGATCGTCTGCCACCACGTCGAGCGACGCCGGGCCGCCCAGCGCGGAAACCTGGGTCATGGCCAGGCCGTGATAGCCGCAGGGATCGATTCGCGAGAAGGGCTCGAGATCCATGTCCACGTTCAGTGCAAGCCCGTGATAGCTCGTGCCCTGGCGAACGCGCAGCCCGATAGAGCCGATCTTGGCTTCGCCCACATAGACCCCGGGTGCGTCGGGTTTGGCGAATGCATCGATATCGTAGCCGGCCAGCGTGGCGACCATGGCCTGTTCGAGCGCGGTGACCAGGCTGCGAATGCCGATACCCAGCCGGCGCAGATCCACCATCACATAGGCCATGATCTGGCCCGGCCCGTGATAGGTGACCTGGCCGCCGCGATCGATCGGCACCACGGGGATATCGCCGGGGGCGAGCACGTGCTCGGCGCGGCCATTCTTGCCCTGGGTGAACACCGGGGCGTGATTGAGCAGCCACAGCGCATCTTGGCTCTGGTCATTGCGCGTTTCGGCGAAATCC
>DJIE01000098.1:0-3039 GCA_002433465.1 Salinisphaera sp. UBA6602
CTCCGGGCCCGCGGCGTTGTTTTCGCCCGCCGCAGTGCCGGCCAGCCGGTCGGCGAGGACACCGGCGTGGTGCTGGCCGATACGCTGGGTGAAGTGCCGCTGTTCTACGCCGCGGCGAGCGTGGTACTGGTCGGTGGTAGCCTCGTGCCCGGGATCGACGGGCACAACGTACTTGAAGCCGCCGCACTTGCGCGCCCGTTGTGCGTGGGCGCCTACGTACGTGAGTGGCAGGACATCGTCGATGCGTTGGTCGCCGTTGAAGCCGCCTCAATCTGCGATACGACGGCGTCACTGGTGGCAACGCTCGATGGCTGGCTGGCCGATCCGGCGCGCGCCGCGGCCTCAGGTCGAGCGGGCCGGCGCCTGGTCGACGAGCGCTCGGGCGCGCTTGAGCGCAGCATGCACATGATCGAAAAGATGGCCGGCGATACGGTCTAGCGCACCACTATCCGTGCGCCGCGCGTCATGATATAGACAGCGGTGGCGCGGTGCTGATTACAACCCAGGGGAACCAGATGTTTGAACGTTTGCTCAGCCGGGCGTATGCCCGATCGTTAATAACGGCGGCCGTGGTCGCCAGCTTGAGCGCCTGCGGCAGCGGTGGCGGCGGCTCGGGCTCCGACGATGGCGGCAGCAGCGGTGGTGGTGGCGGTAACGCGGGCGGTGGAACGACGGTTCCGGACCCCGATTTCGCCAGCGTTCGCGGACTGACTGCGGATGGCGTAATGCAGGATCCCGAAAACGCGGCGATCTACCAGAGCCCGGACGACAGCCGGATCATCGATATTTACGTCGAGATCGACCCGCCCGTAGGCGATATCTGTCGCGGCGATGATCCGACCACGCCCGAAGATGAAGAGAACTACGACGGCTGTACCCTCGCCGATCTCGACCAGGATAACGATGGCAGCGACGCGTTCGATCCGGAGCTTTCGGGCACGGTCCGTATCGGCAGCCTCGCAGCGGGGGGCGACCTGACCTTCCGCTCGGACGAGATCGAGGTGCGCGGCGCCTCCAGCCGCGAAGCCCAACAAAAATCGTACAAGGTGGAGTTCGAAGACGGCAACTGGTTCGGCATGGAGCGGCTCCAGCTCAACAAGCATCCCTACGACCTGAGCCGGATTCGCAACAAGCTGTCCTTCGATCTATTCAAGCAGATCGAGAATTTCCCGAGCCTGCGCACGCAGTTCGTGCATGTCTACGTAAAAGAAGAAAACGACGCCGACTATCAGGACGGTGGTCTGTTCACCAACATCGAGTACATGGACGACGACTGGGCGGACAATCACGGCCAGGAAGAGATTTCCAATATATTCAAGGCGGAGCAGTTCTCCTTCCAATCGCTTGAGGAGACGCCCGAGCTTGAACAAGATGTCGGCTCCGATGCTTTCGAAGCCGTGCTCGAATCCAAGGGCGAGGATGAAAGCACCGAGACGCTCATCGCCATGCTCAATGCGCTCAACGATGACGACGTGCCGTTCGATAACGTGCTCAAACAGTACTTCCAGGCCGACAACTTTCGTACCTGGCTGGGCATCAATATCCTGTTGTCCAACGACGATACGAATTCGCAGAATTTCTATCTGTATCGGCCGAGCCAGATCGACAACTTCTATTTCACCCCGTGGGACTACGACGGCGCCTGGGATTTCTTCGGCCAGCCGGCAGAGCAGCTCGATTTCCCGCAGCGCCCGCGCTGGACGCAGGGTATCGCCAACTGGTGGGCCATGCCGTTGGTCAGCCGCTACGTGCGTAACGGCGGCATTCCGGCGCTAGAGGCCAAACTGGACGCCCTTCAAGCCGGCGCGCTTGCCCCGGCGAACGTGCAGACATTGATCGACAGCTATCCGATCGACGAGATCGTTCAGGTGTTGATAAACCAGCAAGGCCCCGATCTGGATGGTCTGCCGACCGTGAACGATGGCCGAAGCGCGGAGCCACAGATACGCCAAGAAATAGAGCGTCTGCCGGGCACGATCGCCGCCGCGCGCGAAGAGTTCGACAGTACGCTGGATCGTCCGATGCCGGTGTATACCGCGGCCTTGCTGGAAAACGGCAACGTGGTCTTGCGCTGGGACGAGTCGTATGACATTCAGAACAAGGGCTTGCGCTACGACGTGCGTCTGGCGACCAGCCCGGTGCTCAACGGCACCCGCAGTGCCTGTGCCGAAGACGACGATGCCATGCCGATGCTGAATACCAACGTCGTGTTCAGCCGTGACGGTATTCAAGGGACGTCGGTGGTCCCCACGACGGCATTGACGCCCGGCCAGCGCTACTATGCCCAGGTCATCGTGCGCGACGGCGACGGCTATTGCCAGAGTTCTTTTGATGAATACTACGATTCCGACGAAGACGAGACATATTACGGTGTGTTCGGCTTCACTTTTACGGGATCCGAAATCGTCACGGCCTACGATGAATAGGCCGACGCAGAATAGGCCGTAGCGAGCGCGCTCGCAGAAAAAAGGCGGGTCGGTTGACGGCCCGCCTTTTTATTTTCAGCCCAGGTGAATCAGACATATAAACGCGCGCCTTGTGCCCAGGGCTCGATCCTGGCCGCGCCGAGGCGTTTGCCCGGCCACTAATAGCGCCTCTATCCGTGGTACTTGCGAGCCAGAAGAAACCGCGTTGCCAAACGTAAGACCCGAAGGGCTCGACCTATGTCGACCTTCACAGTTGATAGCGGATATGAAAGGGTGGTGGCGGGGAACGCTTTTTATTTGGGGGCACGTGATGGCGATTGGCGTATGGATCAGTCTGATCCTGTATTTCTGCCTGATGCTGGGCATCGGCTTTTATGCGTGGCGCAAGTCCACGGCCTCGTCCGAGGAATACATGCTGGGCGGGCGAAACCTGAGCCCAGCGGTCGCCGCGCTTTCGGCCGGCGCATCGGACATGAGCGGCTGGCTGTTGCTGGGTTTGCCCGGTGCGCTCTACGCCTCGGGCCTGGTCGAGGCCTGGATCGGCATCGGGCTGTTCGTGGGCGCGTTCGTTAACTGGATCATCGTCGCACCGCGCCTGCGCGAGCAGACCGAG
>DJIE01000098.1:3352-3864 GCA_002433465.1 Salinisphaera sp. UBA6602
CGAGCAGACCGAGCGCTACGACAACAGCCTGACGATTCCCCAGTTCCTGTCCAAACGCTTTCCGTCTCGGGCGATGGCGTTGCGTACGGTCTCGGCCGTGATCATCGTGATCTTTTTTGCGGTTTATACCGCCTCGGGTCTGGTTGCCGGCGGCAAGCTGGTCCAAAGCGCGTTCGGCGACATCGTCAGTTTCGCGTCGCTGACCGACTATCAGGTAGGTGTCTGGGGTACGCTGGCAGTGGTGCTTGCATACACCGTGGTTGGCGGTTTTCTGGCCGTGAGCCTCACCGATTTCTGTCAGGGCGTGATCATGATGCTCGCGCTGGTCATCATGCCGGCGGTGGTGCTGTTCGGCAGCGGCGGCGGCGGCTTCTCGCAGGCCTCCGAAACGCTGGCCGGTGTGGACCCGAACTTCCTGTCGTTGGGCAACGGGCTGACGATCATCGGCTTTCTTTCCGCGGCGACCTGGGGCCTGGGTTATTTCGGCCAGCCCCATATCATCGTGCGCTTCA
>DJIE01000243.1:0-2323 GCA_002433465.1 Salinisphaera sp. UBA6602
ATGGCTGTCGTCGTCGCTGGCGGATGCCGTCGGACGTATTCTGTTGAAGCTGCTGACCACGGTGGTGTTTGCCTACTGGCTGTCGCCGGAAATATTCGGCCGCGCCTCGCTGACCATCGTAGTCGTCAGCCTGCTGGCGATCGTGGTGACCGCGCCCTTCGAGGAATCGCTGGTACAACGGCGGGTGATTTCGCGCTCGCATTTCGCCGGTGCGCTGGCGCTGGTGCTGGCCGGCTCGGTTGCGCTGATCGCGGCCAGCTTTGCGGCCGCCGCGGTCATCGCGCGTGTCTATCCGGCCACCAGCGAAACGGTCACGCTGGCCTGGCTGGTCGCCGGTTTCAGCCCGATCCTGCTGGCCCATGCGGGGGTGGCGATCTTTACCGCCATGGCACGCCGCCACCGGGCCTTCGCTCGAATTGCCTGGTCCAACCTGGCCGGCGATGCGCTCGGCGTGGGCGTTGGCCTGGCCCTGGTCTTCTCGGGCGTGGGGGTGTGGTCGCTGCTGGCGGTGCGCCTGGTCTCGCGTTTCGCGACGCTGCTGTGGCTGATCGTCGACAATCCGATCCGCCTGCGCCCGGCCTGGTCGCTCGACGGCCTGGGTGAACTCTCGGGCGTGGCCGGCTGGTTCTTTGCGGCGCGCTGCGTGGACAAGGCCGGCGATGCCGTGTTCCAGGGCGTTGTGGCACGGCTGTTCGGCCTCGAAGGCGCCGGCTATCTGAACATGGCGTTGCGCATCATCGAGCCGGTTCGCGGGCCCACGGCCTCGGTAAGCCACAACATCGCGATGTCGTTTTTCGTGCGCGCCCAGGATGCACCGCAGCGCCTGCGGGCCGCGGTGGCCAGCACGGTGTCGCATACCTCGATGATCTTGCTGCCGGTGTTCTTTGGGCTGGCGGCCTGTGCGCCAACGCTCATTGCCTTGCTTGGCGGCGAACGCTGGGCCGCGGCCGGACCCATCGCGGCGGGGCTCGCGCTGGCCGCCGGTGTGGGGGCGACCACGCATTTTCTGATGACGGCGCTGGCCGCGCGTGGCGAGGCACGCCTGTGCTGTCTGGCCCTGACCGCGGAGCTGGTTTGCGTCGCCGCCGCGCTCTGGCTGCTGGCGCCGTTGGGGCTGATCGCGATCGGCGTGGCGCGCATGGTTTCGACCGCGGCCATGGCGGGCTTCTATCTCACCGTTGCCCGGCCGGTGTTCGGTATCGACCGGGGCGCCTTTGTGCGCTCGGTGCTGCCCAGCCTGGCCAACGCCACGATCATGGCGCTGTCGGTGGTTGCGGTCGCGCGGTGGTGGGTGCCGGGCACATCGGCTGCGCTCTTGCTGGTCGTCCAGGTAGGCGCCGGCGTGCTCGTCTACGCCGCCCTGGCGTTGGTGTTTCAGCGCGCGCTGCTCTATTCGGTGATCAACGCCCTGCGTGGACGCAAACCCGGCGTGCCGGCCTGAGCACGGCTACTGCGGCAGCGGATCCAGCGTGATCCGGACCGCGATGCCGCCGATCCACTCCCGATAGTCGAAGGCCGGCTCGCTGGAGTCGCGAATGACGCGCTCGCCGGTGGCGATAAGGGCCAGCTGTGGCCGTGGCCGCCAGGTCAGGTCCAGCCCGTAGTTGCGGACTTCGTCCTGGCGGGTATCGTCGGCCACCGACGTTTGCTGATAATCGCGTCGATTCCAGGCGCCGCGCGCGGTCAGCTCGATGGCCGGGCCGTATTCCCAGTCGAGCGCAACCTCGGCGCCGCGGTTGCGCAGGGCGTTGGCGTCGATGTTGTCGGCCGAGTAGATATCCTGCGACAGGGTGAAGCGAAGCTGGGTTTTCGCCGATACGTCGCGAATATAGCTCAGGCGCGCGGTGGGCGCGGAATAATCCTCCGACTGTCCGCCGCGGTTATCGCGGTGCGCATAGCCGGCGCGCAGCTGAATTCGCGACAGCCCGGACACCTGCCAGTCGAGGCGCCCGAACGGCTCATGCTGCACGAAGCGGCGGGCGAGCGGGTCGTTTGGATCGCGTTCGGGGTAACGCCCGTCGATACGCTCAACGCCAGCGGTCAGGCTGGCCTGCGGTGAGCCGATAAAGCGCAGTGCCAGGCGCGATTCGAGCTCGTCGCGATCGTAGCGGCGTTCGCTGTCGAGGGTGTGCTGGCGCGTCCGATAGTCAACGCCGCCGACGACGTGCCAGTGCGGCGTCACGACCAGCGTGGTCTCGATACCCGGGTTGGCGAGGCGAATGAAATCCTGTTCGCGCGTGCTGCGGTTTTCGAAGTCGGTGAGCTGGCGCGAACGGTTGTAATAGACCCGGCCCCGCAGGGCATGGCCGACTTCGTAATTCCA
>DJIE01000243.1:2706-8319 GCA_002433465.1 Salinisphaera sp. UBA6602
GCTCAGATCGACATGCAGCGACAGCTGCTGGCGCGACATGCCCCAGCGCGCATCGGCGCCGACGGTGGCGCGGCGCTGCGTGTCGGCCTCGCGGCTGTCTTCGCTGGAGGCGAACAGGTTGCTGTCGCGACTGATGCCGGTTTCGACATAGGGCGACAGGCGCAGCTCGCCGGGGTATGCACCGCAGGGCAGTGCCACCAGCGAGGCTGCCAGCATGTAGCGCAGTTCAATAGGCCGCACGATCGCGAAAGATCAGCGCAATCGTGCGCATTATGATGTAGACGTCGAGGCCGGGGGACCAGGTACGGATATAGCGCAGGTCGTACTCGACCCGGCGTTCCATGCAGTCCAGCTCATGGATTTCGCCGCGCAGCCCGTTGACCTGGGCCAGGCCGGTCAGGCCCGGGCGAACCTTGTGGCGCAGCATGTAGCGTTCGATCAGCCCACGATAGGTTTCGTTGTGTTCGATGGCATGGGGGCGCGGGCCGACCACGCTCATATCGCCGCGCAGCACGTCCCAGAACTGGGGCAATTCGTCCAGCGACATGCGGCGCAGCCGGCGCCCGACCGACGTGACCCGCGGGTCGTCGCGGGTGGCCTGAGCCACGCCGGCATCGGGCTCGGCGGCATGCATGGTCCGAAATTTGTGGACCCGAATACGTCGGCCGTCGAGGCCATAGCGTTCCTGGGTAAACATTACGGGCCGGCCCGACGTCGCCCAGATCAGCGCGGCGATGAGCAGATACAGTGGCGACAGTACGACCAGCACGCCTGCGGAAAACAGGATATCCATGAACCGCTTGAGCACGCCGTCGGCGCCAAAGAACGGGTTGTCGCTGAACGAGAACACCGGTACACCGCCAATATTGGCGAACTGCAGCTGGTCGCTGCGAAACAGCGGGGAGGTCGGCATGAAGAAGATCGACGCCGTGGTGTTGCCCAGCCGGCGAACGATATGCGTCGCGCGCTCCGCGCCCTCGAGCGGCAGCACCACGAATACCACGTTGACGCTGTGGCGATTGACGTAGTCGACCACATCCTCGGTGCCGCCGAGCACGGGACGATCCTCATGGCGATGCCCGACGCGTTCCGGGCTGCGATCTTCGAAATAACCCAGCAGCCGGAATTTCGGCACGTCCAGAGCGGACAGGATATGCGCGAGCCGCTGTGCGCCTTCGTTGACGAATACGATGACCGCGCTGCGCGATTTCATCGAGTCGGGAAAAAATCGGAAGAAAATATAGCGCACCAGGTGATGCGCGATTACGAAGACCATCGGCGTGAACAGCAGCCATAGCAGGATGACCCGCCGTTCGTATTCGTCCGAGCGACGCGTGAGAAAGCCAAGAAAAACAAAGCCGGCCGCGCACAGCAGCCAGCTGAGTATGACCCCGGTGCCGATCGAGCCCGGTCGCCCCATCTGCCATTTCCAGATGAGGTTGTAGCGGCTGAATACGACGCCGACCACCGCAAATGCCAGTACCGCCAGCTCGCGGTCGTTCTCGCTGATGCCCTGGGGCGACAGCGCCGCGATCGCCAACAGCAGGCCCGTACTGAGCCCGCCATACGCCAGGCCGTGGAACAAGGGCGCAGAAAACGTGCGTGTCCCGGCGTTCATCGATCGGCCCCGTTTGCGTCACGGTCGCGCCGAAGAGCGCGCAGTAAACGCACCGGCAGCGCAGCGAGCTGGCGTCGTTGCCAGCGGCGCAGATCGCGCCGGAATGCCGGATCGGGGTAGCGCGGCACACCGCGTGCCGCGGCGCCGAAATAGCCGGCGATGATGAGCAGACCGCCGACCCCGTAGGGCCAGTCGCGCATGCGATAGATACCCGATGCCACCGCATAGGCCGGGTCGTAGCCCATGAAATGAATGCCGCGCCCCCAGCGCAATCGGCCATGCACGATGCTGACCTGGGACGAGCCCATCAGCCGGTGGTGATGAATTCGCGCTTCGGGGTCGGGGATGTTGCGGGTACGCCAACCCGTCATGCGTGCCCGATGAATATCGATGCCGTCCCATTGCAGCGTCTGTTCGAAGCCGCCGATGGCCTCGAAGGCGGCGCGCCGATAGAACTTGAACGGCCCGCACACCATGTCGGGGCTCTTGCGCTCCTCGACATCGCCGCCGGGCTCGGGCCGGAACACGCGCCCGGATACCGCCGCCAGCTGCTCGTCGCTCGCGAACTCTGCGAGCATGCGTTCGATATAGCGCGGTCCGTAGGTGATATCGGCATCGAGTTTGACGATGTAGTCCCAGTCCGCAATCGGCGCGGCGGCCAGGCCGTAGTTGAATGCCTCGATCACGCCGGAACCGACTTCGCGGCGCCCACGATCGGGTTTGTCGATCACATGAATGAAGTCGGTTTCTGCCGCGCGCGCCCGGGCGATCGCCGAGGTATCGTCGCTGGAACCGTCGTTGACGATGACCCAGGCGCTCGGGCGTACCGTCTGTGCGCTGAGGCTGTCGATGGCCGCGTTGATGAAGCGAGCCTCGTCGCGAACCGGCGAAATGACCAGAATGCGCGGATGGCCGATGGCCTGTTCCGGCGTATCGCTCATGCCAGCACCCGCTCGTAGGCGGCCAGCAGGCGCGGTATTTCGTGGTGCCAGGCCAGGCGTTCTTCGATACGCTGGCGCCCAACCTCGCCCAGCCGCTGGCGAAGCGACGGATCGTCCAGGAGCGCGATTATCTTGTCGGCAAAGTCGGCGCGGTCGCCGGGCCGTGCGTACAACGACGCCTCGCCGGCCGACGCCCGGCCTTCGGTGAGGTCGTATTGGACCAGCGCCTTGCCCAACGCCATGTACTCGAGGATCTTGTTCATGGTGGACTGGTCGTTCATGTCGTTCTTGGGGTCCGGGCTGACACAGATATCGGCCGAGGAGAGCACCCGCATCAGATCGTCGCCGGCCAGTCGTCCGGGGAAATCTACATAGGGCTCGATCTGCAGCGTCTCGGCCAGGCGGCGCAGGCCGTCGAGCGACGGGCCGAACCCGACGAGACAGAACTGGATATCGTGGCGGTCGCGGCGGTGAACGATATCCGCGATCATATGCAGCAGATCCTCGAGTCCTTCCTGCTCGCCCATGACGCCGACATAGCCCACCAGATAGGTACGGCCGTTATGCAGGCTCGGGTCGGGCGCCACCCGGCGAACCCGGTCCAGGTTCGGGCCGCTGCGCACCACGAATACGTCGGCCTCGTCCATGCCGCCGCGGGTGCAGGCGATACGCTTGAACGAGTCGTTGGTGGCGATCGATACGCGCGCCATCGCAAACGTCGCCCGCTCGAGCACGCGCATCAGCCGATAAATCGGGCCGCTGTGGCCGAACTTGGCAACGAACAGTTCCGGGCAGAGGTCGTGATGGTCGAACAGAAAACGTACGCCGAACGGGCGGGCCGCGGCGGCCACCAGAAAGATGGTATCGGGTGGGTTGCAGGCATGAATGACGTCGATACGCCGACGCCGGCCGATACGCGCGGTCAGCAGGAGTTGCCAGAAAAGGGCGGTCGCGTATTCCAGCGGATAGCCCCAGGCGCCGCTGGCTTCGTTGGGCAGGGGGTGTCGATGAATGGCGATGCCTTCGAGCTCGAGATAGCGTTCGCGATAGCCATCGGCCACAGGACAGATGATCGAGACCGCATAGCCGGCATCACGTAGCGCACAGGCCTGTTGCCAGACGCGGCGATCGAAGGGCAGCGGCAGATTCTCGACGATGATGAGTACGTGAGCGCGCGCCACCGAGTCGTCGTGCGCCCGCGCGTCTGTCTTGACGGCCGTGCGCCGGCGGGGCTGTATGAGTTTGTGCAAGGCGACGCGCATGCTAGATCACCCGTTGATAGAGATGGGCGGTATGCGCGGCCAGCTGCGGCCAGCCCTGTTCGCCGTCCTGGGCCCGGGCGACGTTGCGCCGGACGGTCTCGAGCGCGTCCGGGCGCGACTTCAGAGCGGCCAGGCGGCCCGCCAGCGTCTCGGCATCCACCGGTGCCAGTAGAAAACCGGTGCGCTCGTCCTCGATGACCTCGGCCAGGCCACCGATATCGCTGGCGAGCACCGCACAGCGATAGGTCAACGCCAGCATGAGCACGCCGGACTGATCGATACGGCGATAAGGCAGCACCACCAGATCGGCCGCAGCGAAATAACGGGCCGTGGTGTGGTCATCCACCCGGCTCAGATCGGCGGTCACGTCATTACGGTTGGCAAGCAGGCGTCGGCCCTCGCCGAACGTATCTTCGCCGGCCACGATCAAGTGCATATCGGGGTCTGCGATACGATCCAGCGCGGATACAAGCAGATCCAGCCCCTTGTAAGGCCGAATTCGGCCGAACAGCAGCAGCAGGAAGGTTTCGTCGACCACGCCGAGGGCTTCACGCGCAGCCTCGCGGGACGGTGCAGGTGCGGCCCCCAGAGTGAGCGGGCCGTGTGCGATCACGTGCACCTTGTCGCGGCGTACGCCGAGCTCCTCTGCCAGCGTACGAGCGGTGAAACGGGTATGCACGATCACCGCATCGACATAGCGATAGATAAACCGAAACAGCACCGTATCGAACCGCGTGCTTTCATGCGGCAGGCTGTTGTGGGCGGTCCAGACCAGGCGTGCCCCGCGCAGGCGCGCGATCAGCAGCAGCGGCCAGTCCAGCAACGGCTGATGCAGTGCCTGGACATGAAAGACATGCGGACGTTCCCGCCAGATCCGCATGCCGGTACGCACCAGCGCCTTGGCATGGGCGCTCAGCCGCTGCCAGCGATTGCGCTTGCCGCGTGCCGCCGGATAGCAGCGCGCGATCGTGCAGCCGGCCGCCTCGGCATAGGCGAAATCCGCGCGCACGATCAGGCACAGGCGCGCGACGTCGTCGCGTGCGGCCAGAGCGCGGGCCAGCTCGGCTACGTACTCGGCCGGCCAGGGGGCATGAATGACGACGCGCATGGACATCTTAGCCCTCGCTCAGGCGTACGATGGTGACGCGGTCGTCGCGGCAGCGCCCGTTGTCCAGCACGTTGGCGTGGATATAGAACGTCGCGGCGCTGTCGGGCGGGGCGGGTATGGCGCGAGTATGGCAAAGAGCCGTACCGCGGTCGGCATCGCCTTTGTAGACGGTCTGCCAGGCGCCCGTGGGTTGGCCATCGGCCTCGACCGGACGGCGCAGCACGGTCAGCCCGGTCGCAAACACCCATTCGTGTCCGTTGTCGTCATAGTGCGTTTCAAACGCCTGGCGGGGTACGGGTTCGGGGTCGGACCATTGCCCGTCGTCGAGGCGGCTGCGATAACGCGGGCCGTGCACGGACTGCAGCGAAACCACCGGATGGCCGTCGGCACTGACGCTGATACGGGCCGGGCTATAGAGGCCGTCCGGTGCGAGCTGGGCGATGCGTTCGGGCGCGACCCGACTGGCCGCGGCCAGATCGATGGGCAGCCGGTAGCGCTGGCCATCGGCGTTGTAGGCGGTATCGCGATCCGGCGGCAGATAAGCATAGCTGGCAAAGTTCTGGTCGACGCCCGAATCGCCGCGCCGCCACAGCCAGGCGACGTGCATGCCGTTGTCGGCGTCGAAGGCCAGGCGCATCTGATAGACCCACCAGCCGGGCTCGCTGATAAACGGGCGACTCAGGT
>DJIE01000202.1:0-215 GCA_002433465.1 Salinisphaera sp. UBA6602
ATATCCCCATCGCCGTGGCCGCTACCTGTGGCACCACCGACTTCGGCAGTATCGACGACATGGATGCGATTGCGGCGGTTTGCCGTAACGAGCATCTCTGGATGCACGTCGACGCGGCCTACGGTTGCGGCCTGCTGGTCTCGAACCGGCACGGCCATAAATGCGCCGGCATCGAGAACGCCGATTCGTTGACCGTGGACTACCACAAGTCGTTC
>DJIE01000202.1:516-14159 GCA_002433465.1 Salinisphaera sp. UBA6602
ACCGTGGACTACCACAAGTCGTTCTTCCAGCCGGTCAGCTGCAGTGCGTTCATCGTAAAGAATGGCGCCAACCTGGGCCTGATTACCCACCACGCGGACTATCTGAATCCGGCCGAAGCAGCGGCTGCCGGCACGCCCGACCAGGTCAACAAATCGCTGCAGACCACCAAGCGTTTCGATGCGCTCAAGCTTTGGCTCACCCTGCGTACCCTCGGGGCGGCCACGATCGGCGCGGCGTTCGACGGCGCGGTGGCGCTGGCCCGTGCGACCTACGAACTCATGCTTGCCGAGCCGCGGCTGGAACTGTTGCACCGCCCCGAACTCAGCACGATCGTGTTTCGTTACCGGCCGTGCCTGACCACCTCCGAAGCCGAGCTGGATACGCTAAACGCGTCGATTCGTTCGCAGCTGGCCCGCGACGGCGAGGCCATGATCGCGGCCACCAAGGTCGATGGGCGCCGCTATCTGAAGTTCACGCTGCTCAATCCGGCCACCACGGTCGAGCAGATGGGCGAAATCGTCGATCTGATTCTGGCCTATGGCATGGCGATCGAGCGCAGCACGCCGTCGCCGGCTTCAGCGCTTGCCCAGACGCCGGCCGCAGCCGCAAACGAACGGGTGCGCCGTCATGGATAAGCCAGACTATAAGCGCGACAACCGCATCCACGACGTGGCCGGTATCGGGATCGGCCCGTTCAATCTCGGCCTGGCCGCGCTTGCCGCGCCTATCGATGAACTCGACACGGTCTTCATCGACGAAAACGAACGCTTCGACTGGCATCCGGGCCTGCTGTTGGAAGGCGCGACCCTGCAGACGCCGTTCATGGCCGATCTGGTCACGCTCGCCGACCCGACCAGCGATTACAGCTTTCTCAACTACCTCAAGCACACCGGGCGGATCTACGCGTTCTATATTCGCGAGAACTTCTTCATGCTCAGGGCCGAATACAACCAGTATTGCCGCTGGGTCGCCGAGCGTCTGGATAACCTCGTCTTCGCCACGCGGGTGGTGGCCACCGACTACGACGACGCCAACGCCTGCTACGTGCTCACCCTCGAGGACACCGCCAGCGGCGAGCGCCGCGAGCTGCGCGCCCGCGCGCTGGTGCTGGGCAGCGGCCCGAGTATGTACGTGCCGGAGTGCTGTCGCGATCTGGGCCAGCACGCGATCCATGCCTGCGAATTCGGCCCGGCCAGCGAGCGCCTTCAGGTCAGCGATTCGATCACCGTGGTGGGCAGTGGCCAGAGCGCAGCCGAGGTCTTTCATGCGCTGCTGCTCGAGCAGGAACGCCACGGCTACCGGCTGGACTGGTTCACCCGCTCGCCGCGCTTCTTTGCGCTGAACTACGACAAGCTCACCCTGGAAATGACCTCGCCGGAGTATGTGGACTATTTCCATGGCCTGTCCGAGCACCGGCGGCACAAGCTCGGCGAGGAACACAAGGCGCTCTACAAGGGCATCGACGAATCGCTGATCAACGCCATCTACGATCTCATGTACGAGCGCGATGTTGCCGGCACGCTCGACGTCGGCCTGCAGGCCAACGTGGAGCTACGCGCTGCTCGCAATACCGCCGATGGCCGTGGCATCGAGCTGGACTTCTTCCAGCACGAGCAGGGCGCCGGCTTTACCCATCGCAGCGAGAGCGTTGTGCTGGCCACCGGCTTTGCCTATCGCGTGCCGGACTATATCCACGGCATTGCCGATCGCATCCGCTGGGATGCCCAGGGGCGCTTCGACGCGTCGCGCTACTACGCGGTGGACCACGACAACGCCGAGATTTTCGTCCAGAACGCCGAAATCCATACCCACGGTTTCGTGACCCCCGATCTGGGCATGGCCTGTTATCGCAACGCCTGCATCCTGCGGGCGCTGACCGGCGTCGAGCATTACCCGATCGAGCAGCGCATCGCCTTCCAGCATTTCGCGGTCGATACGCCCGACGCGCCGGCCGCAGGTCGACGCCGTGCCCCCGCGTGAGGGGCGCACGTCGGCCGACTTCGATCTTTCAACTTCCACCAAGGAAAGCTGCGTGAGCGATACCCCCGTTCTTCAGGCACGCGTGATCCCCGGTATCGGCGAACTGGCGATCACGCCCTTCGATATCGAGCGCCATGTGCCCACCGCCCATGCCTGGCTGCGTAGTGACCATGCCCGCTTCTGGGGCATGCAGTCGCTGGATGCGCAGCAGGTTCGCGACTACTTCACCGAGCTGGCTGCATCGCCCGATTTCGATGCCTTCATCGGCCTGCACGACGATCGACCGATGTTTCTGATGGAGCGCTATGCGCCAGCGGCCGAGGCTATCGGCGAGCACTACGAGGTAGAGCCCGGCGATGTCGGCATGCATGTGCTGGTGGCACGCGCCGAACAGCGTATTCCCGGCTTCACCTGGGCCGTGTTCGTTCAGATCATGGATTTTCTGTTCAGCGACGCCCGCGTCGAGCGGGTGGTGGTCGAGCCGGACGTCACCAACGAGGCCATTCATCCAATCAACCGTCGGGCGGGCTTTGTCTATCACCGACAGGTCGAGCTACCCGGCAAGACCGCCTGGTTCGCCAGCTGTACGCGTGCCGACTACGCGCACGCGCTCGAAGATTATCTGACCAAGGATTTCGCCTGATGACCCGTATGCCCATGACTGCGACCGAACAGGCCATCGTCCATCTCGATGCCGACACCTGGGCCGCCGCCAATGCCCGTATGGTCACCAAGATGCTCAGCGAATTCAGCCATGAATTGCTGATCACGCCGGCGCGCGCGAGCGCTGACGCCGACGTCTATACGCTGTCCCTGGAGCAGGGGGTGCAGTATCGGTTCGCCGCACGGCTGCTCGAACTCGAGCACTGGCATATCGAACCCGGCACTCTGGAAAAGACCGTCGACGGCGTGCCCGTCGCGGTGGATGCGGTCACGCTGATCACCGAACTGCGCGACGTGCTCGGCATCGGCCCGGCGGCGCTGCCGATCTATCTGGAAGAAATCACCGCCACGCTCTACAGCATCGCCTACAAGATCGCCCACGGCGGGCCAGCGGCTGCCGATTTCGTCGACGGCGACTTTCAGCGTATCGAAGCGGCGATGACCGAAGGCCACCCCGCGTTCGTCGCCAACAGCGGACGTATCGGCTTCGACAGCGTGGACTATCGCGCCTATACGCCGGAAGCCGCGGCGCCCATTCGGCTCGTCTGGGTCGCGGTCCATCGCAGCCGGGCCGAGTTCGCCTGCAGCGCGGACCGCAGCTATGCCGAACATATGGCCGCCGAGCTGGACGCGGCCACCCATGACGCCTTCACCGCGCGCCTGACCGACCGCGGCCTGGACGCAGCCGACTATCGCTTCATGCCCGTGCATCCATGGCAGTGGCACAACAAGCTGGTCTATCTGTTCGCCGGCGAAATTGCCACCGGGCATCTCGTGCATCTGGGTTTCGGCCAGGATACCTATCAGGCCCAGCAGTCGATTCGTACCCTGTTCAACCGCGATAATCCGGCGCGCTGCTACGTGAAGATGGCGCTATCGATCCTCAACATGGGCTTCACCCGGGGCCTGTCGCCCTACTACATGCGCGGCACGCCCGAAATCAACGACTGGATCGATACGCTCGTACGCGGCGATGCCTACCTGCAGGAGAAAGGCTTTTCCATCCTGCGTGAAGTCGCGTCTATCGGTTACCGGCATCCCCAATTCGAAGCCGCGGCACCCAAGACCGATGCCTACAACAAGATGCTGGCGGCACTGTGGCGGGAAAGCCCGTTCAACCAGATCGAGCCCGGGCAGCGCCTGATGACCATGGCCGCGCTGCTGCATCGCGACGCCGCCGACGCCTCGGTGATCGGCGCGCTCATCGATGCATCACCGCTGGATACGGATGCCTGGCTGGCCCGCTATCTGGATGCCTATATGAGCCCGCTGCTGCATTGCTTCTATGCCCACGACCTGGTGTTCATGCCGCACGGCGAGAACATCATTCTGGTGTTGGAAGACAACGTGCCGGTACGCGCGATCATGAAGGATATCGCCGAAGAGGTGGGCATCATGAACACCGAGGTCGAGCTGCCCGGCGAGGTCGCCCGGCTATCCGTCGAAGTGCCCGAAGAGCTGAAGGTGCTCAGCCTGTTCACCGATCTGTTCGACCTGATCTTTCGTTATATCGGCGCGATTCTGCATACCGAACGCGGCTATCCGCAGGCGAGTTTCTGGCAGCAGGTGGCCAACTGCGTGCGTGCCTATCAGGCCGACCATCCGCAGTTTTCAGAAAAGTTCGAGCGTTACGATCTGTTCGCGCCGGAGTTCAAGCGCTCCTGTCTGAACCGGCTGCAGCTGCGCAACAACGCTCAGATGATCGACCTGGACGACCCGGCAGGCAACCTGCAGTTCGCGGGTACGCTGGCCAATCCGATCGCACGGCCGCCGGCTTAGCCGCCGGCCGGCGAAAACGCGCTAAACGGCTCAGGCCACCCAGGCCTGGGCCGAGTCGCGATCGGCCGCGCGGAAGGTTTCGCATTCGGTATTCGGCGAGAGCTTGTCGATCACCGTGGTGGCGGTACGAATACCTTCCACATCCGAGACCACGGCCAGCTTGTCGAAGCGCTCCCAGTGCTTGATCGCATCCTTGAGCTCGTTGAACGCGGTCGAGGCCGACATGCCGCCCAGCGACTTGATCTCGACATACAGGCGCAGCTTGTCGTGCTTGGCCAGCTGTTCTTCCATCTTGGCGAGCACATTCGAAAAATCGCGGGAATTGATTTCGCCGTCGATTTCAATCGGCACAACGTAATCGACATCGGGCTTGAAAGGGGCAATACGCAGCATGGTTTGTCTCTTGCTCTAGAAATGAGCGGCCACGCTATCAAAGATGTTCTGCGTACCGTTGAGGGTTTGCCTATCAGCGGTGAGCAACGCGGCGTGCGACACTCGGCTTATCCCTCGATCAGTGCCGGTCGTCATGTCCAAAGCTTCTATCTCCCGGCTGACGCTGGGCGCGTTTCGCGACGATATTCAGTCCCGCCCGATGCCCGGCTGTGGCGCGGTGGCCGCCAACGCCGCGGCCGACGGTCTTTCGCTCGTGCTCAAGGGGCTGCGGCTCACCGGCACGAACGATGACGACGGGCCAGGGCAACGCTTGATCGAGCAGGCACAACGGCTGGTAGCGCAGCTCGGCGACTATGCCGACGAAGATATTGCCGCCTTCAAGGCCTATCTGGCCGCGAAAAAGCAGGCCCATGGACACGAGTCGGACACGGCGCTGGACGAGGCCGTGGAACGCATCAATCAGGTGCCGCTGGATACGGCACGCTGCTGTCTCGCTGCACTCGAATACAGCGAGCAGGCCATTGACGAAATCAAGCCCGCCTTGCAAAGCGATGCGCGGGCCGGCGCACAGCTCATCCATGCCGGCCTGTCGATGGTGTTGATCAACGTGGATACCAACATCGACGGGCTCGAAGACGCGGCCGAGCGCCGCCAGCTGGCCGGCCAGCGCGCCTCGCTACAGGCCGAAGCCGACCGGTTGCTTGAGCGTCTGGCTGGCGCTCGCTCGTAGTTGAACGCGCGCCTGCGTGCTTGATGGCTAGGCGTCTCGCGAACGATCAATACGCGCGCGCTTGGCCGCATATTCGGCCAGCGCGCCCCAGTCCTTGTCGCCGTCGCCGTTGGCGATGATCTCGTTGAGGCTGTCGCGCACCACGCCGCCCAGCGGCAGCGGCACCTGGCGGTCGTTGGCGGCCGACAGGGCCAGCCCGACGTCCTTGTTGCCAAGGGTCACCGGCATGTTGGCCGGCTTGTACTTGGATTCGCGAATCAGGCCCGCATAGCTTTGATAGCCCAGGCAGGCGAACAGCGTGTTGGTCACGATATCCAGGAACTTGCCCGTTTCGATGCCGTAGACCTCGCCCAGCGCACAGGCCTCACCCATGGACTCGATCGCCACGGCCAGCATGAAGTTGACCTGGATCTTGACCACGTTCGCCATCTCGGCCGATTCGCCCACCGGCCAGACCTTCTGGCCCATCGTTTCCAACAGCGGGGTCGCGGTATCGATGGCCTGGGTGTCGCCGGCGGCCAGAATATTCAGCTTTGCAGCGGCGGCCACATCCGCACGGCCCATCACCGGCGCCGCCACATAGGTCACGTCGTGTTCGGCATGCAGGGTAGCCATGCGTTTGGCAAAGGGCACCGACACGGTCGCCATGTTCACGTGGATCGCGCCGGGTTTCATCGCCGCCAGCGCGCCGGAGTCGACCACCACCTGTTCGCTGACGGCGTCGTCGGCAAGCATCGAGAATACAACGTCGGCATTCGCCACCGCGGCTTCGGGTGAATCGGCCGTATTCGCGCCCGCCTCGCGCAGCGAATCGAGCGCCGGTTGCGAACGGTTCCAGACGGTCAGATCCGCGCCACCGGCCAGAAGGTTGCGGGCCATGGGCGCGCCCATCGTGCCCAGGCCGAGAAAAGCCGTTTTCATGAATTGCTCCGGGTCATGGTTTCAAGACGCGGCACGATATCATGTGCATAGTGCATGCGTTGGTAGGGCTGCCGTGTTCGACCGCCGACCCGCGCGGCCGGCTAGGTCCCGGCCGCACGCCCGCTTCGGCTGGCAATCGCCACGCCCGCCACGGCCACAGCCATGCCGACAATCTGCAGGGTATTGAGCGTTTCGCCGAACAACAGATAGGCGAGGATCGCGACCACCGGCGGCACCAGATAGAACAGCGAGGCCACGCTGGCCACCGAGCCGCGGCGGATGAGAAACAGCAGCAGCGAAATCGCGCCGACGGACAGCCCCAGCGACGACCACAGCAAGCCGGTCCAGGCCTGCCAGGTCATTTCGAAACGCCCGCTTTCGAGCCACAGCGCGACCGGCACGGTCACGATGGCCGCGCCGATGAATTGCACGGCCGCGTTGGTGCGAATATCGGCGGCCGCGCCGGTGCGTTTCTGCCAGATCGTGCCCAGGGTGATGCCGAGCATGGCCGCAAACACCGCCAGCAGAGGGCCGACGCTGAGTTCGGCCATATCCACGGCCAGGCGCGGTTCGAGTACCAGCACCGCACCGCCAAAGCCCAGTGCGATGCCCACCCATTTGCGGGCGCCCACGGTTTCGCCGAGCAGCGGAAACGCCAGTGCCGCGGTCAGCAGCGGCTGCAGGCCGACCACGAGGGCGGCAACGCCTGCCGGTAGCCCGTCGTTGACCGCCCAGAACACACCGCCCAGATAAATGCCCTGCAACAGCACGCCGGCGATCAACGCGTTGGCCCAGGCCCGCAGGCCGCGTGGCCAGGGCGCACCCACGGCGAGCGCGATGAGCACGAACGCGACGACCGTGAGCGCGTAGCGATAGCACAGAAACGTCAGCGGATCGGAATAGGGCGCGACCAGGCGTGCGGCGATGAAGCCGGTCGACCAGATGAGCACGAAGAACAGGGGCAGGGCACGGGCCAGCATCAGGTCGATCCGGTCAGGGGCTTGGGCGGGAGCAGCGGCAACGGCTTGCGGTCATCAGTCGAGATCGGCGCTGGTGGCCCAGTTGCCCATCAGGTCGTTGCTGGGCTGGTTTTTGTCCAGCAGCTTGTGCGCGGTTTCGACGCCGGCGATGGGCAGGCCGGTGGGGTCGAGCTTGCCGATCTGTACCAGCAGGGAGGCCTGATCCCAGTAGATATGCTCGTTGTAGAGCTTGTCGCCGCGAAACGCCACGATCGCCACGAACGGAATCTCGACATATCGGCCGGTCGGCTCGATGCCGGGCAGCAGCCAGTCCATCTCGCAGTCGTGGGTGAAGCAGAGTATGAATTCGTCGACCATGCGATCGACGCCCACCGTGCGCGAGATTGGCTTCATCTGCAGGTCGGCCGGGTTCTTCGGGATGAAGTGGTGCTTGTAGAAGCGCTTGAGATAGTCGTGGCCGGTGCCGCCGGTCATGGTCGGCACATGGTTCACATAGGGCTCGGCGACCATGGTCTTCATGGTTGCGTCGACGTCGCGGGCGGCAAATTCCAGCTCGAAATGGTGGTCCGCAATAGCGGCCAGATCGTAGCGCGGGCCGAGTGCGGCGCGCAGCACGGCCAGCGTGCGCGTATGCGCCAACCGGGCGGCGCCGGGGTTGTAGTGATCGTTGCCCCAGCGGTTGAAGGCATGATCGGCGTTGTCGTAGACGAACACCTGCACGTCCGGGTTGCCGGCAAAGACGCTGCGAATCTTTTCGATGGTTTCGGGCGGCGAGAACTTGTCCAGGCCGCCGAAGTGCAGCGCCATGGGGCATTCGATGGCCTCGGCCAGGTCCAGCGACTCGTCGATGCCCACGCCGTAATAGCCGACAGCGCAATCCACGTCGCACTGAGCAGCCGCCAGATAGGCGAGCTTGCCGCCCAGACAGAAACCGACTACGCCCACATCGCCGCGCCTGGGTTCGGCTACGACTTCATCCATGGCCCGCGCGGCGGCTACGGTGGCGCCGATATCGGCCATGGTGCGGTCGATATCCAGATTCTGGAAATAGCCGAAGGCCTGTTCGAAGTCTTCCGGGCTATAACCCAGTGCGATGCCCGGTTCGAACTGATGAAACAGATCGGGCGCAATGGCGACATAGCCTTCTTCGGCATAGAAATCGCACACTTCGCGGATATGGCGATTCACGCCGAAGATTTCCTGAAGCACGATCACGGCAGGCCCGTGGCCGGCTTCCGGGAGGGCGCGATAGGCGCTGAAACGGCTGCCGTCGGGGGCATCGATCTGAATCGTGTGGGTGCTCATAAATACTGCCTGGCTCATGCAACGACGGGCATTATCGGGCAGCGGCGCATACAGGCCAAACGACGTCGATGCGCGAGCAAGTATCAAATGATCGTAAAATATTATAAAGTGATCATATGATTACTCGGAGTCGGTCATGACATCAGCTGCCGCTGCCCAACACGATGCACGTGCGGATATTCACGACGCCGAACTGCGTCGGCGTATCAGCCCCGGCGCGCTGCGCAGCTGGTTCGGTATCGCCCGGCAGTGGGCGTTGACCGATGTACAGGCGGCGCGCCTGCTCGGTACGCCGGTGAGCACCTATCGGCGCTGGAAACGCGCGCCGGACATCACCCTCGACGTCGGCCAGATGGAACGGTTGTCGCTGCTGCTGGGCATCTACAAGAGCCTGGAAATGCTGCTGCCGCGCGCCGATGCGGCCGACGGCTGGATCAAACAGCCCAACCGCAACGCGCTGTTCGGTGGCCAGACGCCGCTGGAACGCATGCTGGCCGGGCATATCGAGGATCTGGCCGTGGTGCGGCGTCATCTGGACGCCGAACGGGGCGGCTGGGCGTGAGCGGGCTTTCCATCGACAGCTTCGAGCGCCGGCGCGTGCGCTGGCGGCCGAGCTATCGCATCGTGCCGTCGCGCTTCCCGCCCCGCGGTCTGTTCGATCGGGTGGCCGACCCGGCCGACCTGGAGGCCACCTTTGCCGTCGAATCGCTCACCAACGACCGCCTGCGAGACGAGGTGGGCGAGTTGTCGCGGGTGCCGGCGGATGAGCGCATGAGCGGTCCCGGTGCTACGCCGGTCATGGCGGCGTTCACCCACGTCAATCCGGCCGGTTCGCGGTTTTCCGATGGCAGCTTTGGCGTGTTCTATGCGGCAAAAAGCGAAGCCACCGCGGTGCGCGAGACGGTGTTTCATCGCGAGCGCTTTCTGGCTGACAGCGCACAACCCCCGATGACCATCGAAATGCGGGTCTATCAGGTCGCGCTCGACGGCCGTCTGCGCGACCTGCGCGACGAGGCCGCCGCCCAGCCGTTGCTCGATGCGCACAGCTATGTCGCTGCACAGCACTACGGCGTGCAGGTATATGCCGCGGGCGAAAGCGGCATCGTCTATCCCAGCGTGCGCGACCCCGGCGGCGAATGCGTGGCGGCCATGCGGGCCCGAGCGTTATCGCCTGCCGTACAGGGCCGGCACTTCGGCTATATTTGGGACGGCGAGCGTATTACCGATGTGGTCACCCTCGGCGAAAGCGGGATCGCGCCCCACGGCTGATCAACCGCTGGAGTTCAAGCCGGGTTTTTCAGCCTGATCAGTTGTTTGTAGGCCGCCTGCGACAATATGTCTCATGGGCAACGACGTGTGGCGACCCTAAGCTTGCCGGCGCTTGCTCAGGGGAATGACTCATGCGGATTCGTATCGTCGCGGCACTGCCGCGTGCCGGTGTTCTGGCGCTTGGCCTGTCTTTTATCGCCACGCCGGGCGCGGCCCAGCCCGGCGATAGTGCCCACGAAACGCTCGCCCCGTTGACTATCGAAGACAGCGCGCTCGTACCGGCGATTGCCGGCGAAACCGAAGTCAGCAATCGCCTGAATCTCGCCCCCGAGGAATCGCCGGCCACGGTGGAGACGCTGACCCAGGACACCATGCAGCGCCGCGGCCTTGAGACGTTCACGCAAGCCGCGCGTACGTTGCCCGGTGTCACCGGCGGCAATATTCCCGGCTCGCCGGCGTCGTTGTCGATGCGCGGATTTCCGCGCGGCAACGTCAACTATCTGTTCGATGGCATGCGCGCTGCGGATTCCGAGCTGGTCGTCCGCGATTTCGATACCTTCAACTTCGAGCGTATCGAGATTCTCAAGGGCCCGGCCTCGGTTCTGCACGGCGACGGCGGTCTCGCGGGCAGCGTGAATCTGGTGACCAAGAAACCCACGCTCGAGGCCAACAGCGCCGAAGCGCTGGCGAGTGTGGGCAGTTTCAATACGCTGCGTGCCGGCATCGGTGGCAATCGCGTGCTCTCGGATCGTGTGGCGGTACGCGCCGATCTGTCGCATCGCCGTTCAGACGGCTTCATCGACGACAACGACTCGCGTACGATCCAACTCACCACCGGTGTGCTGTTTCAGGCGACCGATCGACTGTCGTTGTCGGCCTCCTACGATTATTTTCGCGACAACTATGCGGCCTCGTATTACGGCGCACCGCTGGTCGCCCGTTCGGTGGCGCGCGATCCCGCCGACATTGTCCATGCGCCGGGCGATCTCGTGCTCGACAAGGCCGAGCGCGATACCAACTACAACCCGCTCAATTCGGTTATGGAGTCGGACAGCCACTGGCTGCGCACACGCGCCGCCTACACGTTTGATGATCGGTGGGAATTCATCAACGAGCTGGCCTATTACACGGCCAATCGCAACTGGGTGGAAACCGACAGCTATACATTCAATCCAGCCACCGGGCTGCTCGATCGCTCGACCGGCCGTATCGCCCACGACCAGGATTTCGTCAGCGAACGTGCCTATACCCACTTCGATGGGGAACTGGCCGGGTATCGCAACCGTTTCACCATTGGCGGCGAATACAAGCACAGCAACTTCACCACGCCGCGGCGTTTTGGCAGCGCGACGTCGGTGATGGTCGCCGACCCGGATCGTGGCCATGTGCCGGGCGATAGCGCGGCCAACTTCGGAACGCGCGTGAACTACGACAGCCAGGTCGATACGGTCGGCGTGTTCGCCGAGAACGCGCTCAACCTCACCGACGACTTCATTGTCGTGGCCGGCGTACGCTACGAGCATATCGATCTGGACCGGCGTATCGACGACCTCGCCGCCGATACGAGCACGACCTTCGGTCGTTCCTTCGATCCGGTGTCCTGGCGTATCGGCGCGGTGTATGAACTCAGCGCCAGCGACCAGCTTTATGCCCAGTTCAACCATGCGGTATCGCCGATCGGCAGCCTGTTGCTCTCCAATACCGCCCGTGCGGCGTTCGATCTGTCGGAAGGCGATGCCATCGAAATCGGCATGCGTAACCAGTTCTGGGACGATCGCGCCACGCTGACCACATCGCTCTACCAGATCAAGCAGAACGATATCCTCACCCAGAACCCGAACAACCCGCAGCAGACACTGCAGGGCGGCAGCCTGCAATCGCGCGGCGTGGAACTGGATGTGGGGCTGGCCCTGACCGAGCGCTGGCAACTGGATGCCAATCTGGCGGTGCTCGACGCGGAATACGCCACGCTCGTCGACGCCAGCGGACGCAATCTGTCCGGCAATACGCCGGTGAACGTGCCAGAGCGCGTGGCCAATCTCAGCAGCTATTACACGCTCGCCCGGCTGCCGTTCACCGTCGGTGTGGATGTGCAGCATGCCGGCGATTTCTATACCGACCAGGCCAATACCATTCGCGTCGATGGGCATACGGTGTTGGGTGCCTGGATCAGCATGCCGCTTGATACGTTCGGCGCAGACGGCACGCTGACCCTGCGCGGGCGCAATCTCACCGACGAATTCTATGGCGAGTGGTCGGGCTACAGCTCGAGCCAGATCTATATCGGTGCGCCGCGCAGCGTGGAGCTCGCCTGGACGGGCGCGTTTTGAGCGTGACCGATCAGCCAGAGACGACGGCGCCCGTGTCGAAAGTACGCCCGGCCGGGCGCTGGTATGCGACGGTCTGGCGCTGGCATTTCTATGCCGGCCTGGTGGTGGCGCCGTTTCTGTTGATCCTCGCGGTCACCGGTGCGATCTATCTGTTCAATACCGAGCTCAACGACGCCATCTATCCGGATCTGATGTTCGTCGACGGCAGCGGCCCGGCGATGCCGGCCAGCCACTGGGTGGCTAGCGCCGAGCAGGCCTTTCCCGGCGCCACAGTGACGCGTATCAACATGCCGACCGGCGTGGGGCGCAGTGCCATGCTGTTCGTTACGCCGGCACAGGGCATGCCGCGGCGCGTATTCGTGGACCCAGCGACCGCCGCAGTATTGGGTTCGTTCGTCTATGAACGAACGCTGGTGGGCATCGCCGATACCGTCCATGGCTCGCTCATGCTGGGCTGGATCGGCGATGCGATCGTCGAGCTGGCGGCCTGTTGGGCCGCGATTCTGATCGTGACCGGGCTATACCTGTGGTGGCCGCGCCGGTCGACAAAAGCCGGCGTGTGGTATCCACGGCTGGCTGCGCGTGGCCGACGTTTCTGGCGCGATCTGCATGCGATTACCGGTATCTATACGGCGGCGCTTATTCTGTTTCTGATTTTTACCGGTCTGCCCTGGGCCGGTATCTGGGGCGGCCAGCTGTTCACGCCGGCCGTCGAGGCGTTGGGGCTGGGCTATTCCGGGGCGCGCACGCCGCCGGCCTCGGTCGCCCCGGCGGCGCAGACGACGGTCGCCGAACGCGGCCGCGGTATTCCCTGGGCGCTCGAAAACGTGGCACCGCCGAACTCATCGGGCGGGCATGCCCATCACGGCGGTGGCGCTTCGCACGATGCAAGCACACTGGCCGCGCCGGATATCGGCGTGGATCGCGTTCGTCAGATCATTACCGAACAGGGCCTGGCCCAGGACTACTGGCTCATGCTGCCGGCTGGCGCAGCCGGCGTGTACAAGGCCCAGACCTATCCCGATCGCCCCCAGGGTCAGCGCACGCTATTTATCGACCGTTACAGCGGCGCGGTGCTGGGCGACATCACGTTTGGCGATTACGGCGTGGCGGGCAAGGCCATCGAACTGGGTGTGGCCCTGCATATGGGCAATTATTTCGGTCTGGCCAATCAGCTGGTCATGCTGGCGACCTGTATCGCGATCGTCCTGCTCGTGGTGAGCGGCTTCGTGATGTGGTGGCGCCGTCGCCCGGCTGGAAAACTGGGCGCGCCGCCACGCCGTGCGCCGCTA
>DJIE01000132.1 GCA_002433465.1 Salinisphaera sp. UBA6602
ACGATATCCACGGCTGCCGAACGCACCAGCATGTCCGCGATTTCGAGCGCCTGTTCGCCGGTATCCGGCTGGCTGATGAGCAGATTTTCGATATCCACGCCGAGCGCTTCGGCATAGGTCGGGTCCAGCGCGTGCTCGGCGTCAATGAACGCCGCGGTGCCGCCGCCCTTCTGGCATTCGGCGATGGCCTGAAGCGTGAGCGTGGTCTTGCCGGACGACTCGGGACCGTAGATTTCCACGACGCGACCGCGCGGATAGCCGCCGATGCCCAGGGCGATATCCAGCGTGAGCGACCCGCTGGAAATGGACGGAATATTGCTCGTGTCCTGGTCGCCCATGCGCATGACCGAGCCCTTGCCGAACTGACGCTCGATCTGGCTCAGGGCAGCCGCCAGTGCTTTCTTACGATCTTCGTCCATAGTTGTCGTCGCTTTGTCGTTCGTGGATACGGTCGCCGCGCCGGCCGTGGCGAGGCGGTCATGACACGCTACGCGGCCATTATTTCACAATGCCGGGCGCCCTCGTTCAAGCGGCCAGCGGCCCAGTTCCCGATAGGCCCCGGGCTGCCCGCCGTCGCCGCTTGCGATCAGCGAAAAATGGGTAACCGGCCATGCGATCGGTTCAACTCGTGCCGTGGCTACGCAGCCAATGCCGCGTCTGACGCTGACATGCGGGCGAAACTGATAGTTATCAATGCCGCCAATTGTATTTTTATCCAGCGCCGACGCCAAGTCCAACAGCGTACACGGCGGACTGGAGGGCCCGAGCCAGGCAATCTGCGGGCCCTGGAAGCCGCTCAACCGATCGAGCACGAGCGTAAACGCCGGCAGGTCGATCGTCTCGGCCACGCCGCAAAGGCGGGCCTGTATCGCCGACTCGACGGCGCCGAGAAAAACGAGCGTGAGGTGTAGACGCGACGATTCGATACGCCGGCCGACGAGCCCGAGCCGATCCGCCGCATTGGCGATACGCGCTGCAACGCCAGGCGGCGGCATGAGCGCGAAGAACAACCGCTGGCTGTCGCGCGGTGGGTCAGTCGCGGCTGTCATCGACCGCGGCGGTGTCTGGACTCAGCTGGCGTCGACACGCTCGCGCAGCCCCACCAGCGCGGCAACCACGCTCTGGCTGCGGACCTCGTCACGCGGGCCTTCGAACTGATAGCGCACCACTTCGGGCGGCCGGCTTCTTGCGACCCAGCCGATATAGACCGTGCCCACCGGCTTGTCTTCGCTGCCGCCGCCGGGCCCCGCGACCCCGGATACGGCGATCGCCCAGTCGGCCGGGCTATGTGCGAGCGTGCCCTCGAGCATGGCCGCGACCACCGGTTCGCTGACCGCGCCGTGGCGCTCGATGAGTTCACTGGCCACGCCGAGGCTGTCCTGCTTCGCTTCATTCGAGTAGGTCACGAAACCACGCTCGAACCATGCCGAGCTGCCGGCCCGGTCGGTACAGGCGGCCGCAATCATGCCGCCGGTGCAGGACTCGGCGGTGGCCAGGGTTTGCCCACGGCCGGTCATCAGCGTGGCCAGCTGATCGACGAGCGAGGCAATCGAAGTCTGGGCGTCGTAAGGTACCGTCATGGCTGCATTATGCCTAAGACATCTCACGATTTGCGGACTGTTGCGCGTAACGACTGATAATCGCGGTGCCGGCCGAGCGCCCGATTCGACAGGCGCAGCCTGCGGCGCCACGGGGTTCTGCGTATTCCCCGGCGTACGTCTACAATTGCGCGCTGTGGCCTGCCGGGCCGCGCCCCTCGTTCGTTTACCGACACAGACTGCTTCATGAGCGCACGCCCCCGCACCGATCCGCGCACCGACAGCCCGGCCGACGACTACGCCGGGCATACGCCGATGATGCGCCAGTACCTCGGCATCAAGGCCGACTACCCGCACATGCTGCTGTTCTATCGCATGGGCGACTTCTACGAACTGTTCTTCGACGATGCCCACCGCGCGGCCGAGCTGCTCGATATCACGCTGACGGCACGCGGCGAATCCGCCGGGCGCTCGATCCCGATGGCGGGCGTGCCCTATCACGCCGCCGAGCAGTATCTTGCGCGACTGATCGCCAAGGGCGAATCCATCGCCATCTGTGAGCAGCTGGAAGCGCCGGGCGCGAGCAAGGGCCCGGTCAGACGCGAAGTGGTGCGCGTGGTCACCCCCGGCACGGTCACCGACGATGCGCTGCTGGATGCGCGTCGCGCCAATCTGATCGTGGCGATCGCCCCGGCGAAACGGGCGATCGGCATCGCCGTGCTGGAACTGGCCCGCGGCGACTTCGCGGTGACCGAAGTTGCCGACGAAACGGGGCTGGCCGCCGAACTCGCCCGGCTCGATCCGGCCGAGATCGTGGTGAGCGAACAGGCCTCGCTCGAACTGCCCCTGGACGGGGTCGCCCTGACCCGCCGGCCGAGCTGGCTGTTCGATGCGATCAGCGCCCGACGACGGCTGGAAGGTTTTTTCGAGGTCGCACAGCTGGATGCCTTTGGCTGTGCCGACCTGCCGCGCGCCATCGCCGCGGCCGGCGCGCTCATCGATTACGTGGAGGCGACTCAGCAGGCGGCGCTATCGCATATCAAGAGCCTGCGCACCTATGCGGTCACCGATACGCTGGTGCTGGATGCGGCCACCCGGCGCAATCTGGAAATCGAGCGCAGCGCCTCCGGCGATACCCGGCACAGCCTGGTGGGCCTGCTCGACCGTTGTGCCACCGCGATGGGCGCACGCGCGTTGCGCCGCTGGCTGGCCGAGCCGCTGCGCAACTTCGATATCCTGCGCCATCGCCATCTGGCCATCGAAACGCTGCTGTCGGGCAGCCATGCCGGGCTGTCCGAACGGCTCAAGGAAGTACCCGACGTCGAGCGTATCGCCACGCGCATCGCCCTGGCCTCCGCGCGCCCGCGCGATTTGTCGGGGCTCACGCGAGCGCTGGCCGCGCTTCCGGCCATACGCCGCACACTGGCCGGCCTCGACGCGCCCCTGCTGGCCGCACTGCACGAGCAGATCGACCCGGCCGACGAGGTACGCGCACTGCTCGAGCGCGCGGTGGTAGCCGAGCCGCCGGTGGTGGTACGCGACGGCGGCGTGATCGCCCGCGGCTACGACGAAACGCTCGACGAGCTGCGCGACCTGTCGGCCAACGCGGACGGCTATCTCGCCGACCTGGAAACCCGCGAGCGCGAACGCACCGGCGTGGACACGCTCAAGGTGGGCTACAACCGCGTGCACGGCTATTACATCGAGATGGGGCGCGTGCATGCCGATGCCGCGCCCATCGACTATCAGCGCCGCCAGACGCTCAAGGCCGTGGAACGGTATATCACGCCGGAACTCAAGCAGTTCGAGGACCAGGTGCTCTCGGCGCGCGAGCGCGCTCTGGCTCGGGAGAAAGCCCTATACGCCGAGCTGGTGGAAACGCTGGCCGCGCACCTGCCCAGGCTGCAGTCGATCGCGGCCGGGCTGGCCAGCCTGGACGTGCTGTGTGCGCTGTCGCGCTGTGCGCTGGATTATCACTGGGTGGCGCCCACCCTCACCGACGTCCCGGGCGTTCGTATCACCGGTGGGCGTCATCCGGTGGTCGAGCATTTCTCCGATACCCCGTTCGTGGCCAACGATACCGAGCTCGACGACGACTGCCGACTGCTGCTGATCACCGGCCCGAACATGGGCGGCAAATCGACCTTCCTGCGCCAGAAC
>DJIE01000273.1:0-408 GCA_002433465.1 Salinisphaera sp. UBA6602
CGTACGCCGTGCATTGGTCCGCCTGCACGCGGAACCCGCGCCGGCCGGCAGCCTGCCAGTCGTACTCGGTGCCGGCTGGCCGGGCGTACTGCTGCACGAAGCGGTCGGCCATGGCCTGGAGGGCGACTTCAACCGCCGCGGTTCGTCGAACTATTCCAACCGAATCGGCGAAAAGGTCGCCTCCGATCTGTGCACCATCGTCGACGACGGCACGCTCGACGGGCGCCGCGGTTCGCTGGCGATCGACGACGAGGGCAGCCCCGCAGCCTGCAATACGCTGATCGAAAACGGCCGTCTTGTCGGCTATATGCAGGACAAGCAAAACGCCCGCCTGATGGGCATGGCGCCGACCGGCAACGCGCGCCGCGAATCCTATGCGCACACCATCATGCCGCGCATGACCAATAC
>DJIE01000273.1:710-22526 GCA_002433465.1 Salinisphaera sp. UBA6602
TGCGCCGATGCCGCGCATGACCAATACCTATATGCGCGCCGGTCACAGCGTGCCTGAAGATATCCTCGCCTCGGTCGACCACGGCATCTATGCGGTGAATTTCTCCGGCGGCTCGGTGGATATCACCTCGGGCAACTTCGTGTTCTCGGCCGACGAGGCCTATCGCATCGAAAACGGCAAGATCGGCGCGCCAATCAAGGGTGCCACGCTCATCGGCAACGGCCCGGACGTGCTCGAACGTATCTCCATGGTCGGCAACGACCTGGCCCTGGATGAAGGCATCGGCGTCTGCGGCAAGAATGGCCAGAGCGTGCCGGTGGGCGTGGGCCAGCCCACGCTCAAGGTGGATGCGATCACCGTCGGCGGCACCCAGCAGGGATGACCGCGCCGGCCGACCGAGGCTGAAGGTGGCGCGTCGATCGGCCAGGCCGCGCCCGAACTCAAGCGCCGCTACCACCTCCGTTCGTATCATCGGCGGCGCCTGGCGCGGGCGGCGTCTGCCCGTGACCATGGCCGAAGGCCTGCGCCCCACGCCGGATCGCGTACGCGAAACCCTGTTCAACTGGCTTGCCCCGCGTATCGAGGGCGCACGCTGCCTGGATTTGTTCGCCGGCACCGGCGCGCTCGGCCTGGAAGCGTTGTCGCGCGGGGCCGCTCACGTACAGTTCGTCGAACGCGATCGCCAGGCCATCGCCTCGCTGCGGGCCGCGCTAGATACGCTGGACGCAGCCGCGCGCGCTACGCTGGTTCAAGGCGATGCGCTCGCGCTGACCCTGGCTACGCCCGCCCCGGATGTCGTGTTCATCGATCCGCCGTTTGCCGCCGAACTGCACGGCCCGGCACTGGATCGGGTGCTGGCCGCGCTGCCCGGCCATGCGCAGATCTATCTCGAATATCCGGCCCAACAAACCGATGCCCTGCATGCGCTGTTCGCCGACCGCTTGGACATACGCCGCGCCAAGCGCGCCGGCGACGTCGGCTACTGCCTTGCACAGCCGCGCCCTGCCAGCGAAGATGACCGCGCATCTTTGATTTCGTAATCCATGCTCGCGCCGCGCGCACAGGCACGCGCGCGAGAAACGCCTGAGGAGAACTACGTGCGGTCAGCGCAACACAACCGGGGCCACGGACACGGCGGAGTGGGCGACAGATGAGTAGCGCACCCAATATCCGGGCGGCTTATACCGGCACCTTCGACCCGATCACCAACGGACATGCCGACGTCATTCGACGCGCGGCGGGCATGTTCGACGAGCTGATCGTGGCGGTGGCCAGCAACGCCAGCAAGAAATCGATCTTCGATCACCAGGAACGCGTCGAACTGGCCAAGCAGGTGCTGGCCGATGTCGACAACGTGATCGTCATGCCGGTGAGCGGGCTGGTGGTCGATTTCGCCCGCAAGCACGGGGTGAGCGTGCTGGTACGCGGCGTGCGCGGCGTGGGCGACTACGAATACGAAAAACAGATGGCCGTGATGAACCGTCATCTCGCTCCGCAGGTGGATACCATCTTTCTGGCCCCCTCGCCCGAATATGCCCACATCTCCTCCACGCTGGTGCGCGAGATCGCCTTCCTCGACGGGCGTATCAGCGGCCTGGTGCCCAGCCTCGTAGCCGACAAGCTCCACGAGAAGACCGGCGGCTAGAGCTCGGCGACTACAGGCGGTATCGTGATGATCCGCCTTTCGTTTTTCGCGGTAATGCCCATGTATGTCCGGCTTCGTCTGATCGCCTGCTCGGTGCTTGTTTCGTGCCTGCCGTTATCCAGCGCGCTGGCGGGCAACGACACACCGCCGGCCCCGGCCGTGGCCAGCGCCCATCCGGCGGCGACCGCTGCCGGCATGGAAGTGCTCGACGCAGGCGGCAACGCCTTCGATGCCGCGGTTGCCATTACTGCCGCACTCGCCGTGGTCGAGCCGCAGGGCTCCGGGCTGGGCGGCGGCGGCTTCTGGCTGCTGCACGACGCCGAAAACAATCGCGATGTCATGATCGACGGCCGCGAAGAAGCGCCGGGCGCGGCCACCCGCGACATGTATCTCGACGACGACGGCAACTTCGTCCAGCAGCGCTCGCGCAACGGCGCGCTGGCCGCCGGCATTCCGGGCGAGCCGGCCGCGCTCGCGCATATCGCCGAACGCTACGGCAAGCTGGACCTGGCGCGTACGCTCGCACCGGCGATCCGCCTGGCACGCGACGGCTTCGAAATAAACGACCACATGCACACGCTGGCCGAGTACCGCCGCGACGTGCTGGCGAGATACCCCGCCAGCGCCGCGCTGCTGCTCGACGAGGACGGCGCCGTACTGCCTGCCGGCACCCGCTTCAAACAGCCCGACCTGGCCGCCACGCTCGAGGCCCTCGCCGAACGCGGCCGCGACGGTTTCTACGACGGCGACGTCGCACGCCGGCTGGTCGAGGCCGTGCGCAGCGCCGGCGGTATCTGGACCCGCCAGGACCTGGCGGACTACGACGTTATCGAGCGCGAGCCCACGCACGGCACCTACCGCACACCCAACGGCGAATACGAGATCGTGTCCGGCTCGCCCCCGTCGTCCGGCGGCCCGGTGCTTGTCGAAGCGCTCAATATCCTCGAAGGCTTCGAGTGGGGCACGCTCGACGATGTCGAGCGTCGCCACGTCACCATCGAGGCCATGCGCCGCGCCTACCGCGATCGCGCCGCCTATCTGGGCGATCCGGACTTCGTGGATATGCCTATCGCCCGGCTGATCGACAAGAACTATGCGGCCGGTCTGCGCGTGGGCATCCGTATGGATCGGGCCACGCCCAGCGATGAACTCGCCGGCGTAACCGCCGAGCGCGCCAGCGGCCACCACACTACCCATTTTTCGGTCATCGATGCCGAGGGCAATCGCGTTGCTGCCACGCTGTCGGTGAACTTTCCGTTCGGCTCGGGGCTGGTGGCCGCGGGCACCGGCGTATTCCTCAACGACGAGATGGACGATTTTTCGGCCAAGCCGCTGGCGCCCAACGGCTATGGGCTGGTCGGCAGTGAGGCCAACGCGATCGCACCCGGCAAACGCCCGCTGTCGAGCATGACGCCGACCTTCGTCGTGGGCGACGATCGCGAGATGGCGCTCGGCACCCCCGGTGGCAGCCGGATCACCACCATGGTGCTGCTCGGCGTGCTGGACTTCACCCACGGCGGCGACGCCGCGAGCGTGGTCGGCAAACCGCGCTACCACCACCAGTATCTACCCGATCATGTCGAATACGAGCCCGGGGCATTGTCGTCGGACACGCGTGCCGGCCTGGAGAAACTTGGCCACAGCCTCGAACGGGTCAATCGCCATTACGGCGACATGCACGCGGTGATCTGGAACAAGGCCGAGAACCGAATGGACGCGGCCTCCGACCCGCGCGGCATCGGCTGTGCAGCGATCGGCGACAGCACACCGGTCTGCGAGCACGAGTCGCGCGATACGCAAACCGCGACCACCGACTGAGCGCCCGAGTCGCAGGCCGGTCCTGGCGAAGAGCCCATCGCAGGCCCTGACCTCAGGCCAAAAAAAAACCGGCGGCTCCTGCGAGCCGCCGGCCATTGTCACCGGGCCTTTAAATCAGCCCTGGTCGTTGGGACGATTGGCTTCGACCTCGATCTGGATATCGACTTCGTCGGCGACCAGCGGCACATAGGCATCCATTCCGAATTCGCTGCGCTTGATTTCGGTTTCGGCCGAGAACCCGCAGGTATATTTCTTCTCGTCCATCGGATTGGTCTTGCAGACGATGTCGTCGACGTCGAGCGTGACCGGCTTGGTGGTGCCGTGCATGGTCAGCTCACCTTCGACGGTGGCCTCGTCGTCGCCGTCGAAGCTCACGCGCGTGGACTTGAACGACATCTCGGGGTACTGGTCGACTTCGAAGAAGCCTTCGGTTTCGCGCAGGTGCTCGTCGCGCTTGTCGTGGCCGGTATCGACGGTGGCCGGATCGAGGGTGACGTTCACGCTGCTGGTGTCGCCTTCGCGATCCATGACGATTTCGCCGCCGGTAACATCGATACGGCCGTGCATGGTGGACAGCCCCATATGGCCGATCTCGAAGTTGCCATAGGTATGCGACGGATCGATCTTGTAGGTTTCCGCTGCGTTGGCGCTCATCGCCGTCGCGGCGAGCAGGCCGGTCGCGGCCAGGCTAATGATGGTTTTATTCATACTGTTCACTTGCTTGCGGTTTTGGATTGTCGTGACTGCATCCGAGTGTATCGAACTTCGGGTAAACGCTGGCTGTACAGCGCTTTTACTTGTTCACGCAAAAGAATCTCTAGAGCCGCGATGCCCGAAGGCCCCGAAATAAGACGCATGGTCGACGATATCGCAACCGCCGTCGGCGGGCGGGATGCCGACGCGGTATTTTTTGCCTTCGAGCGCTTCAAGGGCTTCGAGGCCGCGTTGACCGGGCGCCGTATCACCTCGGTTCAGGCACGCGGCAAGGGCGTACTGGTGTTCTTTGCCGCGCGCGGCGACGACGGCCCCTGGTGCGTTTACAGCCATAACCAGCTGTACGGACAGTGGCGCATCGGGCGCGCCGCATCGCTGCCGACAACGAAGCGACAGCTGCGCTTCGCGATCAGCGCCGGGCCACGGGCGGCACGCCTGTACAGCGCCTCGGATATCCGCCTGGTACGCCCGGCCGCCCTCGACACGGTGCCCTATCTCGCCCGGCTTGGCCCCGATCTGCTCAACGATGCCGATGTGGACGATCACCGGCTGCTGCAACAGCTCGACGACCGGCGCTTTTGCGGCCGTGCCCTTGGCACGCTGCTGCTCGACCAGCACTTCATCGCCGGCGTGGGCAACTATCTGCGATCCGAGATCCTGTTTGTCGCCGGCCTGCATCCGCGCTACAAACCGAAGTCGCTGAACGATTCACAACGCCGCCGGCTGGTGATTGCGACGCGGACGATGATCGAACAGGCCTATCGGCTCAAGGGCATCACCAACGACCCCGACCGCGCGCAGCGGCTCAAGGCGCAGGGCCAGTCCTTTGGCGCGCGGCGGCATCGGGTTTTCGGTCGCGCTGGGCAGGCCTGCTACGACTGCCGCGCAGCGATCGAAAAAACCACCGTTGCCAGCCGGCGGCTGTACCGCTGTCCGAACTGTCAGCCCGAGCTCAGGTAATCAGGGTATAGACGAAATAGCCGGCCAGTCCGGCCGGCACCAGCCCTGCCAACACCCAGAAGCCGTCGCGGCCGGTCAGACCCAGGCCCATGAAGGCAATGGCAAAAGCCGGCGCGGCCGCGGCGAAGGGAATGATCTCCAACGGCACCATGCATACCCCGAGCACCACGCAGGCCAGACCGATCAGGCGGGTGGATGCGCCCTGTACGAGCACGGTCAGGCGCGGGCGTACCAGGCGATCGATACGCTGAGTCCAGGGTGTGAGGCGACGCGATACCTGGCGATAGCGATGCCGCTCGATCGACAGCCGACGCAGGCGCTTGGGCAGCCAGGGGTGGGCCTTGCCGAAGATCAGCTGGGTGGATACCAGGGCGATCGATATGCCGCAGACGCTCGGGATGCCGGGTACCGCCCCCGTCGGCAGCGCAGCGATCAGGGCCAGGATGAGCACCAGCGGGCCATAGCCGCGCTCACCAATGACCTGCAGCACTTCCCCGATCGACAGGCGGTCGTCGGCGCTGTTGCTTTCGGCATGGGTATCGGCACTGGAATCCAGCGATTCCAGCAGTCCGGTCAGGGTCGGCTGTTGGCCCATCGGGGCCTCTGTTGCAGGGGACGAATGCACCTCAGATTAGCATGCCGGCGGCAAGGTTCCCGAGCGGCTTCTACTGCTTTATTGTATACAGCATCGATTTTTCCACGGCAGTAATCAATGCGCTACAAACGTCTCGGCAGCACCGGCACGAAAGTCTCGCCCCTGTGCCTGGGCACCATGACCTACGGCACCCCGGAATGGCGCGAATGGGTGCTCGACGAACAGGCCAGCCGGCCGTTCATCAAGCAGGCCCTCGATGCCGGCATCAACTTCTTCGATACCGCGGACATGTATTCGCGCGGCGAGTCGGAGCGCGTGGTCGGCAAGGCGTTGACCGACTACGCCCGGCGCGACGATTTCGTGCTTGCCACCAAGGTCTTCATGCCGATGGGCGACGGACCGAACGACCGCGGCCTGTCGCGCAAGCACATCATGAGCGCCATAGACGGCTCGCTCGAACGGCTGGGCACCGATCACGTCGATCTGTATCAAATCCATCGCTGGGACTACGACACGCCCATCGAGGAAACCATGGAAGCGCTGCACGACGTGGTGAAGGCCGGCAAGGCCCGTTATATCGGTGCCTCCTCCATGTACGCATGGCAGTTCGCCAAGGCCCAGCAGGTCGCCGAGCGCAATGGCTGGACGCCGTTTTCGACCATGCAGCCCATGTACAACCTCGTCTATCGCGAAGAGGAGCGCGAGATGCTGCCGCTGTGTGCCGATCAGGGCGTGGGCGTGATTCCCTGGAGCCCGCTGGCGCGCGGCGTGCTGGCCGGCAAGACGACCCAGGGCGAAGGCGGCGAGTCCAAACGCGCACAGACCGACGAGAACACGCGCAAATGGCAGCTCGGTGGCGATATCGATAGGCCGGTAATCGAGGCGCTACGCGAGGTCGCCGACGCGCGCAACGTGGCGATGGCACAGATCGCCCTCGCCTGGGTGGCCTCGAACCCGGCGATCACCGCGCCGATCGTGGGGGCAAGCAAATCGCACCATCTCGAACAGGCGATTCAGGCCATCGATATCGAGTTGAGCGCCGACGAGAAGCAAAAGCTCGAAGCGCCCTACGTCCCCCACCCGATCGCCGGCCACGAATAGCCTGCCCCGGCGTCGAGGGGCAAAGCCGGGCCGAGTGCCCGGCTTGCCCTAGGTCAGCCCGCGGCGACGCGAATACGGCCCAGCAGCTCGTGGGTCGGGTAGCCGTCGGCGGTCAGACCGTTGGCCTTCTGGAAAGCGCGCAGCCCGGCGCGGGTGTTCGGCCCCATGATGCCGTCCGGCGTGCCGGTGCCATAGCCGAGCTGGTTGAGCAGGCCCTGCATGTCCTTGATCTCGGTACGCGAGAGGCTGGCCAGGGTGCGCGGCCAGTCGCCGTACACGCCGGGCGCGCCGTCGAGCCGGTCCGAGAGCAGGCCGACGGCCAGCGCATAGCTGGTGGCATTGTTGTAGCGCAGAATGGTGCGAAAATTCGGCCCCACCATGAAGGCCGGGCCGTGGGCACCGGCGGGCGCGATGATCGACGCCGAAACCAATGACGGCAGGCCACGGCTGTCGACCGCGCGTACGCCGGCGGCCTGCCACTGGGCGCTGCTGCGACGGGTGTCGAGCTCGGCCTGGGCATAGTCGAAATCGGGCGGCAGCACGACCTCGCGGCCCCAGCTCTGGCCCGGCTGCCAGCCGTTCTTTTTCAGGTAGTTGGCGGTCGAACCCATGACGTCGGCAATGCTGCCCCAGATATCGCGACGCCCGTCGCCGTCTTCGTCGACCGCATAGGCCAGAAAACTGGTGGGAATGAACTGGGTATGCCCCATCGCGCCTGCCCAGGAACCGCGCATGCGCTCGCGATCGATATCGCCGTTTTCCACAATCTGGAGGGCCGCATAGAGCTGCTCTTCGGCAAAGCCCGTGCGTCGGCCGTCGTAGCCGAGTGTGGCCAGGGCATCGATGGTTTCGTAGTTGCCGAAGTTGCTGCCGTAGTTGCTTTCCACGCCCCAGATGGCGCCAATGATCGTGGCCGGTACGCCGTAACGGGTTTCAGCCTCACGCGCCTCGGCAGCGTAGCTGCCCAGCTGCTCGCGGCCCTGGCGGATACGCGCATCGGAAACCGCGCTGTCGAGATAGTCCCAGATCGCCCGCGAAAACTCGGGCTGGCGGCGATCAAGTTCGACGATACGCGGTACGAACTCCGAGCCCTCGAACGCGGCGTCGAGGGTGCGCTCGGACACACCGCGTGCGGCGGCACGCCGGCGAAAATCCGCGACCCAGCGATCGAAGCCGGCGGCGTCGCGCACCGCTTCAGCCGGGACCGCCTGGGTGGCTGGCGCCGCCGACATGCGCATATCGGCTGCCACATCGGCGCTGCCCTGTGCCGTATCCGAAGACTGCGCCGTCTCCACCGACTGCGATGCGCAGGCAGCGAGGGTGAGCGCGCCCACCGGCAATAACAGATGACGCCAGCTGTTCGAGACGAACCGTATCCGCATAAGACCAACCTGCTGAAAAGAGAGCCCTAGATTACCTCGCCTGCCGCCTTGGCGGAGGCCCACGCCCACTGGAAGTTGTGCCCGCCGAGATGGCCGGTCACGTCGACCACCTCGCCAATGAAGTACAGGCCGTTCACGTCGCGCGCTTCGAGCGTAGCCGAGGACAGCGCGTTCGTATCGACGCCGCCGATTGTAACCTCGGCGGTCCGATAGCCTTCGGTGTCGTCGGGGCTGAACGGCCAGGCCGAGAGCTGATCGACCAGGGTCGTCATGGCGGCTTCGTCGAGCTGCTTGAGGCGTGCATTGCCCGAGGTACAGCGTTCGGCCAGCCAGTTCGCCAGCCGGCGTGGGAAGCGCGTTGCGAGCGCGCTGGCCAGCCGTGCGTTCGGTCGCGCAGCGCGTTCGTCTTCGAGCCAGTCGCCGACGGGCGCGCCGGCAAACCAGTCGATGGCCACGGTATCGCCGGGCTGCCAATAGGAGGAAACCTGCAGCATGGCCGGCCCGCTCAGACCGCGGTGGGTAAACAGCAGCCCGGCTTCGAACAGGCCGTCGTTGCAGGCGGCTTCGACGGTTGTCCCGATGCCGGAAAGCTCGGCGAACGCAGCGCGCGCCGCGCCCGCGACGGTGAACGGTACCAGCGCGGCACGGGTGGCCCGTACCGGCAGGCCGAAGTCGCGCGCAATACGATAGCCGATGCCGCTAGCGCCCATTTTCGGGATCGACAGACCGCCGGTGGCCACCACTACGCTTTCTGCATGCCAGACCCCGGCGGATGTGCTCACCTCGAACCCGCCCAGGGCATCGCGAGCCACGCCGTCGATCGACGTGTTCACGCGAATCTCTGCGCCGACCGCCGCGCATTCATCGAGCAGCATCGCCACGATCTGTTTCGAGGATTCGTCGCAGAACAGCTGGCCGCGCTCCTTCTCGTGATAGGCGATGCCGTGGGCCTCGACCAGCGCGATGAAATCGGCCGGCGTGTAGCGCGCCAGGGCCGACTTGCAGAAATGCGGGTTCGCAGACAGGAAGTTGTCCGGGGCGCTGTAGAGATTGGTGAAGTTGCAGCGCCCACCGCCGGACATGAGAATCTTCTTGCCGCAGCGCTTGCTGCCCTCGATCACGACCACGCGCCGGCCGCGCGCGCCGGCCACCGCTGCGCACATCAGCCCGGCCGCGCCGCCGCCGAGTACGATCACATCTGTCGATCGATTGCCGCCCATCTGGCCTGCCCTGATGACTGAACAAAAACCGCCGAACCAACCCGGAACACGTATGAATCGGGGCTTTCCGGCGCGTGATTGTCGCACGGGCGCCGCTGCTGTCGGCGCCCCCGTGCAACAGGAACGCCGCGCGCTTCGTTAGCTGAAACTTGGTTTCGGCTCAGGTAAAAGATATATTTTCCGAACTGCCCGTGGCGTTGCGGTCGCCGATGTCGGATATTGAGCCCAGCCCACGACGGCGCGCGACGCTGGCGAACATGCCAGCCGCACTTACAAGAAGACGGCCCCAGCCGCAGCGCGCGTGGTGCGAGAACGTTAAGACTTACAACAATACGTAGGAGGCTTAAACGCCATGCTGAAGAGACTCTCGCTGCCCCTGGTGGCAGGCCTTGTCGTCGGTCTGAGTGGCTGCGGCCTTGTCTACAAGCCCACCGGCCACGTGCTTGCGCACTATTCGCAGGACGAGGTCGTGCCCTATGTCATCGCCAGCGGCGACCTGGACCTGGCCTCCTGCGGCACCGGCATGGGGCAGCACCAGCTGCTTGGATCCTTCAGCCGCGTGATCGGCCGTCCCTCCAACGTATTGCTTAACACCAGCCTGCTCGCCGGCCTGTGCGCCGAGGCCCAGGCCCAGGAAGAGCAGCTGCGCTTTGCGCGTGCCCTGCGTGAGGGCAATACCGAAGAGGCGCGCGATGCGCGTATCAATTCCCAGCGCCTGTTCCGGCGTACCGCGCTGCGTCGCTATGCGGTCTATCGCGACACCGTGGATGCCTTCGGAGAGCTGGGCACCGGCGAATGTCCTTCGCTGGGCAACGACGTCGAGGAATTCGAGTACATGGCCGGCACGCTGACCTCGGTCCAGGCCGTGCTGAGCGATATTCAGGCCTCGAGCAGCGTGGGTGTGCCCCAGGATGTGGCCGCCCGCGCCGGCCGGGCCACCGAGTGCATGGATAATGAAAAATGGTGGGGCGTACCGAACGCTCTGCAGGCGGTCGTCTGGCTGAGCGTGCCCGGCACCACGCCGGACGGCAAGGACCCCTGGGCCCAGCTCAAGGAAGCCGCCGACTACGGCGAAAGCAAGGGCATGCCGATGGCGGCCATGCTCTACGCGATCGCCGGCTTCGGGCAGTCCGACGAGGCCCGCGAGAAAGAAGGCATTCGTCAGGTCGCGAAAATCTACAACGCGGGTGAAGCCCCCGAGGACTATCTGATCTTCAGCGAGGTCGCCTACGCCCAGGCGCTTTATCTGTCCGATCGTATCTGGACCAAGGAAACCGGCCAGCGTACGCCCTTCCTCGCGCTCGGCGATTTCCCCGGCGAAGACAGCGGTGAATCGGATTCGGACTTCGACGCGGACAGCTTCCTCAACTGATGACAAACCACAACAACGACAGCGGATCGGTCACGGCCGACCCGCACGGCGACGATCAGCCCAAAACCTATAGCGCCGGCCGTAACTGGCTGATAACAGTACCCGTAGCGGTGCTGTTGCTGCTGGCAATCCTGTTTGGCACGAGCGCGTTCATCCATGGCCAGCTGCTCAGCCTGGGCGGCGATATCTGGCGGGACTACAACATGCTCCGCGTCGACATGGCCGAACCGGCCTGCGACCCGGACATGGATATCGATGCGCGCGTGGCGCAAAGTCAGGCAAACGCCGCGGAACCCGATGAAGACAGCCTCTTCGATGCCGGGCCGTCCGACCCGGCGGCGTTGCGTCAGTCGCTCGAAGCCCAGCGCAGCCAGTGTGTGGCCAGCTACGAGCGCTACGAATACAACCAGCAGGTCACATCGACCTCGTCGCTGCGCGCATTTCGCTCGCTCGAGCTGGGTATGGGACGGATCAACCAGCTGGGTCAGGAATTCCAAAGCTATATCCTGATCCTGCTGATCATGATCGGCGGTTTCGTCGCGCTCGTCCTCAACGAGCAGATCGCGCTGCGCGTGCCCCGGTCCCGGCTCGACTATCGCGTCAGCGCCGGCTCGCAGGTGGTCGCCAACATTGCCATGGCGGTCAGCGGATTTGCCTGGCTGCGCCTGGACTCGGGCGGTGACCTCACGCTCAATGCCCTGTGGCTGGTGACCTTCCTCGTGCTGGCCATCGCCGCGGGCTATCGGTTCCTGCGTGTTCCATCCCATGCCAGCGACAAGGGGTCGCTGCTCTACGCGCCACTTACCGTGCCGCTGTACTGCTGGCTGGCGCTGGTCAGCATCCTGTATTTCTTTCTCAGCGAGGGCTATCTCTCCGGGCCAGCCATCCAGCTGGGCAAGATGCTGCGCTTCGCCGACCTGTATACCGCGATCGGCCTGTACGTGTGGGTGGGCATGATGCTCAAGCACACGCGCATCGCCGAACTGCTGTTCGGCGTGTTCCGCTCCTGGGAGATGCGCCCCGAGTTCGTCGTGATCATCGTGGTACTGGCCTCGGCCTGGCCGACGGCCTATACCGGCGCCTCGGGCATCTTCGTGCTTGCGATCGGCGCCGTCATCTATCAGGAGCTGCGTATCGCCGGCACCTATCGCCAGCTGGCGGTGGCGTCGACTGCCATGTCCGGCAGCATGGGCGTGGTGCTCAATCCCTGTCTGATGGTGGTGATCATCGCCGCGCTCAATCGCCAGGTGACCACCGACCAGCTGTTCGGCTGGGGCCTGTATGTGTTCGCGCTCGCCGCGGTGATCTTCACCGGCTTCGTTTACCTCACCCGCAAGAGCCGGCCGCATCTGGCCACGCCGGACGATGCCATTCCGGCCACCCGGGTCGCGCTGGGCCCGATTTTGCCCTATGTGGTGATCGGCTTCGCGGTGGTTTTCGTCTATACCCATCTGCTGGGTCAGTCGTTCAACGAGTTTTCGGCGCCGGTGATCCTGCCGCTGGTCATGCTCGCGCTGCTCGGCTATGACCGTTGGCGTGCCCAGCGTCTTTACCAGGCCGCGATCTACAAGGCCGACCGCGGTCAGGCCGCCGGCCCGGCGTACAAGCCGTCGGGCTTCTGGAACGCCCTGCGTGCGGCCACCGCGGAAACGTCGGTGCTCATTGGCGCACTGCTCATGCTCATGGTGCTGTCGATCGTGTTCGGCGGCGTGATGGAGCGCTCGGGCGTGATGGAACTGTTCCCCGATCAGTTCGCCAGCGTGTGGTATGCCACGGCCGTGCTGGTGATCATGCTGGTCGCGATCGGCATGATCATGGAGCCCTACGGCGCCATTATTCTGGTGAGTGCGACGCTGGCACCGGTCGCCTACGACAATGGCATCAATCCCATCCATTTCTGGATGATGGTACTGGCGGCGTTCGAGCTGGGCTATCTCAGCCCACCGGTGGCGCTCAACCAGTTGCTGACGCGCCAGGTGGTGGGCGATGACGAGATCCAGGCCGCCAAGGCCGAGGTCGCCAACGACCCCAGCTTCTGGCGCCGGCATGAGGGCATGCTGCTGCCGATTACGGTCATGGCGACCACCCTGCTGCTCGTCGCCTTCGCCCCGCTCGTATTCATGGAGCTGTTCTGATGCGTACTCGCTGCGATGCGCTTTAAACCATCGGGCCGACCCGCCCGTCGCAATAGAAAACAACCCCGGAGGATATGATCCATGCTGTCCCGAAAAATGACCTCTTATGTGGGTGCCGCCGTGGTTGGCGCCGCCGCCCTGTTTGGCGGCGCGCTGCAAACGGCAAGCGCCCAGGAAACCCGTTCCCTGTGTATCTACGATCCGATCGGCGCGAACGGCTTTATCTACCAGTCGTTCCAGGACTATGTGGTGCAGGCACGTGAATGGGGCATCAAGCTCAACACGCGCGCCTATACCGATGAAGCCGTCGCCTCGAACGACTTCAAGGCCGGCAAATGCGACATGGTGGGCATCACCGGCATTCGCGCCATTCATTTCGTGAAGTTCGCGGGCAGCCTGGACATGGCCGGCGGCCTTCAGAGCTACGACCAGGTCAAGACCGCTATCAAGGTGATGTCGAGCCCCAAGGCGGCCGATCGCATGAGCGAAGACGGCAATGAAGTGGTCGGCGTCGTGCCGCTGGGCAAGGCCTTTTTGTTCGCGCGCGACAAGTCGTATCTGGAAAGCCTGGACACCGTCGCCGGCAAGAAGATCGCGGTGATGTCCTACGACAAGCAGGCCTCGACCCTGGCCAACGTCGCCGGTGCGTCGCCGGTGGGCGCCTCCATCGCCTCGTTCGGGCCGATGTTCAACAACGGCAGCGTGGATCTGGCCTATGCGCCCTCGTTTGCCTACAACGCGCTCGAACTCTATAAGGGCCTCGGCGAGCAGGGCGGCATCGCCGACTTCGTGCTCGGCATGCTCTCGGGCCAGCTGATCATCCACGAAGACAAGTTCGACGACGACTTCGGCCAGAAGTCGCGTGAGTGGGTGTTCAACAACATGTTCGACTCGACCCTGCGCCGGGTGAAGAACGCCGACGAGGAAATCCCGGACAAGTACTGGGTGCATATCTCCGGCGATCGCGACGCGAACTACCGCGAAATGTTCCGCAATACGCGTGAGCAGCTGTGGGACCAGAACTGGTACGACCACGAAATGCAGCATATGCTCAAAAAGATCCGTTGCTCCAGCGATGCCGGGCTAGCCGAATGCAGCCAGGCGAGTGAAGGCGGCGCGGTCAACTGATCGACCGATGCTGTACCGACCCGTCGCATGGATCATCCTGCGACGGGTTTTTTTTATCCGACGGGGCCATATCCGGCGCGTGACCGCCGCGCCAGGCGCCACGGGCATCCATACATGGAGACGCCTCTGCGACCAATCGCTGTCTGGCCCTCGTCGCGAGGCAGGCGTAGGCTCGATCGCTGCGCCTTGCAGCGCGTCTTTGAGCCACGGCCGCGTACCGCCGGCGGCCGTATCTGGCGTAATTATTGCTCCATGAACGCATGACACGGCCACGCACTCGAGCGCTGCGTGCCGGTCGATCCGCACAGGGAAGGGGAAGTCGATAATGGAATTCATTGAAACAGTGCGCGCCGCGGTCGAGGCCGTGACCTCGCCGATCAGCAACTTCATATGGACCTATATTCTGTTCTACCTGCTATTCGGCGCCGGCCTGATCTTTACCGTCGCCACCCGCTTCATGCAGTTCCGCATGCTCGGTCACATGGTGCGCATCACCTTCGATAGCCGCAGCAGCGATCAGGGGGTGAGTTCCTTCCAGGCGCTGGCCACTTCCCTGGCCGCGCGTGTGGGCACCGGCAATCTGGCCGGCGTGGCCCTGGCCCTCTGGGTAGGCGGTCCGGGCGCGGTTTTCTGGATGTGGATGACCGCGCTGGTGGGCCTGGCCACCACCTTTATCGAGTGCACGCTCGGGCAGGTTTACAAGATTCACTATGCCGACGGCGTATATCGCGGCGGCCCGGCCTATTACATCGAAAGAGCCCTCGGCCAGCGCTGGATGAGCATTATCTTCGCGGTGTTTCTCATCATCGCCTACGGCTTTGCGTTCTCGGGCGCCCAGGCCAACACCATTGCCAAGGGCATGGAGGGCGCCTTCGCGATCCCCACCTGGGCAACCGGCCTCGCCCTTGTGGTAATGGCCGGCGTGGTCGTCTACGGCGGGCTTCGCTCAATCGCCAAGACCGCGGAGAAGATCGTGCCGGTCATGGCGATCGGCTATTTCCTGGTCGCGGTTTATATTCTGATCGCGAACTACGATCAGGTGCCCGGCATGTTCTGGCTGATCATCCAGAGCGCGTTCGGCTTCGGGCCGGCCGTCGGCGGTGCGGTGGGTTATACCATCAAGATCGCGATGGAAAACGGCATCAAGCGCGGCCTGTTCTCGAACGAGGCGGGTATGGGCTCGACGCCGAACGCTGCGGCTACCGCCGAAGTCAATCACCCGGCCGCCCAGGGCCTGGTGCAGTCGTTCGGCGTGATCGTCGATACCCTGATCATCTGCAGCTGTACTGCGGTGGTGATCCTGCTATCGGGCGTGTATGACCAGATGCTGACCACGCAGACCGACGCCTCGATGCAGGGCATTCAGCTCACCCAGGACGCCATGTCGGATCATCTGGGCAGCTTCGGCTCCGGTTTTATCGCCATCGCCATCCTGTTCTTTGCCTATACGTCGATTCTGGCGAACTTTGCCTACACCGAAATCAACGTGGAATACCTCGCCGGCAAGCACCACAAGAAGGCGATCACCATTCTCAGGCCGCTGATTCTGGCCATGGTCATGATTGGCTCGATGGCCACGTTGTCGTTCATCTGGGATTTCGCCGATCTGGCCATGGGCCTGATGGCGACCACCAACCTCGTGGCGATCCTGCTACTGTTGCCCATCGCGCTACGGGTGCTCAAGGACTACGAGCGCCAGCGCGCCGAAGGCATAGAGGAGCCGGTATTTCACCGTGCCGTGCTCAAGAATCCCGATCAGGTGGAACCGGGCATCTGGGACTGACCTCAGCCGCGTAGCCCGTAGCACAGCGCGGCAGAAGACCACACTCGCCCAAACAAAAGGCCGACCGGCAAACTGCCGGTCGGCCCTGGTTCCTGGGTAGCCTTTAAGCGGGCTAGGGCCTGTTAACGCGAATGAAATCGCGCCGCACTCTATTCTTTTGCAAGACAGGGCGCAGTGTGCGTTGTGTCGCGAAGGTACATGCGCGCGCTGAAACGCCGTCTAGCAGGATTTTGCGCAGCGACACGGCGATTGGCACTAGGGTTAGCAGGCCCTAGAGGACAGCCTTGCCCTGCCACCTCAGGTTCACGCTCTTGTCCGATGCGCGTTCGCGGGCGCTGGCAATCAGTGAATCGAAATCTTCCGGATTCTCGAGCGTTTCCCGAATCCTGTCCGGATCGTCGCCTTGCTGGTCGGCGATCGCCCGCAGTATTTCAACGCTGGTGTCGGTCTTTTCGCTGAGTTCGGCGAAATCGGTCATGGATCGTCTCCGTTGAGAAAACGTCGACCTTATCAGCCGGGCTCAGCCCGAGTTCAAACCGAGCGGATTGCGCCCTGGAATCAACCCGGCACCCCGGGCACGGCGCGCGGCCGCCGTACAGGCGTTGCGCGCCCCGGCCATGCCGACCCGGCATGAGCATGGCCCAATGCCGGGTCGGTCACTCCCACGATATCGACAATTCGTTCACGCCGGCCCGCGCCGCTACAGGCTAGCGGGTGCCGCGCGCCGGCGCGCCTTACTCAGGCCGCGTTGGCACGCGTAATCGGCGCGCGCTTGCGGCTGCGACGGGTCGAAGGCCAGTTGGCCAGATCCACTTCGTCGCGGATCTCCCGGCAAACCTCGATCACGCGATTAAGCTGGCTATAGCTATGGTTGCAGTTGACCGACAGCCGGATCAGCGAGCGCTTGGTCGCGGTTGCCGGCGCACAGAATACCGAGCCGAATACGCCCCGTGATTCCAGCGCATCGCGCAGGATGATCGTCTGCTCCTCGCGGCCGGCTTCGAGCGCGATCATCTGCGCTTCGCCGCTATCGACGTTATAGCCAAGCGCGTCGAGGTGCCGACGCAGGTAGGCCGCGTTGGCGTGCAGGCGATTGCGCTCGTTGTCGGCGCGCTTGATCAGATCGAGCGTCCGCGAGAGTGCGGCAATATCGTGGGGCAGCAGCGAGGAGCTGAAAATCGCCGGGAACGAGTTGTACTTGATGAACTGACGCAGCCGCTCGCTGCAGGCAATCACGCCAGCGCGCCCGGCAAAGGCCTTGGCCAGACTGGCGGTGACGAAATGCACCTCGGACTCCAGGCCGAGACCGGCCACGAGACCGCGGCCCTGCTCGCCATGCGTACCCAGAGAGTGAGATTCGTCAACGATGATCACACAGCCGTGGCGGTTGGCCACTTCGACGATCTCCTTCAGGGGCGCGATGCTGCCGGTGGTGCTGTAGATCGAGTCGACCACGACGATGCCGGGGCCGTTACGGCTGATCATCGTCTCCAGATGGGACGCATCGTTGTGCCGGAATGGCTTCCATTCCAGGCCTGCGCTGCGTACGCCTTCCCAAAGCGAGGCATGTGCAAACATGTCGACATAGACCGGCGTGCCCGGGGCGCCAATCGCCTGGATCAAGCCGACGTTGGCCGCATAGCCGGACTGACAGAGCAGACTCGACTCCATGCGCATCCAGCGTGCCATGCGCCGCTCCAGATGCAGCTGCGGGCTGTCCCCATGCAGGTACACCCCGGACATGACGACGGTATTGTCCGATCCGCGCAGGCAATCGATCTGGGCCTGGATCACCTCCGGATGGTTGGCCAGATCCAGATAATCGTTGGTCACCATGAGGATGGCGTTCGCATCGGGCTGACGGCCATGCATGATATGCCCGCCCTGCCAGGTCTTTTCGACGCGCTCACGAAAATAATGGTCGACATGGCGCTGCAGAAACGCCGGTTCGGCGACAGACGTCGGGCACAGCGAAGAGTGGCGGGAGACTGGGAATTCGTTCATGACAACCTCGTATTGATATTGATATGACGGTTTATTGCCTCATTCGACTGACGCCTGGCCAGTCCGGCAATTTTCTATTTAACTCTATTTATATTAAATAGATGTGCCATACCAAACTACACGTCGTTAGTCGCGTGCAATTTTATGTTTATCAATACATGGCCGAGCCGCCATGGAATACATGATTAAAAAGCATGCGACAGCGCGCACTTTCTGCTGCCGCGCGAACTTTTCAGCATCCGCCGCATGTAAGGCGTATCAGTCGTTTGCGCCGTTCGAGTAGAGACTAGCCGCCGCCCGCCGCGCGGGTCTCACATCAGCGAATAACCCACCGTGTCCAGCCATTCGAGATAGCGATTGAAGGTCGCTGTGGGTCGGGTTATGCCATGTTCGCGCGGGTCGGATTCGAACACCGCCCAGCGATAGGTGCGCGCGCCTTCGACACGCTCTGCCACCCGCATATGCGATTTCCAGTGACGATAGGCATCCGATGGCGCGCTGCGCGCGCGATTCATGAAGGCCGGATCGAGCAGGTTGTCGCCGGCGCGCAATAATCGGATGCACTCATCGGGCGCATCCAGGGCGACGGCGCGCTCCACCATCGCCCGGTGCTCGGCTTCGTCGACGATCACCAGCCGATAAAGCCCTCCATCGCCGTCGATGAGTACGAAGCCGGTGGGGTTGAACACCATGTAGTATTCCACGAACTCGTAGCGCGAGCGCAGCGTGGCCAGCAACTGCCTTATCGTGTCGTCGCCGAGCAGCGGCGGTACGTCGACGTCGAACACGTCGATCGCGGTCTTGAACGTCTCCAGTATATGGGTGTGCTGGAGTTCGCGGATCGTGCGGTTGAGGTGCTCGTACACGTTGTGATCGCTCTTGCGGATATAGCGATCGATCACGCCGTCGTTAAAGCCTTCGACGGCCTCCGCCTCCGTGGCCACCCCGGTGAACAGAATCTTCTTGATATGGGGATCGCGAATCCGGCTACAGAATTCCAGGCCATTCATGCGCGGCATGGCGTAGTCGATCATCGCGATCGAGATACGTGAAAAGCGGTTGGTGAAATGCATCTCCCGCGCCAACGCTTCGTTATCGAGCGTGACCCGGCGGCGCCCGTCACGGTCCTCCTCGAGGCGAAAGAAGCGCTGGCGCGACGGGCTCTCGTCGTCGCGATCGTTGATATACCCCAGGGCCTTTTCGGTGGAGTCGAACAACAGATACGGCAGATCCGCCTCCAGCTGCAGGCTCAGGTTGCCGAGAAAATCGATATCGTCATCGACGAGCACGATCTGGGTGGGATGAAAATACGGCGCTAAACGGGTTCTATTCATCACGACCTACCGCAGGGAACAACATTACGAATTCGGTATAACGTCCGACCACGGAACGACAGCGGATATCGCCGCCGAAACTCTCCATCACCATACGCGCGAACGCCAAACCAATGCCCGTACCCTGGCCGTGCGGCATACCGGAATAGAACCGCTCGAAAATGCGCGGCAACACGTCCGGCGCAATTCCGGGCCCCGTGTCTCGAAAATACAGGCGATGGGCATCGCCCGGGCCCTGCTCGATCCATATCCGGATATGGCCATCGTCCACGCGGGCCAGGAAATACAGCGCGTTCTTCAACAGATTGAACAGCACGTGCACCATCAAAAGCGGCGAGCCACGAAAGCGGAAGTCCGACTCCGGTTCCCAGTGCACCCGTTCGCGCTCGCGCGCCGAATGAAACGGGTAGCGCTCCAGCGCGGTTTGCACACAGCCGCCAATCGACGTGACTTCGAAGGTGCTTTGATCGATGGTGGTACGGCTCGAGTTCACCAGCAACATGTCCAGAATGATGTTGGTGTACTCCGCTTCCGTATTGATGCGATCAAGCACCGCATGCATCTCCCGATAATGCGCGGTACGAATACGCTTGACCGGTAGCCCCTGGGCCCGCGCCATTTCGAACCCCTCGAATATCGCCGGCAGATAGTTCTGCAACCCGCGGGCACCGCTTCGAATACCCAGCAGCGGCGTCCGCAATTCGTGCGCCATCGTTCCCACCGCCGATGTAATGGCCGCGAACTTCTCGCGCGCGACCAGCTCGGTCTTGTAGTTGAATACACTGCCGCCGAGCAGCGCGAAAAGATAGGTCGGTACCAGTTGGCGCAGCGTTTCGGACTGTTCGCTCATGTCACCGCCGATCGCGAGGTAAACCAGGCAGGCCGCCACCGTACCGATCAGCGCCATCAGCATGATCATCAGCCAGTCGAACACCAGCAGCACAAGAAACAGCGATGCCGCCATCGTCGAGAGGGCCCAGACGGTGACGAACTGGTTCATCAGCGACATGAATACGAAAAAGAAAGGCAGCTGATAGACCAGGATAAGGAACCAGTAGACGGTAATGCCGCGCCGCCATTCGCCGGCGCGAAACAGCTGGCGCTCGAAAAGCATCGGCAGCGCGACCACGACGCTGAACACACGCAGCCATATGCTTTCGAAGACCTGGGGCTGGAATTCGGTCCAGTACAGATAAAAAAGAGGATGCCCCGCGACCGCCACGATCGCGAACATTCGCATATTGGGCAACGAATAGGTCGCACTCTGACTGAGTGAGGCGAGCAGGCGCACCCGCAGCCGTCGACACAGATACGCGATTTGCCTGAAAAGCAATGTGATTGGGCGCAACAAAACCACGTTAGCGACCCGGATGCCGGGCCCGCAGTGCGGGTGTTGGTTGATATAAGTCGGCGAGCATCGCCTCATCCTATACTTTGCCCGGCAGAATTCGTAGTATCGAGCTTCGGGTTTCATGTCTTTTCAGCGGCTTGTCATACCGTTCGCGCTATCATTCGAGTCTGCAATCGCCCTTGAGGCCTTGGAAAAAATCATGCTTTCCCATCGCTGCGCATGCGTCGCCATTGACCGCGTCTTGAAGCGGTACACGACCCCTCGACCATGAGTCGCCTGCCCCGCCGCCTGGTCGCCGTGGCGCTCGCGCTCGGCGTCGTGCTCGCAAGCCAGTTCGTCGTGCTGGGGCTGAGTTATCGCGCCGACACGATCACGGCCACGGCGGTGCTTGTCCTGACCCTGTTCTCGATCACCGCCGCGCTGGTGTTGTGCTGGTATGCGCTACGCGAAATCCGCGTCGACGACGAAAAGGCCATGGCGCCGCTGATCAGCTGGCTGGACCAGTCGGATATCGTCGGTCGCGCGGCCGCGCGCCGACCACCGATCATTCGCGGTGCCAACGCCCGGCTGGTCGACGCGGTAGAAAACCTCGTCGATCGCGTGCAGCGCTATCACGACAAGCTGCTCGCGCGTCACCAGCGTGTACAGCGCCTGCTGCGCAACGTCACCGATGTGCTTTATCACACCGATCAGGACGGCCATATCAGCTGGATCACCGATACGGTGACCGACATGCTCGGCTACCGCCCGGGCGAACTCGAAGGCCGCCCGCTGTCCGATGTGCTGGCCAACCCGCACGATGAGCGGCTGCTGCTTACCAGTGCACAGCTGCATCGCCACCCCACGCGGGTGTACCGGCGCAACGGCGATATCGCGTGGCTGCTGATCTCGTCGCGCCGTATCGACGACGCCGAGGGCAACGCCATCGGCAGCGAAGGTATTTGCCGCGACGGAACCCGCCTGATCGAGACGCAACAGGCGCTCAACGATGAGAAGGAGCGTGCCCAGGTCACCCTCGCCTCGATCGGTGACGCGGTGATCACCACCGATGCGAGCGGCGCGGTGGACTACCTCAACCCCCGCGCCGAGCAGATGCTCGGCGTGAATATTCAGGACGCCATCGGGCGGCATTTCGACAAACTCTGCGATTTCGTCGACACGGCACGGGATGTGGCCGTCAGCGGCCTCGTGAATCGCTGCCTCACCCAGGGCACGCTGCAGGAACACGACGAAGACCTCACGCTTTACGATCGCGCACCGCAAAAGACCGGTCA
>DJIE01000263.1 GCA_002433465.1 Salinisphaera sp. UBA6602
TGGAAGCCCTGTGGCTCGACCAGGGAGTTGAAGAAATAGGGGCGCGGCTGTTCGATGGGGACGGGGGCGGGTGAAACCTCGGGGTCGACGCCTTCGATGCGCAGCGTGATCAGCGCATTGCCGATGAACTCGCGCACGATCTGAACCGCGCCGATATCGTATTGCAGGTCGCGCTCGCGTGGCGCGACTTCCCACTCGAAGCGGTCGTGGTCGATCGGCTGCCATAGCCGGTAGCGGGCCAGATTGTCGATATGGTCCCACCACCAGGCGAGCATGTCGGGCGTGATGCCCTTGATCTGCTGATTCACGATCACCCGAAACGTCAGGCTCGAAAAATCGATCGGCGTGACTTCGACGCTGCCGCGCGTTAGCACGACGTCATCGTAGAACTTGCGATCAAAGCGGTTGGTCAGGAAGCTGCCTGTGCCTTCGAGCAATCGGCGCAGCCACAGGCCGTATGCGTGGGCGAGCTTTGTATCGCCCGCGGTGGTCAGCTCCAGCGAAAACGCCGTATCGGTCAGGGTGTCCCCGACCGGCTGGTAGCGCAGCAGCACGTCGATCGGCGCGCCGTCGTCGATGGTCACGGTCATTGCCAGAAAGCTGAATGGCCGATCGCCGAGGTAGTTGCTGGGGTCGACCCGGCCGCGCGCGCTGTCGGGCGAGCGATAGCGAGACGTGACGCTGCGTCGGCGACCATCGAGCCAGATGGATTGTTTGAAGGACGCCCGGCTTTCGTAGCCCAGTTCGTTCGGCTGGGCCGGGGCATCGATCCACTCGAAATCGCGCGACTGGCGGTTGGCGCGCCGCAATGAGCGCTGGCTCAAGTTATTCCAGAACCAGCTGAATGCTTCCGGGCGGACGTCTTTGACGACGAAGAACATCTGTTCATCGACGTTCGGGCTCGATGCGAGGCCGGAAAACGGGTTATCAATATGTTTGCGCGCGGGGTCATCGGTCGCCATGGCAGCGGCGCAGGCCAGTACAAGCGACGGTAGCAGCAAGCCGGCAAGCCCACGTCGAATACCGTGGCGGCGCGCGCCAAACCATTCAAAAGCGGAAAGAAATTTTTTCCATGCGGTTTGCATGTCATCCTCCGTTTTATCGTTCTAATATTTTTATCTGTAAAAATCTAGGACGTTGGCCGAGGGGCGTCAAGCGTTGCGCGTGGCCCGCGCTCGCCGTCAAGACGGTTGTTTGCAGCCGGCTTTATCGATACGGCACCAAAACATGGGACTGCGTCGGCTGTTTTAACGCCGTCACGGCCGTTGGCATTGGCGCGCATGCCTTCCCGGGGTCGGTCATCCATTTGAAAGACCCTTTATTGAATGGTCTATTTCTGGGCCGGGCTCACAACGCCAGCTCGGTGCCGGCACAGGTAACGCCAACGCTGTCATCACTCGGCGATATCGACGACCGCAAACTGACATCTGTTGCAGGCATGCTCAGTGGATCGATTATTGAACGGGAAATTCATGCCACGCTCTATTTCCTCGCTGCGCGCGCTTGCTCTTCTGAGCGCCGCCGTCTGCGCTTCGATTGCAACCGGCGCTTTTGCGCAGCCTTCGATTCTCATTAATGAAATCGATGCCGATACGCCCGGTACCGATAGCGCCGAGTTCGTCGAATTGACCGACGGCGGCGTCGGCAATACGGCGCTGGATGGTCTGGTGCTGGTCTTCTACAACGGCAGCAACGACCAGAGCTATGCCGCCTTCGATCTCGACGGCACGGTCACTTCAAGCGACGGTTATTACCTGCTGGGCAATTCGGGCTTACCGGGGGTAGGCACCGTATTCGCCGGCAACGGCCTGCAGAACGGTCAGGATGCCGTCGCGTTGTACGCGGGCGAGGCGGCGGATTTCCCCAACGGCACGCCGGTGACTACCGATAATCTGATCGATGCCGTGGTCTATGGTACCGGCGACAGCGACGATCCCGAGCTGGCCGTATTGCTGGCCGACGGGGCGCCGCAGCTGGATGAAGACGTTAACGGCAACAAGGACAACGAGTCGCTGCAGCGCAGCCCGGACAGCAGCGGTACCGGCCGCGATACGAGCACGTTCGTGGCGGCCGCGCCGACGCCGAATGCGGCCACCGGCAGTACGCCTTCTACCGGCATGCCCGACAACGGCGACGGCATTCCGGACAACGCGCTCACCGGCCTGCGTATCTACGATATTCAGGGCGCGGGCCATTTATCGCCGCAGCGCGGTAATGCGGTCGCCGGCGTGCCGGGCGTTGTCACTGCGGTCACCCGCAACAGCTTCTATCTGCAGGACCCGGACGGCGACGGTAAGGATGCCACCAGCGATGCGCTCCTGGTGTTCACCGGTGGCGAACCCACGCGGCGCGACGGTGCGCCGGTCGCGGTGGGCGACGTGGTGGAAGTCGCCGGCGAGGTGACCGAATTCTATCCCGGCGGGGTGCAGAGCAATAATCTGCCGACGACCCAGATTGTGACCGGCGACGATGGCAGTACCCGCCTTCTCGCCGATCCGACCTCGGTTTTCAATACGACCGAGATCATGGCCGTGACTATCGGCCAGGGCGGTCGTCAGGCGCCCACGCAGATCATCGATAACGACACCAACGGCAATGTCGCCACCAGCGATACCACGGTATTCGATCCGGACGAAGACGGCCTCGATTTCTACGAAAGCCTGGAAGGTATGCGCGTACGCGTGAATCAGGCCATGGCGGTTGGGCCGACGAGCGGATTCGGCGAAATATTCGTGGTGCCAGACGCCGGCGCGAACGCGACCGGCATCAACGCCCGCGGCGGTATTACCCTGGTCGAGCGTGGTGAGGGCGTGGACTACAACCCCGAACGCATCCAGATCGACGATACGCTGCTCGACGGCGACATGCCGGTGGTGGATACCGGGGCGTTGTTCACCCAGGTGGTGGGGGTGCTGGGTTACGGCTTCGGCTACTTCGAAATACTGCCCACCACGCTTGCCGCACCGCAGCCTTCCAATCTCAACCGTAGCGGCGTGGGCGTGCTCGCCCGTGGCGATACGCTCAGCGTGGCCGGCTACAACGTCGAAAACCTCGACCCCAACGACGAAGACGGCGATACCGATGTTGCCGACGGCAAGTTCGAGGCCATCGCGGACCAGATCGTCGAACGACTGGGTTCGCCGGACATCATTGGCCTGCAGGAAGTGCAGGACAACGACGGCTCTGCCGGCAGCTCGGCACCAGAAGGTGGGTCGACTGCCGACCTGATCGTCGCCGCCGATCAGACGCTGCAGCGCCTGGCCGATGCCATCGCGGCAGCCGGCGGTCCGCGCTATGCCTATACCGAGGTCGTGCCCGAGCCGTTGGCCGACGGCGGCCAGCCGGGCGGCAATATTCGGGTGGCCTATCTCTACGATCCCAGCCGCGTGAGTCTGGTCGAGGGTAGCGAGGGCGCCGGCGACGCCACCACCGCGACCCGGGTTTCGGCCGACAACGAAGGCCAACTCACGCTAACGCTCAACCCGGGGCGGGT
>DJIE01000223.1 GCA_002433465.1 Salinisphaera sp. UBA6602
CGGATTGCGGATCACGAACTGCGCGCCTTCTACCCCGTCCGAAAAATCGATTTCGGCGCCGCTGAGGTAAAGCACGCTCATGGGATCGACCAGCAGGGTCACGCCCTGCTTTTCGATGAGCGTGTCGCCGTCCTCGACGTTCTCGTCGAAGGTGAAACCATATTGAAAGCCCGAGCAACCGCCGCCGGAAACGAATACACGCAGCTTTAGCGCATCGTTTTCTTCGTCTTCAAGCAGTTCCTTGACCTTGATCGCCGCGGCGTCGGTAAATACCAGCGCGGACTGGTCTTCTTCCATGGCGTGTGTGGCGGTACTCATAAGCTTTCGATTCCGTGGACCGGATGGTTCCTATCATATGACATCGGTGCAAGCTCGGGCTATTCAAGCCCCTGCCGACGAATTAGCGCCTAGGGCAGCGCGCCCGGCATCGCCAGCGCACGGGTTTCGTCGACGCCGATCATGAGGTTGAAGCACTGCACGGCCTGGCCGGCCGCGCCTTTCACCAGATTGTCGATCACCGACAACACCACCGCGGTATCGCCGTCGCCGGGCCGGTGCACGGCCATACGGCACATATTGGCGCCGCGTACGTGCCGCGTTTCCGGCATGGCGCCTGCGGGCAGCACATCTACAAAGGGCTCGTCGGCATAGGCCTTTTCATAAAGAGCCTGCAGATCGTGCCCAGCCGCATTGAGCTGGCCATACAGGGTGGCATGAATGCCGCGAATCATCGGCACCAGATGGGGTACGAAGGTCAGCCCGATCTTGGCGCCGGCCAACGCCGCCAGCGACTGGCGAATTTCCGGCAGATGACGATGGCCGGCCACGCCATAGGCCTTGAAAGACTCCTGCATTTCCGCGAACAGAAAACCCGGCTTGAGCGATTTACCGGCGCCGGAGACGCCGGTCTTGGCGTCGGCGATCAGCCGCTCGACGTCGACCAGCCCTGCTTCGACCAGCGGCTTGAAGCCAAGCACGATAGCGGTGGGGTAGCAGCCCGGCGCCGCTACCAGCTGCGCGCCGGCAATCTGTGCACGATTGAGCTCGGGCATGCCGTAGACCGCGCGTTCGATGAGCTCCGGGCAGGCATGATCCACGCCGTACCAGGACGCCCATTCACCGGCATCCTTGAGGCGAAAGTCCGCGGACAGGTCGATGACCCGCTTTCCCGCATCGAGCAACGCCGGTACGTCATGCATGGCCGCAGCATGCGGGGTGGCAAAGAAAACCACGTCGCAGTCAGCCAGGCTCTGCGTTGAGGGCGCGACGAAGTCCAGGTCGATTACGCCGCGCAACTGAGGATAGGTTTCGGCAACGGGCGTACCCGCATCGCCGCGCGAGGTGACCGCAATGACCTCGGCGTTCGGATGCGCGCTGAGCAGGCGCAGCAGCTCGCCTCCGCCATAGCCGGTGCCGCCGACGATTCCGATGCGTTGTTTCTCGGTCATGATGTTTGCTGAAATAAGCCGCTAAACCGCGCATAATAACGCGCAAGCCTTCGCCCTGCGCGCTCGCGACCCAACCCAGGTTTTCGCTACCCGGATACGAGCTCTTGCACGTACGCCCCTTCCATGGCCGCTGAACGCTCGCTGCGCCGCTCGCTGCGCGAAAGTTGGCAGGGCCGCATGGACTCGATGCGCCAGCATCTGGCCGATGTCGAGAACACCCCCGGCCTGAGTCTTCTGTGCCTGCTCGGCGCAACCACCGGCGCGCTCTGCGGCCTGGTGATCCTGGCCCTTCATACCGCCATTCATCTGCTCCAGGATCCGCTGTTCGAGCTGTTTGGCGTCAGCGGCGCCGGCTTTAGTGAAACCAGCGTGGCGTTTCGCGTGGCGGTGCCGCTGCTGGGCGCGCTGCTGCTCGGGCTGATCGTGGAATGGGTGCTCAAATCCGCCGAATACGGCATCGTTCATATCATCGAACGGCTGGTCTACTACCAGGGCGTGCTGCCGGTAAAGTCGGCGCTGGCCGAGTTCACCATGTCGGTCCTGGCTCTGACCACCGGCCAATCGGTCGGCCGCGAAGGCGTGGCCGCGCATACCGGCGCGACCACCGGCAGCTGGCTGGGGCGCCGACTGGATCTACCCAACAATAGCGTGCGCACCCTGGTGGGCTGCGGCGCGGCCGCAGGCGTTGCCGCCTCGTTCAATACGCCTCTGGCCGCGGTCATCTTCGCCATGGAAGTGGTGATGATGGAATACACGATCGCGGGCTTTGCCCCCATCATTCTGGCCGCGGTCTCGGGCTCGCTGGTGACGTTCACGTTTACCGACGTACATCCGCGCCTGGTCGCCGAATATTCCGGCTTCGCCCCCATCGAACTGCCCTATCTGGCATTCGTCGGCGCCGTCGTGGGCATCGCCGGTGCCGGCTTCACCCGCCTGTGTGGTGCGCTGGTGCCGGTACTGGCCAAGATCCGTATCAGCCTGCGCATTGCGCTCGCGGGACTGGTCACCGGCCTGCTCGCCATTCAGTTCCCTCAGATCATGGGCCTGGGTTTCGATACCGTGAACGGTTCATTGGCCGGCCAGTACGCGGTCGGCATGGCTCTGGGCATTGGCGTGGCGAAGCTGATCGCCACCAGCTTCGCGACCGCGGCCGCTATTCCTGGCGGCGTGATCCTGCCCACCTTCGTGATCGGCTCGGCGCTGGGCAGCGCGCTCGGCACCCTCGGCGCCATGCTGCTGCCGGGCGATGCCACCGATGCCGGCCTGTATGCGCTGCTGGGCATCGGCGCGATGATGGGCGCGGTATTGCAGGCGCCGCTGTCCGCGCTGGTCGTGATCCTGGAACTGTCCGGCCAGACCGGGCTGGTGCTGCCGGGCATGCTGGTGGTCATCGCTGCCCTGGTCGTATCGCGCCGGATCTCCGTGTCCGAATCCCTGTTCCGGCTGTTGCTGCGCCGGCGCGGGCTGGATTATCGCAACGATCCGATTTCGCAGTACCTGCGCCGTGCCAGCGTGCTTTCGGCGATGAACCGGCGCTTTCGTATCGTCGAACCGAAGATCGATCGCGCCGCGCTCGATGAAATTCTGGAAAACAAGATCGACTGGCTGCTCATTCGCTCGCGCGAGCAACGGGCCAGCCTGATGCGCCCGAGCGATGTCGCGCGTTTTCTCAATCAGGAGGAAAACGACGAGATCGAGGAGGTCGATCTGTACAAGATCCCCGGCAAGCGCATGGATGCCTATTCCATCCACGTCCGGGCCAGTCTTCAGGAGGCCTTCGACATGGTCAATCGCAACGAGGCCGAAGCATTGATCGTGGAGCGCAGTGTCGTGGGCAGCAACGCCATCACCTACGGCGTTCTCACACGCGAAGCCATCGACGGCACCTATCGGCCCTAGGGCCTGTCGTGCATCCACGACGGCGCCACACCCTCTACAATCCCCAAGTCCAAACCAAGAGCCGAAACCGGCTTTTCTACAGGAGTTTCGAATGCTTTTATGGGTCAAGGCCTTTCACGTGATCTTCATGGTGACGTGGTTTGCCGGTCTGTTCTACCTGCCGCGCATCTTCGTCTACCACGCCGACACCACCGATGAGATCGGCCACGATCGTTTCTGCACCATGGAAAAGCGGCTGGGCATTCTCATGTCGATCGGCGCCGCGCTGACCATTATCTTCGGCCTGTGGCTGCTCGCCGGCTATGGCGGCGCCTGGCTGGCCGCCAACGGCTGGATGCACGCCAAGCTCCTGCTGGTGCTCGGGCTGATCGGCTATCACGGCTGGTGCCAGGTTCAGGTCAAGAAATTTCGTGAGCGCCGCAACACCGGCAGCGCCGGCTATTTCCGGCTCATGAACGAAGTGCCCTCGATCTTTCTCGTCGTGATCGTGATTCTGGCGATCGTCAAACCGTTCTGACACCGCGACGCCAAGCATGAAAAAGGCCCCGTCGGAGATGATCCGACGGGGCCTTTGCAACTGCAGCGCCCCAAGACCGGGGTAACGGCTTATTCGCCGGTATCCGGGTCCTGATTGATGTTGGCGCCGATCTGGGACTGGTTATAGTTCTGCTCGCCCATGTGCTTGATCATGTCGAGCTGGGTCTCGATGAAGTCGATATGCCCTTCCTCATCGGCCAGGATCTCGGCGAACAGTTCACGCGTGACATAGTCGCCGACCTGTTCGCAGTGCGTGATCGCTTCCTTGTAGTAGGCATGGCCTTCGTACTCGGCCGCCAGGTCACATTCGAGCATTTCCTTGGGATTCTCGCCGATGCGCAGCTTGCCCAGGTCCTGCAGGTTCGGCAGGCCGTTGAGGAACAGGATCCGCTTGATGAAGCGATCCGCGTGCTGCATCTCCTCGATCGACTCCTGGTATTCCTTCTTGCCGATCTCGAAGAAGCCCATGTCCTCGTACATGCGGGCATGCAGGAAATACTGGTTGATCGCGGTCAGCTCAAGCTTGAGCGACTTCTGCAGATACTCGATGACTTTCGGGTCGCCTTTCATGGCCATTCCTGTGCTTTGAGCCGATAACTGGCCCACAAGCTTAGCCGACCATCCACGGCTGTACAATCATCACGAGGCCAATCACGGGTCGGCTGCCGGCCGACGCCCGTCACACGGCGATAGCCGAGTCAGCCGGTCGCGGCCAGCGGCTCGCCGGTGGCAATTACCCGGATGGGCGCCACCTGCCTATGCTTTTGCTGGTGACATTCGTTGAGAACGTCGCGAGCACACTGCGCACAGCGGCCGCAGCAACCAGCCACGCCCAGACGCTTGCGCAACTCGCGCATGCTGCACGCGCCTTCGCCGTACGCATCGCGAATCTGACAATCGGTTACTGCATTACAAACACAAACGTACATGGGCCACCTCCGACATGCAGTAAAACGCGAATGAGAATGAGTGTCAATACCAATTTATCGTTACATCATTCGCTGTAATTGTCAGTCTACACTGACAGCATTTCGGTTGCACGCAGGCGATGGCCGTGCTGCCCGTGGGTCCGGGCAGTCATTGCAGATATAAAAAGGGTGCGTGCCGCCTACTGGGTTTGCAGACAGCGCGAGAGCTCATCCAGCGCGAGCCGATAGACCTGGCGCTTGAAGAATACGACTTCGTTGACCGGCTGCCAGTAGTCTACCCAGCGATAGCCATCGAACTCGGGCTTGTCGCAGGCATCGAAACGCACGCAGGACTCCGGGGCGATGAGTTCGAGCATGAACCATTTCTGCTTCTGCCCGATACACAGCGGCTGGCGGTTGCGCCGCACATAGCGTTTCGGCAGCCGATAGCGCAGCCAGCGGCGGGTCGACCCGATCATGCGTACATGCTCCGGTTTCAGGCCGACCTCTTCCTCGAGTTCGCGGAACAGCGCCTGCTGGGCATTCTCGCCCGCATGGATTCCGCCCTGCGGAAACTGCCACGATTGCTGGCCGATCCGCTTGGCCCAGAACACCTGGCCGCTTTGATTGCTTAAGATGATGCCGACGTTGGCCCGAAAACCCTGCGCATCAATCACGACGACGCCCTCGGTATAAATACGCAATCGATTCTTTCATAAATCGCTCGAAAACGAAAAAAGGCATTTCACTTTGCGACTCACACTCTTCGATCTGGACAACACGCTGCTTGCCGGCGACAGCGATTATCTATGGGGCCGCTTTCTGGTCGACGAGGGCGTAGTCGATGCGGGCGTCTATGCCCGTGAGAACGAGCGTTTCCATGCCCAGTACGAAGCCGGCAATCTGGATATTCGTGCCTACCAGCGTTTCGCGCTGGCGCCATTGCTCAGCCATTCCCGCGAGCGCATGCAGGCATTGCGCGCCGACTACGTGGAACGCGTGATTCGTCCGCTGGTTGCGCGCCATACCCCGGCGCTGCTCGACTTCCATCGCCAGCGCGGCGACCGCATCGCCATCATCACCGCGACCAACCGCTTCATCACCGAGCCGATCGCCGCATTGCTGGGTATCGATACGCTGATCGCCACCGACCCCGAGATCGTGGACGGCGCCTATACCGGTGAAATCGCGGGGGTCCCCTGCTTTCAGGCGGGCAAGATCGAGCGCGCCAAGGCCTGGGTGGCGCAACAGCCCGAGACCTTTGACCACGTCACCTTCTATTCGGACTCGCTCAACGACCTGCCGCTGTTGCGCTGGGCCGATACCGCCGTGGCGGTCGACCCCGACGACACCCTCGCCGCCGCAGCGCGCGAGGCCGGCTGGCCGATCGTCAGCCTGCGCGGCGACGAACAGCCGTTCTAGTCGCCGCAAGGCACGCGCAGGTCAGCCCTTCGGTGCGTCGCGGGCCTCGTCCCAGTCGGCCACGAAAGGCGCGATCGCAGCGCGCAGCCTGCCGTTGGTGGCGAACACGCTGCGCGTGGGCAGATCGATATCGCCGCCGCCCAGCTCGGTGATATCACCCCCGGCCTCGCGCAGAATCACCGTCAGCGCGGCGATATCGAGGATGTTCAGATCGGATTCCAGAATCGCATCGATGCGACCCGATGCCAGCAGATGATAGTGGTAGAAATCGCCGTAGCCACGGATGCGATGCACCTGGCCGATCAGGCTGCCCAGCGACGTCCAGGCCGGCGATGCCGCCAGCGAGGCGATATTGCCTAGCGACAGGCTGGTCTTGGCCAGCGTATCGATGCTGGATGTCCGGATCGGCTCGCCGTTGAGCGTCGCCCCCAGCCCCTTGGCAGCACAGGCCATTTCGCCGCCGTTGAATAACGGCGCGTTGGAGACCCCAACGATCAACTCGCCGCGATGGCGCAACGCGATCTGGGTCGAAAAGAACGGATAGCCGCGCACGAAGCTCTTGGTGCCGTCGATCGGGTCGATCAGCCAGACATAGTCGGCATCCGCCTGCTCGCCGCCCAGCTCCTCGCCCTGAAAGCCGTGCTCGGGAAACGCCTCGGACAGCACGGCCTTGATCGCTTTTTCGCATTCAATATCGGCAATCGTGACCGGGCTGGCATCGGCCTTGTGTTCGACTTCGAAATCGCCGTGGTAGTAGCGACGGATAATCGCCTCGGCGGCACGGGCGGCCTCCACGGCCTTGTCTAGAAAGGGCTGCAGATCGGTCAAAACGGCGTCCTTGTTCGAGGCATGGTTCGGAGTCAGGGCGCAGATGCTAGGCGATGTCGGGCCGTTATACGAGCGTCTGCCATCGCCAGACGAACCGTTGCACACACCACAGCCGCAGGTCGCGCTAGCGCAGCACGCCGAAAATCGTGAGCAGCGCCAGAATCGCCAGCACCACGAGGAGGGTTCGCCAGACCAACCCCAGGGCTTCGAGCAGGGTGTCATCCAGCCCGCGGCCATAGCGCGTCTGCGCGTTGGCCTGGGTCAGCCCCAGCGCGCCGCGCCCGACCGCCGCCAGCAGCCGGCAGCTGGCCGAAGCACTGGCATGGGTGGTGGCCCGCGCGGACGGCCACGCCCGGATCGCGGCGCGGGTCGCGCCGACCAGGGCATAGACGAGCACCGTCAGGCGGGCCGGTATCCAGGCCGCCAGGCCATGCACGTATTCGGCCGTGCGCTGCATGGCACGCGAAGCCGTGCCGCGCGCGGCCAACGCCGGCAGCTCGCGTACGCTGCGATAGAACAGCGCGCCCGCCGGGCCGGCCACGAAGAACCACAGCAGCACGCCCAGAATGCGCTCGTGGCCCTGAACCAGCACCGCGCTCACGATCCGGCGACCGTGCGTATCCGCAGCCAGACGGCCGTCGGTGCGGCGACACAAATCGAGCGCACAGGCCTCCGCATGGGCGAAGTCGCGTTCATCGCGTGCGCGAATCAGCGCATGCACGTCCTCCCACAGATCGCGGGGGCCAAAGGTCAGCACCAGAATGAATACGCCAAAAGCCAGCTCGAAGCCCAGCCACAGGTATTCGACGATCGCCCACTGCACCAGTGCAACGGCCAGCACCGGCGGCACCACCACGAGCACGCCGGCCGGCTGCTGGAGCCAGCGCCGCCCGAGCGCCACGCTTTCGATGATCGCGATATAGCGCGCAAAACCGTCCGCATGGCGCCAGTGCTTGAGCTGGCCGAGCGCGCGCTCGGCAAACAGCGCGATGACGATCATGATCAGATGCATGCACGCTCCAGCAGGTCGAAATACAGCGCCCAGTCGAAGGCCGGGCCGGGGTCGGTCTTGCGCTCGGGGGCGATATCGCTATGACCCACCATACGGGCACGGGTGAGCATCGGATAAGCACGCATGAGCGCCGCGCCCGTGGCGGCCAGAGCGCGGTACTGGGCCGGCGTATACGGGCAGTCATCGGTGCCTTCCAGCTCGATGCCCACGGCAAAGTCGTTGACGCGTGTACGGCCGTCGAAGCACGACTGCCCCGCGTGCCAGGCCCGGTCATCGAAACCGACATACTGGGTGATGGCGCCGGTACGCTCGATCAGCACATGGGCGGATACGCGCAGGTGCGCAATCTCGCGATAGAACGCCGCGCGGGACACATCAAGCGTATTGGTGAACAGGGCATCGACCTGACCATGGCCGAACCGGCCCGGCGGCAGCGTGATGCCGTGTACGACCAGCGTATCCACCGACGCATCGGCCGGGCGGGCATCCTGGTTGGGCGAGACCAGCCGTCGCGCGGGCACCAGCCAGCCGTTGTCGATCGAAAGCATCTGCATCGGCCTAAAAATACGCCTGCAGACCGATCGTCGCACGCAGACCGCTATCGACCGCCGTATTCTCCCAGCCGAGTTCGCTGCGCAGACCCAGGTCGCGGGTCAGGTTGAACTGCTGGCCGAGTTTGGCCCAGCGATAATAGCCATCGTCGCCGGCCACGTATTCGAGCGCGCCCGTTTCCGCCTTGAGCTGTAGCCAGCGGGCCGGATGCAGCAGCAGCCCCGCGCTCGCCCCCGCACCCAGCGCATAGCCGGGCGACAGCGCGCTATTGGCGTCTATCGAGCCCAGACCGAATACATAAGCCAGCGCGTCGTCGCTGCCCCAGGACAGCCCCGGCCCACCCTGCAGGTAATAGCCGAGGTTGTTGTCGACATCATCGAACACGTTCGCGGACGGGCGCCGGCGCAGCCCGGTATCAAGCTGGAACGACACCGGCTTGAACAGATCGTTGCGCGGCGACAGCGACACGATATTGAGCACGGTCAGGTCGTCGATACGCAGTTCGCCCTCGCCCGGATCGACCCGCAGCCCCAGATCGAGGAAGTTGATCTGCGCGCCGCGGGTATAGCCGCCCGGATCGTCGAGCAGGTCGTGATAGGCCGGGCGGATACGCAGGCCCAGCGACAGATCGTCGCCCTCGTAAATCGCCGCGGTGGCCACCCGCAGGGTGCGATGGGCCTGGTCGGGCGAGGTCGCGGGCGCGGGCACCGGCGCAAACGACGACGGCCGCGCGATCCGGCTGCGCGCCATGAGAATGGCGTTGGCATGTTCCGTATCGGCCGGGGCGTTGGCCGGGTCGCTCTGTAGCCGGTAGTAGAGATAGTCGTGGGCAACTTCGAGCACTTCGGCCTGTGCATCGGGACTGAGCCCGGTCAGGCGCGAATCGTCGAAGGCCACCCGGTCGGCAGCGATTTCGCGAGCGAGCGTACGCTGCTCGGCGCTGAGCTGGTCGGCCTGCCAGCGCAGCGTGGTTTCCAGCGAAGGGCGAAAACGCGGCGCGCCCATGAGCCCGGGCACGTCGGCGATGGTACGAATGGTGTCGGCCGGGATCGCATACCAGGAATACTGCTCGGTCAGGGCAAGCTCGGGGCGGGCCACTTCGAGCAGGCTCAGCAGCTGATAGGAACAGTTCTTGGTAAGAAAGAAGTAGGCGAAGCGCACCCCGTCCATCTCCCAGAGATGGTCGACCAGTCGATCGGTCTCGGCATCGCTGAGCTCAAGCGGATAGGCCCAGACGTCGCGATGCTCGATCCAGGCGTACTGCTTGACCTTCTCGTAGTAGGGAAACAGCCCGAAAATACCGGCATAGCCCCCGGTCAGCCCCTTCCAGGCAAAGCCCAGACCTTGTGCATCGTCACCGGCGGCTGCGGCAAAGTTCACCGCATACGACAGCAGTTCGGTATTGCGCGCGCGCCGCGAAGAATCGATACGCAGCAGGGTATGCCCGAACATCGACGACGGGCTGTTGGGAAAGGCGGTGGGGAAAATCAGGCTGATCTGGCGCGGCGCCAGCGCCTCTCGCCAGCGCTGATATTTTTCGCAACGTTCGCCGCCCAGCGCGTGCTCTTCGAGCCCCAGCCTTGCAACCAGAAAACGCCGGCGGGCGATGAACGTACAGGCCGCCGAGCGCTCTCGATCCTCGATATAGCGATTTTCGACGAAGGCCGCCAGGGTCGCATTCAGCTCGGCGGCCGGATCGCGGCGTCCGTTGGGCGACAGAAAGAACCAGTCCGTCACCACCGTGCTGTGCAGCCCCTCGCCAAGCCAGTCGCGCTCGTAATGCACCAGCGCCTGCCACTGGGCGCTGGCGGCCAGGTTCTGTTCGGCGGCACGCGCCTGCAGTGCGGCGAGATCGACAGGCGGCCTATCCGGCGCGGCCTGTACAACGCCCCAGACGAACACCAGCAAAGGCGCGAGCGCCGCCCATCGCATCATGACAAGGCCGTAGGGCCTGTTAACACTAATGCCAATCGCCGCGTTGCTGCGCAAAATCGTGCCAGACAAGGCGCGTGGCGCCGGCCCTGGTTATTCCAGGGCCAAACCGCGCAACGCCGCATGGCAGGATTTTGGGCGCAACCCGAAGGGACGCGCTCTATTTTTCCGCAATCCGGCGTTGCAGCGCGCTCATGTAGCCTGGCTACACAACGCGCACTGCGCCTTGTCTTGCAAAAAAATAGAGCGCGGCGCGACGATTTCATTAGCGTTAACAGGCCCTAGTCGAAAAAGTGACGGAAGGATACGCTGCAGCTGTTGACCGCATCGCTATCCCAGGTCTCGCGCCCACACTCGCCACGCAGCGCATTGTCGCGGGAAACAGGCACGTTGACGACCGCGCCGGTACGCAGGCGCGAAAAGTGCGGGGTGAATTTCAGCCAGCGTGCATGCACGCCCCATTGTACGACGTTCGCCTGATAGACGATGCCCGCTTCGGCACCGGCGCCGAGCGCCATGGCCGGGTCGACACCGCTCACACTCTCCAGCCGGGCGACGCCAAATACATAGGGCAACAGATCGCCAACCCGCCAGCTGGCCCCCGGCCCGCCCTGGATGAAACCGCCAAGCGCGCGCTCGCTGTCGGCCACCGGTGCCTGCTCCAGGCCCGTATGCACGAACCAGGAGATCGGCTGGGTAAAGGCATCGCGCGGCGCGAGCGAACGGATGTTGATCAGATCGAGGGTTTCCAGCGACGCACCGTCGACCTCATCGAAGCGCAGGTTGATATTCAGGCCTTCGATGGCCGCCCCCGGCAGAAAACCGGGCAACGGATCGAACAGATCGTGGTAGGTCAATCGATAACCCAGCGACAGGAAGTCGCGCCCGTCCTGTCGCCCCGCGCCCATGCTGGCCATCTGGGTATCGTGACCCGATTCGGGCGCAGGCGGCGCCGACACCGGCGCGCTCGGCGGCGCGGCATTACGCTGCACGATGCGCAACAGCGCAAGACTGTCGGCGGCTACATCCGGGTTACGCGCGCCCTCGCGGTGCTCGAGCCGCAGAGCGCGATAGGCCAGTTCGGCAATCCGACGACGCTGTTCGCTTGGCCGGTTCTCGAACGCCGGCGTAGCGGCCACGCTCGGATCATCGCGCAGCGCCACGGCCAGCGCGCGCGCCGCCGGATCGAGCCGGGCCGCGCGGGCCGCGACCTCGCGTGCCTTGGACGGCCGATAACGCCTGTCTGCCACCAGTCCGGCGTCGTCGAGGGCGCGTACCGTATTGACCGGCAGCTCGGCAAACCGCAGTTCCTGGCTCAACGGCGCCGTGGGGCGGCCGACCTTCACCAGCTCCAGCAGGCGATAGGAACAGTTCTCGTCGAAGAAGTAATAGTCGAAGTTGATGCCGCGCAGTTCCCAGAGGTGGCGCACCACCCAGTCCATTTCGTCGGCGTCGAGATTGAGCGCGTACTCCCACATGTCGCGATTCTCGACGAAGGCATAGTCGCGAATTTTCTCGGCATAGGCGGTCACCGAGAACTGCCCGGGGTAGCCGCCCGCCAGCCCGCGCCAGATATAGAAAAACGAATTGTCGGCCGCGCCGGCCTGGGCACCGAAATTGATCGCCTTCGAGAGCCAGACGGAATCCGGGTTGGGCTTGGCATCCAGGCGCAGCAGCGTATGCCCGAACATGGATGACGGACTGTTCAGATAGGCCGCGGGGAAAACGAGCACGAGCTGGCCCGTGGGCATCTGTTCGCGCCACTGCAGGTAATCCTCGCAATGGGCCAGCGGCGCCGCCTCCTGCCAGCCCAGCGCCTCGGCAAGAAAGCGATAGCGGGCCGGAAAACGACAGCGCGCCGCGCTGCCCGGCGCTCGGAGCGCGGCCACGCTGGCACGCAGCTCGGCCACCGCGCTTCGCTTGCCCTGGTCGGACAGAAAGAAGTCGGCGTCGTCGACGTAGCTGCTGCCGATACCGCGCAGTGTGGCGCCCGGGTTGACGTGCATCAGCGACTGCCAGCGCGGGGTCGCCGCCAGCGCCGCGAGATCGGGCGCCGTGGCAAGACCCGGCACAGGCACAAGTGCGAGCAGGCCGGCGACGACCGCGGCACAACCGGCGCCCAATAGCCTTGGCATCATCAAGCGGGCAAAAAAATGCCCCGCCTCGACCGAGACGGGGCGTGCATCAGCCAATGCCGATCAGGACACGTAGCGCGACAGGCGCGCGTCGCCGGCCATGACCGTATTGATGCGCTGCATGACTTCGGCGGCGCTGACGTCTTCACGCGGGAAGATCTGGCCGAAGTGATCGTGCATGGTGGTATTGAAATGGGCACGATCCGCGGGCTCGATTTCCATGGCGACGGTCAGCGCGGTCAGCGCTTCGCCATGACCCACGGCCATGTCCTGGGCCACTTCCTCGAGCACGCCGTTCATGGCGAGCAGGCTCTGACCGCTGTAGGTCAGGGTGCCGCTGGTATCGCAGCCGTTGGTGCCGCTGGTCATGCCGAAGGTGGCATTACCCGAGGTGCCGTTCACGATGGTGGCCAACAGATGCGCCGGCAGACCGCTCGACCCTTCGAACAACAGGTTGCCCCAGCCGCAGCCCGGCCCGCCCGGCGCGACCGCACCGGCCGACATGCTGGACCCCAGAATCGCGGCACCGATGATGAGCTTCTTCATTACTGTTCCCCCTTGGATTTAATCAGGTATCGATTCGTGAGCGGTGTCCCTGTCACCGCCACGACAGTCAACTATAGCGCGCCGCCCACAGCTGTAAAGCTCCGGTCATGAAAAGTACGGCCGCGGCACAAAACCGTGCTCGGCGGGTCGCATCCACGGCGCCTCACGTTCGGGTGCTTGTGCCCGATCACCCTGATAAGCTCGCGACAAGGCGCGCAGCACCTTTTTCCACAAGGACCGACTCTTCATGCGGATACGAATCCTGTTTTGCCTGGCTTTGACGAGCGCCGTTCTAGCGACAGGCTGCGACACTGCAAACAGCGGCGATTCCAGCGACAACCGTAACTTCTTCGAACGCGCCTGGGCCAAGGTCGAAAACAGCTTTTCCGATACCCCCGCATCGGCGGCGAGCGAGCCGACCGACCCGTCGCCACAACAAGCCGAAACGCCAGCCGGCGCGACCACGGCTACCGCCGACAGCGGCGCGGGCGGGCCGCAAAACGCCAGCCAGGATCCGGCCGCCAGCACCGCAGCGAACACCGACAGCGACGCCGGCCCGGACGACGCCGGCGACCCCGCCACGGCAGACACCGCCCAGGCGCAGACCCCGGCCACTGCGGATACCGAAGACGCGAAAGACGCCAGCATCGATATCCCCGATGTGGATATTGCCTACAAGAAGTATGTGCTCGACAACGGCCTGACGCTGATCGTGCACAGCGACCACAAGACCCCGATCGTGGCCGTCAATATCTGGTATCACGTCGGCTCGAAAAACGAAGGCCCGGGCCAGCAGGGCTTTGCCCATCTATTCGAGCATTTGATGTTCCAGGGCAGCGAGCACTGGCAGGGCGAATATTTCGAGCCCTTCGAACGTGCCGGCGCGACCGACATGAACGGCACCACCAACGCCGACCGCACCAACTATTTCGCCAGCGTGCCCACCGCCGCCCTCGATATGGCGCTATGGATGGAATCGGATCGCATGGGCCATTTCCTCGGCGCCATCGACCAGAACCTGCTCGAGGAACAGCGCGGCGTGGTACTCAACGAAAAACGCCAGGGCGAGAACCAGCCTTATGGCCGTGTTTTCGACACCATCCCGCCCAACACCTACCCGGCCGGCCATCCCTATTCCTGGTCCACGATCGGCTCGGAAGCCGACCTCAACGCCGCCTCGCTCGAAGACGTGAAGACGTGGTTCAAGACCTACTACGGGCCCTCGAACGCCGTACTGGTGCTGGCCGGCGATATCGAGCCCGAACAGGCGCGGGCCAAGGTCGAGAAGTACTTCGGCAGCATCAACCCCGGGCCACCGGTATCGCACCAGAAGCGCTGGGTGGCACGCATGAGCGGCGAGCACCGCCAGGTGATGTACGACCGCGTGCCGCAGGCACGGCTGTACAAGGTCTGGAATATTCCGCCCACCGGCGCCCCCGACACCACACGGCTGCAGATTGCTGCCGACCTTTTGGCCGGCTCCAAGAACAGCCCGCTATACAAGACCCTGGTTTACGACAAGCAGATTGCCACCGATGTGTCGGCATTTGTCTGGGACAAGGAGATCGGCTCGCAATTCATCGTCAGCGCGACGGCACGCCCCGGCGTGGATCTCGACGAGATCGAGAGCGTGCTGGATGCACAGATGCGTTCGTTCATCAACGACGGCCCGCCGGCAGATGCCGTCAACCGCGCCCGTGCACGCTTCGGGGCCTCCTTTTTGCGCGGTATTGAAAGCGTGGGCGGCCTGGGCGGCAAGGCCGATATCCTCGCCCAGGGCGAGATCTACGAAAACGATCCGGCCGCCTACCAGCAGGAGCTCCAGATCCTGCGCGAAGCCAGCCCCGACGATATCCGCATGACGGCCTCGCGCTGGCTTTCCGACGGCGTGTACGTGCTCTCGGTCGAACCCTTCGGCGAGCGCAAGGCCAGCGGCGAAGACGTCGACCGCGCGCAGCTGCCCGACGTGGGCGACACGCCGGCACTGGATCTGCCCGACGTTCAGCACGCCACCCTGTCGAACGGCCTGAAGGTTCGTCTGGCCGAACGCCATAATGCGCCGACCGTGGAAATGCGCATGGTCTTCGACGCCGGCTATGCGGCCGATCCCGCCGATGCGCCGGGCACCGCCAGCCTCGCCATGGCCATGCTCGACGAGGGCACGGACAGCCGCGACGCGCTGGCCATCAGTGCCGACCTCGACCGGCTGGGCGCCAATCTCGGCACCAGCACTTCACTCGATTCGGCATCGCTGAGCCTGTCCACGCTCAGCACGACCATCGACGATGCGCTCGATATCTATGCCGACGTGATCCGCAACGCCGCGTTTCCCGCCAACGAATTCGAGCGCTTGCAGAAACAGCGTCTGGCGAGCATCGCGCAGGAAAAGCGCAAGCCCACGACCCTGGCCCTGCGCACCCTCGGGCCGCTGCTGTACGGCAAGGATCACGCCTACGGCATTCCGCTGACCGGCAGCGGCACCCTCGCCGCAGTCAAGAACATGCGGGTCGAAGATATCCAGCGCTTTGCCGACACCTGGCTGCGCCCGGACAACGCGACGCTGGTCGTGGTCGGCGATACCACCATGGACGAGCTCAAGCCCATGCTCGAAGCGCATCTGGGCGACTGGCAGGCCACGAGCGACGCGCCGCGCCCGGAAAAACGCCTGCCCGAGATCACCGCGCCCGACGAAACCCATATCTATCTGGTCGATCGCCCCGGCAGCAATCAGGCCACGGTGATCGCCGGCAATGTCGCGCCGCCCAAATCCAGCGAACAGGACGTCGCCATGGAAACGGTGAACGCGGTGCTGGGCGGCATGTTCAATTCACGGCTGAACCTGAACCTGCGCGAAGACAAGCACTGGTCCTACGGTGCGCGCAGCCTGCTCATGGACGCCCGCGCCCAGCAGCCGTTCGTGGCCTATGCCGCCGTACAGATCGACAAGACCGCGCCGGCCATGCAGGAAATGCGTAACGAGCTGACCGCGATCCGCGACGCCCGCCCGGTGAGCGATAGCGAACGCTCGGCGGCCCAGGCCAACCTCACCCGCAGTCTGCCCGGAGAGAACGAAACGACCTCGGCCCTGGCCTCGACGCTGACCGACTCGGTCGTGTTCAATCTCCCGGACGATTATTATGAGGATTATGTCCGCCGTATCCGCGATCTGAACGATCCGGCGCTGGCTAAAGCCGCGCAGTCGATGATCGATACGGACGGGCTCACCTGGGTGGTGGTAGGCGATCTCAAGCAGATCGAAACCGCCATCCGGGAGCTCGGATGGGGTAAAGTCCGGGTCATAGATCCGACGACACTCGAAACGTCGGCCGGTGATGATGTCGAGGGGGATGGGGACAACGATGAATAGGCTGATGTGGAGTCGCTTGACCGCGACACTGGTGCTGGCTGTCTGCGCAACGCAGGCCCTGGCCGCAGTCGAACGCGAAGACATCATCATCATGGGCGCCGACGGGCTGCACTTCACCAGCTACAAGACGCTGCGCTCGGATCTGGCTGAACGGGTGCTCTATCTGGGCCCGGACGAAGCACCGCAGGATGCCGTGTTCATCGTGCCCGCCGATTACGAGTCGACCCCGCTCGACGATGGCGGCACGCGCCTGCATTTCCAAAGCGGCAGTTTTGCGCTCATGAATACCGGCGCCTTCGATGCCGAAGTCGAACGCAACGACAACAACGTATTCGTGTTCAACAGCTGGGATGGCGTCACCCGCAGCGACGGTCATCTGGGCAAATGGAACGCGCCCGACGATTTCGCGTCGTTCTCCTATACCTGGGTGCTGCCACGTAATATCGATATCCTCGCCTACGAGGCCAATCGCACCGGCACCTGGGAAAAACGCGAAAACACGCTCAACTGGACCGGCAAGCAGGTCAATGACATCGCCTTCACGATCCGCTATCGCGTGAACCCGCCCGATAGCCGGGCGTCCGGCAGTGCCACACCGCAGGTCGCCGAACGCCAACGCACGGCACCACCCCAGCCCGCGCCGAAGCGCCGAGACCTGACTACGGCCCAGCTTCAGACCTCACCCTCGCGCGGCTTCGACAACACGCCTGCACAGCCGGCCGAGCCGCCGACTCAAAACCAGACACCGCGCCAGCAGCCGACGACCCAGCCTTCACCCAGTGTCGGCGACGACGAGCCCAGCCGTGTTGCACTCATGGACGTGGTGGAGCTCGACCAGGGCCGTCCGCAGGTCACCGCCACGGGACGGCAACAGCTGCGCCGTCTGGCAGGCGTGCTGGCCAACGACCAGACACAGCGGGTCGTGGTCTACGGTCCGTCGTTCAGCGACAGCCGCGACACCGGGGGCTCGGTCGCCCAGGCGGCCCGTATTTCGGATTATCTGACCGCGCACGGCGTATCGGATAGCAAGATCGAAATCCGCGCCGGCGAGCGCAGCGACGATGCCGATGGCCGCCGCGTAGAGATCGCCGTCGTCCCCGGTGGCCTGCTCGACGACTTCTCGCC
>DJIE01000170.1 GCA_002433465.1 Salinisphaera sp. UBA6602
CGCATCATGGACTACGGCAAGCACATCTTCGAGAAAAAGAAGACCCAGCAGGCCGGTAAGCAGAAACAGAAGCAGACGCAGCTCAAGGAAGTGAAGTTCCGCCCGGGTACGGACAAGGGCGACTACAACATCAAGCTGCGTAAGCTCAAGGAGTTTCTGGAGGACGGCGACAAGATCAAGATCACGCTGCGGTTCCGCGGCCGCGAAATGGCGCATCAGGAGCTCGGCATGGAGCTGATGAACCGGGTTCGCGACGATCTTGAGGAAATGGCTGGCGTCGAGCAGCATCCGGAAATGCAGGGTCGCCTCATGACCATGGTCATGGCGCCGCTCAAGGGCGTGCCCAAGAACAGCAAGAAGTAACCAGCCCCCGTTTTTTTCGGGGACATGTCGATTTAGAGAGAAGTTATGCCCAAGCTCAAGACGAACCGCGGTGCCGCAAAGCGTTTCAAGCGTACCGGCAGCGGCAAGCTCCGTCGCCGTCGTGCTTTCGACAACCATATCCTGACCAAGAAGGCGCCCAAGCGTAAGCGCCGTCTGGCTCAGGGTGCGCTGGTTGCGCATTGCGATCAGCCCGCGATGGATCGCCTGATCCCCTACAAGTAGCGATTTCGCGCGGCCCATGGTTGCCGCGGTCATTGCATATCAGTTCGGCTCGTCGCCATGCCGGTTTGTATGGCGACGTATTGTTTTCAAACAGTTATAAACAGGAAACGCGAAAATGGCACGAGTCAGTCGCGGCGTGACGGCCAAGGCCCGTCACAAGAAAGTGCTCAAGCAGGCCAAGGGTTATTACGGTGCGCGTAGTCGCACGTATCGCGTTGCCCGCCAGGCCGTATTCAAGGCCGGTCAGTATGCCTATCGTGACCGTCGCAACCGCAAGCGCGATTTCCGCGCGCTGTGGATCACCCGCATCAGCGCGGGCGCGAAAGAGCTGGGTATCTCCTACAGCAAGCTCATGAACGGTCTGAAGAAGTCCGGCGTTGAGCTGGACCGCAAGATCCTTGCGGATCTCGCGGTGCGCGACAAGGCCACGTTCGCGGCGCTCGTCGAGCAGGCGAAGTCCGCCCAGGCCTGACCCGTGTCGCCCGATTTGCTTGAATCGGGCGTTTCCGACCGGCCGGCGTCGTATTCGATGCCGGCAAGCGCTCGAGCATTCTTCGAAAGGGAAAGGCGTCTGCCTTTCCCTTTCGTGTTTGTGAGCGGTTATTTCATCGGCCGGCGGTCCGCGCGAACGCCAGCCCGAGGAGTTGCGGCGCATGACTAGCGAACTCGATCGCCTGCGCGAGCAGGCCGTGGCCGATATCGAGGCGGCCGAAAGCCTCCAGGCGCTCGACGCCCACCGCGTGGCGCTGCTGGGCAAGAAAGGGCAGGTAACCGCCCAGCTCAAGCAGCTGGGTGCACTGGCGCCCGAGCAGCGCCGGGAAGAGGGCGCGCGGATCAATCGGGTCAAGGATGAACTGGCCGAGGCGATCAATGCCCGTCGGCAGGCGCTCGAAGCCGAGGCGCTGGCTCGCCGCATGGCCGAGGAAAGCGTCGATGTGACCCTGCCGGGGCGTGGGCGCAGGCCGGGTGCGGCACATCCGATCACGCTCACCCGGCAACGCATCGAACGCCTGTTCGTGCATAACGGCTTCGAGGTCGTGCAAGGGCCCGAAATCGAAGACGATTACCACAACTTCGAGGCCCTGAACGTGCCGCCGGATCATGCCGCGCGGGCGATGCAGGACACCTTCTATGTCGACGGCGCCCGGCTGTTGCTGCGTACCCATACGTCGCCCGTGCAGGTGCGCACCATGGAATCGCGACAGCCGCCCATTCGTATCATCGCGCCGGGCAGGGTGTATCGCTGCGATTCCGATCGCACCCATAGCCCCATGTTTCACCAGGTCGAAGCGCTTTATGTCGCCGAGCATGTGAGCTTCGCCCAGCTCCGAGCCGAATTGCAGGCCTTTCTCGAAGCGTTTTTCGCGACCTCACTGAAGCTGCGCTTTCGCCCGTCCTACTTTCCATTCACCGAGCCCTCGGCCGAAGTCGATATCGACGGCCGGAGCCTGGGTACGGGGTCGGGCTGGATGGAGGTGCTGGGCTGCGGCATGGTGCACCCCAACGTGCTCGAAGCGGCCGGTATCGACAGCCGTCGCTATACCGGCTATGCGCTGGGTATGGGCGTGGAGCGCCTGGCGATGTTGCGCTATGGCGTGACGGACCTGCGCCAGTTCTATGACAACGATCTGCGTTTTCTCGAGCAGTTTGCCTAGCTCACGTACCCGCTGCAGGCGGGGGCGACCGTTCTTTCGATATTGGCTGATGTATGAAGATTAGCGAACAATGGCTGCGCGAATGGGTCGATACGAGCGCTTCGATCGATGATCTGGCCCAGCAGCTCACCATGGCGGGCCTTGAAGTCGACGATATGCTCGACGGCGGCCCGCTGCTGGATGGCGTGGTGGTCGGCCGCATTCTCGAGTGTAAGCCGCATCCCGAGGCCGATCGGCTCAAGCTGTGCCGTGTTGACGCAGGCGAGGCGGCACCGTTGGCGATTGTCTGTGGTGCGCCCAACGCCCGCGCTGGCCTCGTGGTGCCGGTTGCCCGCGTGGGGGCGACCCTGCCGAATGGGTTGACCATCGAAGCCGCCGAAATTCGCGGCCAAGCCTCGGCCGGCATGCTCTGCAGCGCCAGCGAACTGGGCTTGAGCACGGATGCCAGCGGCTTGTGGCCGCTAAGCGATGATGCGGAGCCCGGCACGCCGGTGGCCGATTATCTGGGCCTGCCCGATCGCATACTCGATATCGACCTCACGCCCAACCGGGGCGATTGCCTGAGCGTACGCGGTGTGGCGCGTGAAGTCGCGGTCGCCGAAGACGTGGCGCTGAAGACGCCTGACGTGGCCCCGGTCACGGCTACGATCGAAACCCGGCCGGTGGTTCGTATCGAGGCGCCCGAGCGCTGTGTGGCCTATGCCGCGCGTGCGATCGAAGACACGTCGGCCGGGGCGTCGACGCCGGTCTGGATGGCCGAACGCCTGCGCCGCTCTGGCATACGCCGTATCAGCCTGCCGGTGGATATCGGCAATTACGTCATGCTCGAGTTCGGCCAGCCGATGCATGCTTTCGATGCCGACAAACTCGACGGCGCGATTCATGTACGCCTGGCCACGGCCGACGAGCGGATCGTCACGCTCGACGGCGAAGAGGTGACGCTGTCGGCCGATACGCTGGTGATCGCCGATGAGACCGGCCCGGTCGCAATCGCGGGCATGATCGGCGGCGAGCGCACCGCGGTCGACGCCAACACCCGTAACCTGGTGTTCGAATCCGCCTGCTTCACCCCCGCGGCAGTCGCAGGCCAGGGCCGGCGTTACAAGATTCATACGGATTCCCTGCACCGCTTCGAGCGGGGCGTGGACCCGGCGCTGCACCGGCTCGCCCTCGAACGAGCCACACAACTGCTGGTCACCCATGGGGGTGGCGGGGCCGGGCCGTTGAGCGTCGCCGAAGGTACCCCGGTATGGTCCGAACAACGACGTATCGCACTCGACGGTGCGCACGTCGAACGGCTGCTGGGCCAGCCGATCGAGCCGGCCTGGATCGAAAAAGCGCTGACCGCGCTGGGCATCGAAATCCAGGCGAGCGGCGAAAACCGGTGGACGGCCATGCCGCCGAGCTGGCGCTACGATCTCGAGATCGAAGCCGACCTCATCGAGGAAGTCGCCCGCGTCTACGGTTACGATCGGCTGCAAAGCGGGGATCCCGGCGTGGCGCTTCCGCCCGTACCCGCGGACGGCGGTTTCGATCCCGCCGGCCATGTTGCACCGGCGTTGCAGGCGCGCGGCTACAGCGAAGCGATCACCTACAGCTTCGTTGAAGCCGGTCTGCATGCCGAACTGACCGGCGGCGAGCCGGCTGTCGTGCTGGACAATCCGATATCCGACCAGCTTGCGGAAATGCGGCGCACGCTCTGGGCGAGTCTGTTGCCGAGCTGGCATCACAACGCGCGGCGCCAGCAGAGCAGCATCCGTTTATACGAGCGGGGGCTACGCTTCATCCCGAACGAACAGGCCGAAAACGGCATCGGCCAGTACGATACCCTTGCCGGGCTCGCCAGCGGCTTGGCCGACGATACGCACTGGGATCGCGCCGGCCGGGCCCTCGACTTCTTCGATGTAAAAGGCGATGTGGAAGCGCTGTTCGCCGGTACCGCCGGACGGCTCGCATTCGAGGCGGCCACGCATCCGGCGTTGCACCCGGGCCGCACTGCACGGATTCTGCTGGACGGAACGGCCGTGGGCTGGATGGGGCAGTTGTCGCCCGCCTTCTCGAAGCGCTATAAAAACATAGCGTTACCCTATGTTTTTGAAGTGGATTACGAGGCGGTGAGAAAAGCACCGGTTATCCGCTTCGAGGCGCTTTCAGAGCAGCCCACGGTACGTCGCGATCTCGCGCTGGTGGTCGCCGAGGCCGTCCCCGTCGCCGCGCTCGTCGATGCGATCGAAAGCGTCGACTCGCCCGAGCTACGCTCGATACAGGTCTTTGACGTGTTTCGCGGCGAGGGGCTTGAGACTGGTTTCAAGAGCGTGGCTTTAGGCTTGATTTTCCAAGATAAAGCGAGCACGCTTACTGACGATCGGGTGGAGAGAATAATAGATCGTGTTCTGGCGGGTCTTCAGGAACGCTGCGACGCGCGAATCAGGGGTGAATAAGCGTGGCACTGACCAAAGCGGATCTTACCGAGAGTCTTTTCGACCAGCTCGGTTTCAACAAGCGCGAGTCCAAGGAGTTTGTCGACTGCTTCTTCGAAGAGGTGCGTCAGACGCTGGAGGACGGCGAGTACGTGAAGCTGTCCGGTTTCGGTAATTTCGAACTCCGGGACAAGAACCAGCGCCCCGGGCGTAACCCCAAGACCGGCGAGGAGATTCCGATCTCGGCCCGTCGTGTGGTGAGCTTCAAGCCGGGCCAGAAGATGCGCGCACGCGTCGAGTCGAGCATTGACGCAAACAGCTGAAGAACTGCCGCGAATCCCCGACAAGCGCTACTTCACGATCGGTGAAGTCAGCGATCTGTGTCGGGTCAAGCCGCATGTGCTGCGTTACTGGGAGCAGGAGTTCACGCAGCTCAAGCCGGTAAAGCGTCGCGGCAACCGTCGGTATTACCAACAGCATGACGTGATCATCGCTCGTGATATCCGCATGCTGCTCTACGAACAGGGTTTCACGATCCAGGGTGCACGCCTTCAGCTACGCGATAAAGGGCGTGTTCTGGCGTCCCTGCCGGTCGCCAGTGCGGCCGATTCGCTGGCCTCGATTCGCCATGAACTCGAGGCGATCGCGCAGCGCCTGGAATAACTCAATCGATGTGCCCGTGTTTGACGATTATTGCTCGACGTACGGCATATCTCTGTTAACATACGCATCTTCTCGGGGTATGGCGCAGCTTGGTAGCGCGTCTGCATGGGGTGCAGAAGGTCGTAGGTTCAAATCCTGCTACCCCGACCATCTTTCTTTTCTGGTATCAGCGGGTTAGGGCTTTCGCCAGAAGGCCCATTTCTTCCCATACCGCTTCCATACCGAAACTACACCGAAACTACTGCCGCTCAGTTCCGCTCGTAGCGCTTGAGCGCGAATTTTTAGTAGGTCGACGAATTCGTATACCACCGTGTGCATATCGCATGCGAGCTCTACGAGCTTTCGCGCACCTGGGTCGTATCGGTGGTGGTTGTCTAACGCGAGTTGTACGAACGGATCTTGTCGTTGATTGTCGTATAGCGATAGTACGTGTGAGATCTTTCCAAGCTGAGCCCGTTCGGGTTGATCGAAATATAGTTCGACCAGCATCTCGACAGCAGCAAACTCGTCGTCGCGAGTAATTCGGGAAGGCTCTTCGGCCCCGGGTAGCTGCTGGAGTGTGCGTTTCAATGCACGATGCTCGGCTTTAAACACTCCATGAAAAATCAGCAATGAGTCGGCAAGTTTCTCGATTTGCTCGCGCTGAACCAACAGGTGGGCACGTCGGTCCCCGCTACTTTCCTTCCAAGCGTCCCGAAGCCAACCGCCGAGGAAGCCGAGTGCTATAGGCGCTATAAGTTCTACGAGCATTGCTTCATCCGTGAGAGGGGCTTAGAACGACGCGGCAGCGACTCGCACATGACTACGTTTATGATCGGATAGATAAACGCGGGTCTGTTCGACATCCTGATGGCCGAGTAGTAGCTGAATAACAGTTTCATCGTGTCCCGCTTCGCGCATGAGGTGAGCTCCTAAACTGCGAATTTCGTGGAATGTCGGCGGATTCGCCACCCCGTCGTAAAACCCGCTTGCGCGCCGCACCTTAGCGAACTCGCGGATCAGCTGATCTTTGAGCACCTGCGTGTGATGGGTGCGTTTCTTCGCCCGCATGTGGCGCGGGCGGGCTTTCTCCGGTAAGCGGTGAACAACTAGCGGACTCACAACATCGTCCCGGCTTCGTTCGATCGCGCGCGCCAGACCGCCTTCGATAGTGATCTCAAGCGGCGTGCCGGTTTTCTCTTGTTCGAACCGCCAAACGCCATCGCGCGGATATTCGAACGACAGCACATCGCCTTCACGCTGTAGCGAATACAGCGCGATCCCCATGGCCACGCGTAGCCAGGGCGGGGCAGCGCGATAGACGGCGACGAAACCCGCCCAGGTGAAACGGGCGCGCTGTCTTGTGGTCTTGGCGATTCGCAGCGCATCCGCTGGGTTGTCCTCGCGCCAGCCTTCGGCTCGCGCGTATTGGAACAGCTCGATCAGCAGGCTGCGGTATTGATTGCGCATCCGGCCTCCGCTGGTGAGTTCGTCGACCCCCGAGGCGAGATCACGAACAGTCAGCTCGGTTACGTCGCGCTGCCCGAACTGCTCGTCGAGACGGCGCAACGCGTGGTTGTAGATGGTCTGCGTTTTCTCGGCGAGGTTCCGGTGCGCGAGCTCGTTCTCTTTATATAGAGCGATCAGCTTGTCGAATAAGAGGCTCGGCGCTACGACGCGCGACACAAGATCGTTCGAAGGCAGAAGCATCGCATTGAGCTTCTTCGCGGCCGCAATGCATTCCGCGCGATCGCGCGATAGGTAGTGGTACTTTCCCGTGACAGGATGCTTGTACCGATAGAGACCTGAAGGCGCGTGTAGATGAAGATTCTGCGGAAGCCCTCGGTTGGCGGCGGTTCTTGGTCTAGCCATGCCTTTTTATTTATGAACCTGGTCTCATATCGTCGCCGCCTAGCACACGCGCGACAAGTGGATCGTTCCCAGATTCAAAAAGATGCAGATCGACAAACCACTGGCCGCCAACTTTTCGCCCAGGAATATCGCCGCGTTCAATGCCTCTACGCACGGTCCGCGCGCAAGGCTCCGAGCCCGGCTCGAAGTACTGCTTCAGGAATCTCGGTATCGAGGTTAGGCGCATGGCGATGCCCCGTAGGCTCGAGAGCTCAATGCGATTTTAAGAGCCAGCGCCGTCGGCCAACGCGCCATGCCAGGTGGCTTTAGCTCTGAGAAAACAAAGGTGCCCACGTCGTATCGGCTGAGCTCTTGACAGCGGTCGGGCAGGAGTGCGTGTCGTACGTGGCGCCGAACGTTTACAGGGCGGCGCGACTTGGCCGAACAGATTATAAATAGCTCGCTCAAGCCATAAAGTGGCGCCCGGATACGATTGAGCGCTATCAATACGATCTCATTCTTCGAAGTCGGGAGGGTTGAGCGCATGCTATTAATAGGTAAGATCCTCAAAGCTCTCAAACTCACAGTAAGGGTAGTGACGTTCGTGAAATTTACTGTGGCCAAGCTCACCGCGCTGCGAGCATAATTACTAAAATCGTGCTTTTTCGCGATTTTCGGCTGTCTTACACGAGTAGGACTGCTCCCATCGCCCTATGGAGCGGCCCCCGGCCACCGCATACGAGATTGGGTTGAACACCGAGGTGAATCCGCAACGGTCTCAGCGGACATAAGCGGGTCGCGTATACATTTCGCCCAGTCATAGACGAACGCGGGCGCGATCGATTTGGCGATACCGAGGTGTTTGCTATGAAAGTAAAGGCTGACATTGGCACGAGCGAACGTGTTGTTGCCCTTTTAGGGAGTGCTGAAGTCCTTAACATCGCCGCTACTGATTTCCGAGAGCCAGCGACAGCTACAAAGGCTGTACGGAATGGTCTACCGGGCACTTGCGCGCGCTATCTTCGCGAGAACAGTGGTGTTCCTAAGCGCCTGTTCGATCAGGTTGTGCCCCGCACGACGTTGATTTCAGCAGGCAAGAGCAAATCGAAACGCCTTTCGAAGCACGCTTCGGAGGCTGTGCTGCGCGTTGCCCGGATCATCGCGTTCGCTGAAGAAACCTTTGGAGATCAGGATCGCGCGATGAATTGGCTTAACAATCCGAATCACGTATTCGAGGGCCAGGCCCCGATTACCTTGGCCGATACCGAAAGCGGTACCGAGTGGGTCGAACAGGTGCTCGGCCGAATGATGTACGGCATTGATGCTTGATGCGGCGTTATCGCGCTGCACAGTAACTCTATGCCTAGGATCTAAGCTGCAAGGGCGCTGAAACTCTAAAGCCGACGGTGGACGCCTGTAGGTATCCGGTGATCTACACGGCGGAACATCCCGCGCTCGCGGTTTTCGAAAAGCTCGCTCACGCCGGCATGTGTCTGGCGAATGCGTCGCTCACGCATCGGCTGGTCGTGCTCGATGTGTGGGAGGGCGAACTCGAGCTTGTCGCGCGTGTGCCGAACGATCCCATCGATGGCGGACAGGGGTGGCTCGAGGCCGGCGACAAGCCGTTTCTCCAGGTGCCGTCGTGTTCATGCCGTACGCCTCGAACTATCTGATCAACGTTTTTCGTCCCGCGATGGCGGATTTGTCGTTCATTCACGACGTCGTGTTCGTTTTCGCTGTGGGCTTGCTGGCTGTCATCCAGCGACTCTTTGACCCACGGCCTCGGCGCGTTGTTGTAGGTATTCAACCTGGTCGTCGAGCAGCTGATTGGTTCTAGCGCCTGCTCAAGATCGAGTTTGAGTGTTTTTTTACGCTCGTGCATGGTGGCATGCCGTCGCTCGAGTTCGGCGCTGGCTTAGCCGCGGGCTTCCTAATTGAAACGGTGTGCGGCATTGGCGACGACTCGGGGCAGGCGCTCGGGAAATCCGCTACTTATCTGATCAGGCAGTCGCTGCCGGATGGACTTAAATATGCCGGGGTATTGTCTGCTGTGAATCCGTGGTGCGCAGTTCGACACGCACCTTGGCCATCGAAGGATATTCGCCACGCGCCATGATCGCGGGCAGGGCGTCGTGGCACGACTCTCAGTTCGGTAGTCGTGGCCATCAACGGGTCACCCGGTCGTAGCCGGGGCGGATACAGCCCGGCAGCGCGAGCGCGCCGATCGCTAGTTCTTCGATCTCTGCGCGAATGGGAAAGAAGCCTGTGAATGCCCAACTGCCGCGCCCAAACCCATCATATCAACCCGCGGTATTGCGATAGATGATCGGACGGCTTCGAAATCCGCCCAGCTAAAATGCGATTCAAGCGACGACGGGCCGCGGCGTCAGGGGGACGCTTCGGCCGCGGGATCGAATTCTGTTACGACAACACTCTCGAACTGATCGACTTGTACGGCGCGCCATGTAAACGACGACGAGAGGTGAACGGTTCGCGTAGCCGCGATCTTGGGCACATAAAACTGACTAAATCGTGCTGATACGCGATATGTAATACGTACTAAATCGTACGGTAATTAGCTCGATACAACACAACTGTACTTATGTTGTGTAGCGCGCTGTTTCAGCGTTAAGCGAGCATGCAGCAGCTACTGGGAGTTTGAGCCGGCCAGGTTAGAAGGTAACGGCAGGTAGGCACTTGCTGGTATAGTTGTGTGAATAGATCACACAATAGGTACTGTAATGGGTAGAACAACCAGTATCACTATTGGTCCGCAAATGGATGATTTTGTGGGCGAATTGGTGGCGTCCGGCCGTTATGGTTCGACCAGCGAGGTCGTACGCTCCGCCTTGCGGTTGCTAGAGCGACAGGAGCAGGCGACCGCGGCGCTAAGGGCAGCCGTTGCGGCAGGTGAGCAAAGCGGGGAAAGCGAAGAATCGATTCACGATATCGCCTGTCGGGTGAAGCAACATCACGATGTATAGGCTCTCGAACCTGGCGGCGAGAGACTTCGAGACGATTTACGAATATACGCTCTTGAACTTCGGCACCGGGCAGGCCGACGTGTACACAGAGCAGCTAGACCAAGTCATGCGGCTATTGTGTGGATCGCCGCACGTCGGCCGCGAATGCTCTAGCATCGGCGACGGGGTTCTTCGCCACGATCATCGGCACCACGTTATTTTTTATCGGGTTCGCGCGGAAGACATCTTCATCATTCGGATTCTCCATAGTCGAATGGAGCCGTTGCGCCATCTCGGTGAAACTAATGGCGACTGAAGTGGCAGGCTCTCGTGGTTTGCCCGGTGGTCGCTCGCTTGACACGAAAAAGGGTGACCGCTTCCGGCCAATAGCGGACCTAATCAGGTCTCATGAAATAGTAGGCTGGGCCTCCTAGTCTGGCAGCAGTTCTAGTGTTCGAGCACGAAAAAGATCACCTCGCGGAACACATAGGCCGCCGTGCCCCAGACCAGCAGGCTGGCGGCGCCGATACCCACGAACCACAACAGACGGCGTCCGGTTTCATTCATGACGACTCCGACTTATCCGGCAGCTAGTGATAGCCCATGTCACGGCTGACCTTGCCCCGAAATATCCAGTACGACCACCCCGTATAGAACAGGATGAACGGCAACAGGATCACCAGGCCCACGAGCAGAAAACTCTGTGTTTCCGGCGGCGAGGCAGCGTTCCATATGGTCAGATGCGGCGGAATGATATGCGGCCAGAAGCTCGCCGCGAGCCCGCCATAGCCGACGATGAACATCGCCAACGAAAGCAGAAAAGGCGCGTACTCCCGCCGCCGGCTCACGCTCCAGTACAAGAAATACGACACCACGATCGCGGCGATCGGGAACGGCACCAGCAACAGCGCATGCGGGAAACCGAACCAGCGCTCGGCATAGTTGCCGTCGAGGAACGGCACATAGATGCTCACCACCGCCATGAACACGATCACGGCCGTCAACAGTACGCGCGACCAGCCATAGGCGCGCCGCTGCAACAGGCCGGTGGTTTTCATCACCACCCAGGTCGCGCCCAGTAGTGCATAGCCGGCCACGAGTGCAGCGCCGGTAAGCATCGTGAAGCCCGAAAACCAGTCGAACGCGCCGCCGACATACTGGGCGCCGTTGGCCTCGATGCCCTGCACGATCGCCCCGAGGGTTACGCCCTGGAAGAACGTCGCGATCACGGAGCCGAGATTGAACGCCAGATTCCAGCCGAGCTTGCGCCGCGCCTTGAAACGGAACTCGAACGCCACGCCGCGAAAGATCAACGCGATCAGCATGCCGGTGAGCGGCAGATAGAGCGCCGGCAACAATACCGTATAGGCCGGCGGAAACGCGGCCAGCAGCGCCACGCCGCCGAGCACCAGCCAGGTTTCGTTGCCGTCCCAGATCGGCGCGACCGAGTTCATCATGATGTCGCGTTCGGCCTCGCCATAGGCCACGCCGCAGAGGATGCCGATGCCGAGCACGAAGCCGTCCAGCAGCACGTACATGATCACGCCGAAGCCGATTATGCCGAACCAGATCAGCGGCAGGATTTCGATCAACGTCATGACTTCTCTCCCACCGGCTCGTTGGGATACGACAACGGCCGGGCCGGGGTCGCATACGGGTCGGGCACCGGGTGCGCAGGCGCTTTTTCAGGCCCGGTACGCACCACGCGCACGATGTAATACAGCCCGGCGCCGAAGACGATGCCGTAGACGATCACGAACGTGATCAGCGTCGCCAACACGCTCGGCGCGCCCACCGGCGAGAGCGAATCCGACGTGCGCAGCAGGCCATAGACGGTATAAGGCTGGCGCCCGATCTCGGTCGTGATCCAGCCCGCCAATACGGCGATGAAGCCCGAGGGAATCATCGCCACCAGATACCGATGATAGGCGCGCGAGTCGAGCAGCCGGCCGCGAAACGCCAGCCACAGCCCGAGCATGCCGGCGAGCAGCATGAGCAGGCCCAGCCCCACCATGATCCGGAACGAAAAGAAGATCGGCGCGACCGGCGGGCGCTCGCTTGGCGGGAAATCCTTGAGGCCGACCAGTTTGCCGTTCCATTCATGGGTGAGAATCAGACTGGCGAGATTCGGCACCGCGATCTCGTAGTGGTTGGTTTCGTTCTCGGCATCCGGCCAGGCGAACAGCGCCAGGGCGGCGCCTTCTTCGGTATCCCAATGCGCTTCCATGGCCGCGATCTTGGCCGGCTGGTATTCCAGCGTCTTCAGGCCGTGGAAATCGCCGGCGACGATCTGCAACGGTGTGACGATGGATACGAACGCCACACCCATGATCAGCATTACCCGCGAGGCCTCGTGGGCGGTGCCTTTCAGCCGGTACCAGGCGCCCACGCCCAAAATCACGAAGGCGGTGGTCAGATACGCCGCCAGCACCATGTGCACGAGCCGATACGGAAACGACGGGTTGAACACAATCGCCCACCAGTCGGTGGGATAGAACACGCCGTCGCGCAGCTCGTAGCCGGCGGGCGTATGCATCCAGGAGTTGGCCGACAGAATCCAGAACGCCGACAGCATGGTGCCGATCGCCACCATCGCGGTGGCAAAGAAATGCAGCTTCGGGCCCACCTTGTTCCAGCCGAACAACATGATGCCGAGGAAGGTCGCCTCCAGGAA
>DJIE01000081.1:0-6300 GCA_002433465.1 Salinisphaera sp. UBA6602
TTATGCAGAGCTTCCCTAGCTGCGCTCCACTCTCTCTACCGCATTGATGCGCCGCAGCCGGCGGATGATGTTGGCCAGATGGTGGCGATCGCGCACGTCGATGAGAAACCGAATGGTGATCAGCGCACCGCTGCTTTCCGGGAACACGATGTTCTGGATATTGGAGTCGGCGTCGGCGAACTTGGCGGTGAGCGTGGCCAGCAGCCCGCGCTTGTTGGAGGCCGTCACCCGCAGCTCCACGTCGTATTCGCCGGTCACGTTATCGGCCCAGGTCAGCTCGACGCGATCGGCCGAGGCGCCTTTACGGGTGGAATAGGCACAGCCGAAGCGATGCACCACCAGACCACGGCCGAGGCTGGCCTGGCCATGGATCGCGTCGCCGGGCACCGGGTGACAGCATTTGGCGAACTCGACCACCAGCCCTTCGGTGCCCTCCACGGCCAGCGGCTTGGCCCGCCGGCCCTTGGCCACCGGTGCGTCGCCGGCCAGAAAATGTCGTGCGACCAGCGGCGCCAGGCGCCGACCCAGGCCGATGGCGGCATACAGCGCGGGCAGGCTCGGTTCGTCCATTTCCGCCAGCCCGCGGTCGATATCCGAGCGCGACAGTCGGCGCAGCGACAGCCCCAGGTCGCCCAAGGACTTGTCCAGCAAACGCTCACCCAGGCGCTGCGCCTTGTCTTCGCGCTGGTTCTTGAGGAAGTTGCGCACCCCGGTGCGCGCTTTCGCGGTCTTGAGAAAATGCAGCCAGGCCGCGTTCGGGCGCGCATGCTTGGCGGTGATGATTTCGACTGTCTGCCCGGACTGGAGCTGGCTGTTGAGCGGCGCCAGATGGCCTTCGACACGCGCGGCCACGCAGCGATCACCAAGCTCGGTATGCACCGCATAGGCGAAATCGACACAGGTCGCGCCCTTGGCCAGGCGGATGATCTGGCCCTTGGGCGTGAATACATAGACCTCGTCGGGAAACAGATCCATGCGCAGGTTGTCGACGAAGCGCAGCGAATCGCGCTCGCCTTCGTGCATTTCGGCCAGATGCGCCAGCCATTCCTCGGCGTCGAGGTTGCCGAGCTTGCCGGCCTTCTCGCCGAGCTTGTACTGCCAGTGCGCGGCGATGCCGGATTCGGCGATCTGATCCATCTCGCGGGTACGAATCTGGACCTCGAACTTGATCCCGCCACGTGCCATTACCGTGGTATGCAGCGACTGATAGCCGTTGAGTTTGGGGTTGGCGATGAAGTCGTTGAACTGTTCGGTAATCGGGCGATAGCGGTGATGAACGATGCCCAGCCCGCGATAGCATTCGTCCACCGCATCGACGATCACGCGTACGCCGTAGAGGTCGAACACATCCAGAAAACGGCGGTGCTTTTCGCGCATTTTCCGATAGATGCTGTAGAGATTCTTGCGCCGGCCTTTCACGATCGCGCCGATCCCCTCGGCGGCCAGAGCCCGCGACAGCGTCTCCTCGATTTCGCGCAGCAGGCTGCGCCGATCGCCGGTCACCGATTGGCTGGCGCGGCGCAACACCTCGTAGCGGCGCGGGTACATGTTCTTGAAGCCGAGCTCCTCGAGCTCCTGGCGCATGCTGTTGATGCCCAACCGTCTTGCGATGGGGGCATAGATCTCAAGCGTTTCGCGGGCGATCGAAGCCCGCTTTTTCGCGGTCATGCCTTCGAGCGTGCGCATGTTGTGCAGCCGATCGGCCAGCTTGACCAGAATGACGCGAATATCGCGCGTCATCGCGAGCATCAGTTTGCGAAAACTTTCGGCCGTGGCCTGCTCGCGGCTATGGAACTGGGCCTTGTCGAGCTTGCTGACACCGTCGACGAGATCGGCCACTTCCTTGCCAAAGCGTCGCGCCACCTCTTCACGGGCGGCGTCGGTATCTTCGATGACGTCGTGCAGGATCGCGGCGATCAGCGTCGTGGCGTCCAGCCGCATCTCGGCCAGGATCCGGGCCACCGCCAGCGGATGATAGATATAAGGTTCGCCGGTCTTGCGAAACTGGCCACGATGCTGGTGCTCGCCAAACTCATAGGCGGCCCGCACCCGCGCGATCGCCGGCTCCGGCAGATAACTTTCCAGATGCTCGGCGAGCGTATCGATACCGAACTCGCGCGAAATACGCGAGGTCCGAATACGCGTTTGCAGCCGATTGATACCGCTTGGCAATTCCATGATCCAAGAGTACTGCTAAAACGCCGTTTTGACGACTCGCTACCCGGCTCGTCCTCGCTTGCGAAAATTCGCCCCACGCGACCGGTCATCCGGCCGGCATTTCGCGCGTACGGAAATGTACCCGGGCCACTGCGGCCCAGCCGGATACCCCACCTTGCCCATCGTCAGGAATACGAACCGTCGCCAGGACCGCCGTGTAATCGCGAGTGTTTCTATCGGTTTTAAGGCAGAAACCGCCTATTACGCTGATTGCGCATATGTATTGATTCGGCCGTGGTGGGCGATCGATACCATCGGTGCTTCGGCTTCGGTGGTCGTCGCCGGCGGGGGAAGGTCGGCAGATCAACGTAGATCAAAGACAGGAGATCGCGGTCGCTCGCTCTCGCCCGGCGTATGCGCCCACGCTCTTCCTCATCTGCGTAATCTGCGAAATCTGCGGTTGTTCTTGAAGAACGTCGCCATCAGACGCTCGACTACCGAATCCGCATCGAGCGGAGCCTGTCTGCGAACCGCCTTGAGCGCCCGGCGCGAACATAACCTCGACAAACGCTTGGGCGGTCGGTCCTTTGCCTTAGTCGCGTTTCTTCGCGCACAACCGGCTTGCAAGAATCCGACACAAAAAAGCCGCTGAAGACAGCGGCTTTTCGTAACGCGTGCCGGGCGTGGCCGGCTACGTTCGCTTATTCGTCGGCGTCGGCCGCGGGCTTGGCGGCTTTCTTCTCGCCTTCGGCTTCCAGATCTTCTTCGCTCGGCTCGGCCGGCTGCGGCGCATCCATGCCGGTGCTCACCGGCGGCAGGTCCGGCTCGTCGAGAATGGCGATGGTGACTTCACCAGCGGCGATCTCGCGCAGTGCCATCACCGTGGGCTTGTCGTCCTCCCAGGGCAGGCGGGCGTTGGCGCCGCGGGCAAGCTGGCGGGCGCGCTTGGCCGCGATCGTGGCCAGTTCGAACTTGTTGTTGACGTGCTCAAGACAATCTTCGACGGTAACTCGGGCCATGACGATACTCTCGCGACGAGGGTGGCAAACCGCGCAGTATAACCATGCGCACCCGCGTCGGCCAGCCCTGTGTTGCTACGATGCGCCCTGCGCGCCCGGGTCGGTGGCCCAGAAGATCTGTTCGAGCGCCTCCACGGCATCGTCGAACACGTCGTTGACGATCTGATAGTCGTATTCGTTGGCGCGGGCGAGTTCGTCGTCGGCTTCCGCCAGCCGGCGCTGGATCTGGGCGTCGTCATCGGATGCACGCGAGCGCAGCCGCCGCTCCAGCTCTTCGCGCGATGGCGGTCGGATGAAGATAGTGACTACGTCTTCGCTGCGGGCGCGCACCTGTCGGGCCCCCTGCCAGTCGATATCCAGCACCACGTCCTGCCCGTGCGCGAGCCAGCGTTCGGTCTCGGCCGCCGACGTGCCGTAATGGCGATCGAATACGCGGGCGTGTTCCAGAAAGGCGCCGACCGCGATCATGGCCTCGAAGTCGGACACCGAGACGAAGTGGTAGTCCTCGCCGTCGACCTCGCCGGGCCGGGCGGCGCGGGTGGTATAGGACACCGAAAAACGGGCCTTGCGACCGCGCGCGGCCAGGCGCTCGATCACGGCATGGGTGAGGCTCGTCTTGCCCGCGCCCGAGGGCGCGGAAATCACGTACAGCTGTCCGCGGCGTTGGCTTTGGCAATCGTTCACGCGTGCCCTATTCGATGTTCTGAACCTGTTCGCGCATCTGCTCGATGAGCACCTTCATCTCCACCGCATGGGCGGTGAGTTCCGCATCCTGCGATTTAGAGCCGAGCGTGTTCGCCTCGCGATTGAATTCCTGCATGAGAAAATCCAGGCGGCGACCGATGGGCTCTTTTTTCTTCAGCGCTTTTTCCAACGCCTCGACATGGCTGTGCAGGCGATCGATCTCCTCGGCCACGTCCATGCGCTGGGCAGTGAAGATCAACTCCTGCTCGACGCGCGCGGGGTCGGCCTCGCTGTCCAGTTCGGCCAGACGGGCACGCATTTTGTCGTACCAGGCATTGCGTGCCTGCGGTACGCGCTCGGCGGCGGCATCGGCATGCTCGCGAATCTGGCGCGCGCGTTCGATCAGCATCGTGGCCAGGCGACCGCCCTCGTCCTCGCGCATGGATTGCAGCTGCCCTAGCGCCTGTTTCAACGCAGCCAGCGCCTCACGCTGGATGGCGTCGATATCGGGCTCGCGCTCGCGCTGCACGCCAGGATAGGTCAATAGCCGCAGCGCGTCCGGCGCACGACAATCGATCACCGTGGAGCGAACCTGCGACAGGGCCTCGCCCAGCGCGGCCAGGCGCTGTTCGTCGATCTCGATGGCCTGGGTATCGTCGGTGGTGACGAGCTTGGCGCCAATATCCACCTTGCCGCGCGACACCACCTTGGCCACCGCTTCGCGAATCGACGGCTCCAGCGCACGCAGTGCATCCGGCAGACGCAGATGAATATCGAGATAGCGGTGATTGACGCTGCGCAGTTCCCATACCACTTCGCCCCAGTCGCCCTGGGCCTGGCTGCGCGCGAAACCGGTCATGCTCCGGGTCATGGACTGTCCGTGGTCGTCATCGATATGGCAAGCCGCGCAGTATCGCACAGCCATGCGCGTTCACGCTGGCGCCGGGCATGCCGCAGGCACCACGCTGTTACACTGCACGGCCAGTTTATAGACGACCAAGGGCCCGATCTTGACCACGCGACCCAGCGCACGCGCCGCCGACGAACTACGCGACGTACGCTTCGAACGCCATTTCACCAAGCATGCCGCCGGCTCGGTCCTGGTGAGCTTCGGCGATACCAAAGTGATCTGCACCGCCAGCGTGGAAGAACGCGTGCCGCCGTGGCTGCGCGGCCAGAACAGCGGCTGGCTGACCGCCGAATACGGCATGCTGCCGGGCGCGACCGGCAGCCGCAACGGCCGTGAAGCCGCCCGCGGCAAACAGGGCGGACGCACCGTGGAAATCCAGCGTCTGATCGGGCGCAGCCTGCGCGCGGTGGTCGACATGAACGCGCTGGGCAGCCGCACGGTCACCATCGACTGCGACGTAATCCAGGCCGACGGCGGTACCCGCACCGCGTCGATCACCGGTGGCTATGTTGCCCTCGTCGACGCCATGGATTCGTTGGTCAAGGCCGGCAAGCTCAAGAGCAGCCCCATCCATGGCCAGATCGCGGCCGTGTCGGTCGGCATTTATAACGGCATGCCGGTGCTCGATCTGGACTATGCCGAGGATTCGCAGGCCGAAACCGATATGAACGTGGTCATGAACGAGGCCGGCGGCTTCGTCGAGATCCAGGGCACGGCCGAGGGCCATGCCTTTGCGCGCAGCGAACTCGACGCCCTGCTCGGCCATGCCGAAAAAGGCATCGGCGAGCTCATCGAGGCCCAGCGCGCGGCCCGCGAAGGATAACGCCCCATGGCTTCACCGCATCGACGCTGGGTGCTGGCCTCGGGCAATGCCGGCAAGCTCGCCGAAATGCGCAGCCTGCTGGAAGTGCTCGATATCGAGCTGGTCAGCCAGAGCGAATTCGACGTGCCCGATGCCGAGGAAACCGGTATCGGCTTCGTCGACAACGCGCTGATCAAGGCTCGCCACGCGGCCGCACTGACCGGCCTGCCGGCGATCGCCGACGATTCCGGCCTGGCCGTGGACGCACTCGACGGCGCGCCCGGCGTGTATTCGGCACGCTATGCGGGTAGCCACGGCGACGACGCGGCGAATAACGCCAAGCTCGTGGCGGCTCTCGAGGGGCTCGCCCCGGCGCGGCGGGGTGCGGCCTTTCACTGTTGCCTGGTCGCCACCCGCTCGGCCAGCGACCCGGTGCCGGTGATCGCCCACGGCGTATGGCGTGGCCGCGTTCTCGAAGCAGCCCGCGGCGAACACGGTTTCGGCTACGACCCGTTGTTCTGGGTGGAAGAAGAAAACGCCAGCGCCGCCGAAATGGGGGCCGAGCGCAAGAATGCGATCAGCCATCGCGCCCGCGCCATGCACCAGCTCGTCGAGCAACTGCGCGCCGATGAGCACGACGGCTGAACAACCCGCCCCGGCGAGCGCACAACGCAGCGGCATACCGTTATCGGTGTATGTGCATCTGCCCTGGTGCGTGCGCAAATGCC
>DJIE01000081.1:6606-8610 GCA_002433465.1 Salinisphaera sp. UBA6602
GCCCTGGTGCGTGCGCAAATGCCCCTACTGCGACTTCAACTCGCATCGAGCACCGGCCGAACTGCCGGAAACCGCCTATATCGACGCCCTGCTCGCCGACTGGGCGCTCGCCGCGGCCGACGAAAACCGGCCGATCGACACCGTATTCTTCGGCGGCGGCACGCCGAGCCTGTTCTCGGCGGAGGCGATCGGTCGAATACTCGCCGCGCTGGACGCCAGACTCGGTTTGTCGAGCGACTGTGAAATAACGCTCGAGGCCAACCCGGGCACGACCGAACGGACCCGCTTTGCCGATCTGCGGGCCGTGGGCGTCAACCGGCTTTCGCTGGGTATTCAGAGCCTGGACAACGACTGCCTGAGCGCGCTCGGACGCATCCATGGCGCAGCCGAGGCCCTGGCCGCGATCGACGATGCCCGCGCCGGGGGCTTTACCGCGATCAACTGCGATCTGATGTTCGGGCTGCCCGGCCAGACCCATGCCCGGGCCATGGCCGATATCGACGGCATCATCGAACGCGAGCCGGGCCATATCTCCTATTACCAGCTGACTCTGGAACCGAACACGCCGTTCTATCGACAGCCGCCGGCCCTGCCGGACGACGATGCGGTGGTCGAGATATTCGAACGCGCCGGCGAGCGTCTGCGTAGCGCCGGCTACGCGCAATACGAAGTCTCGGCCTGGGCACAGCCCGGCAAAGCCTGCCGCCATAACGAAAACTACTGGCGCTTTGGCGACTACCTGGGCATCGGCGCGGGCGCCCATGGCAAGCGCACGCGCGCCGACGGTCATATCGAACGCAGCGCGCGCCAGCGCTGGCCCACGGGGTACATGAGCGTGGCCGGCAGGCCGGCATCGATCGCCGAATCCCGCCTGCTCGACGAAGACGACGCCTGCTTCGAATTCCTGCTCAACGGCCTGCGACGGCGCGCGGGCGTGACGCGTAACGATTACGAGCAGCGCACCGGCCTCGACTGGCAAGCCCTGGGCACGACCCTCGCACAACCGATCGCCCAGGGACTTGTAGCCTTCGATCGGCAAACGCTGCGGGCCACCGAGCGCGGCTGGCGGTTTCTGGATACGATTCTGGCCGAGGTACTGCCCTGATGCTCGAAGAACAGACGGTAACCTGTCCCTACTGCGGCGAGCCGATCGTGATGGTGGTCGACTGTTCGGCCGGCGATCAGACCTACACCGAAGACTGTTTCGTGTGTTGCCAGCCCATACTGGTGAGCGTGAACGTCGCCCCCGACGGCAGCCTGGCGCATGTCGATACCGCGGCCGAAAACGACTAGCCCGCCCTGCGCTATTGCCTTGTATGCAGCCCTCCGGGGCGCCCGGCGCGCCGAGCGCGGCTCGACTGCCAGACTGGCTGAACGGGTCCTGGACAAGCCTCGAGTTCGACGTTCGTCGTAGCCGTTTCGATAAAAAAACGGCGTTGTGACAGCGACTTGCCGAGGTAAAGCCGGGCTATCGCTGGTCGCAGGGCCAACGCGCCGGTATACTCGCGAATTCGTCGATCAATGCCCGGGTGCGCCGGATAGCGCACCGGCGGGCTCCTTACGCTTCAACGCAAAGCCAAGCTGCATGGCCGATTACTCGCGCAAACAGGAAGCTCTGGACTACCACGCAAAGCCCAAGCCCGGGAAACTTGCGATATCGGTCACCAAGCCTTTCACCACCTACGAAGAGCTGTCGCTGGCGTATACGCCCGGCGTGGCCGAACCGGTAAAAGAGATACGTGACGACCCGGAAGCGGCGTTTCGCTACACCTCGAAAGGCAATCTGGTCGCGGTGATTTCCAACGGCACCGCGGTGCTGGGGCTGGGCAATACCGGCGCGCTGGCCAGCAAGCCGGTAATGGAAGGCAAGGCGGTTCTGTTCAAGAAGTTTGCCGACGTCAACGTCTTCGATATCGAAGTCGATGCCGATAATCCCAAGGATTTCATCGACACGGTGGTGCGCATCGCGCCAACGTTCGGTGGCATCAATCTGGAAGACATCGC
>DJIE01000206.1:0-121 GCA_002433465.1 Salinisphaera sp. UBA6602
CGCCTGCGGCACCAGCCATCATGCCGGGCTGGTCGCCCGCTACTGGCTCGAAGCCATGGCGCGGATTCCCTGCAACGTGGAACTGGCCAGCGAATACCGCTATCGCGACCCGGTGGTGCCC
>DJIE01000206.1:425-670 GCA_002433465.1 Salinisphaera sp. UBA6602
GCTATCGCGACCCGGTGGTGCCCAGGAACTGCCTGTTCGTCACGCTATCCCAGTCCGGCGAAACCGCGGATACGCTCGCCGCACTGCGCTATGCGAAATCGCTGGGCACCGGCGACGGCGGCTATCTGGCCACGCTTGCCATCTGCAACAAGCCGGAAAGCTCGCTCACCCGCGAGTCCGATCTGGTGCTCATGACCCATGCCGGCCCCGAGATCGGCGTGGCCTCCACCAAGGCCTTCACCACC
>DJIE01000206.1:978-1107 GCA_002433465.1 Salinisphaera sp. UBA6602
ACCAAGGCCTTCACCACCCAGCTGCTGTGCCTGCTGCTGCTCACCGGCATGCTCGAACGCAAGGCCGAAGACCGGCGCGCGCTGGCCGAGGATATTCACCAGCTGGCCACCTCGGTCGAACGCGTGCTC
>DJIE01000206.1:1408-1549 GCA_002433465.1 Salinisphaera sp. UBA6602
GCCACCTCGGTCGAACGCGTGCTCGAACTCGACGACGCCATTCGCCATCTGGCCGAAGAATTCGTCGACAAGGATCACGCCCTGTTCCTCGGGCGCGGACCGATGTACCCCATCGCCATGGAAGGCGCGCTCAAGCTCAAG
>DJIE01000206.1:1860-9356 GCA_002433465.1 Salinisphaera sp. UBA6602
GCGCTCAAGCTCAAGGAGATTTCCTATCTCCATGCCGAAGCCTATGCCGCCGGCGAGCTCAAGCACGGCCCGCTCGCCCTGGTCGACGAAAAGATGCCCGTCATCGCCATCGCGCCCAAAAACGACTGGCTGGAAAAGGTGAAATCCAACCTCCAGGAAGTCCGCGCCCGCGGCGGCAAGCTCTATGTCTTCGCCGACGCTGCGTCAGGCCTGGATACCGGCCCCGGCATCACCGTGCTCGACATGCCCCACGTCGACGAAACGCTGGCCCCTATCGCCTATACCGTCCCGCTACAGCTGTTGGCCTATCACGTCGCGGTGGCCAAGGGTACGGACGTCGACCAGCCGCGGAATCTGGCCAAGAGTGTGACCGTGGAGTAACGGTTGTAAGAACCCGTAACCAGGCGTACAGAGGGTGTTTACTGGTAAGGGGCAGACGGAAGATTTGTCGCGATAGCTGACGGGTAAGCGATGCCGGCTACCTCCAGCCCAAAGCCTAGCCATTTGCGCCGCGATCTTGGAGCCGACGTTTGTAAGACGCTTACGAGCCGAGATCCAGCAGCGTTCTATAAGCGGTTCTCGAGGCGTTCAGCGGGGCATGCCGGGGCGTAAGCCCGAGATGAATATACGGTCCCCGGAGCCCGTGCAGCCGTATTTCGTGGTGCTTAGTAAAAAATGGTGGCTTAAATTAGCGGTCGATGGCGGGCGCGAAGATGAACTATTACGGCTCAACAGTCAGTTATATAAGTGTCAAGGCTGTATTAAAGAGGTGCAGTGCGGCTAGGTTGCCTCGATTCGGAATTCTCGGGCGATTAGCGATGCTTGTCACGCTTGGCGTGTTGGCGGGCTGTGTTCCGTATACACGATCGTTCGAGCGCCTTAGCTTTCCGGATCATGAGGTGGAATACGCGAGAGAGAGCTGCAACGGCTCGATAGGTGCCCCTATATGGGTCGCGTTCGACTACCACGGTATTCGAATTTCTGCGAGCCTCGACCAGTGGCGGATGGGTTCGTTTAAGGTAATGAAGGTCGAAGTTCCAGAGGGGCGGGAATTTTCTTTGAGCGAATTTGACGTCGTTCTGGTGTCCGTCAAAGAAGGAAAGTACTCAAAAACCGTGATGCCGCTAAAAGACACCATAGAAGGACTCGGGCCAATACAAAGTGCTCGTATGCGCACGGTTAGCTATGAACCAATAACAACGACATTCAAAGGATCAACGAACAAACTCGTGTCATTTTGGGGTAAAGAGAAAGAATCCCATGCTTCGTTCTATTTCTTTGCACAGACGGTTTCTAGAATTGGTGATCGAGGTCAGATTACATTACCGACCTTTGTTATAGATGGCGTGAGCTACCCGGGGCCTGCCTTGATTTTTCGGCGAGATCGATTTTTTGGAACAGCGTCGCTTAATTGCTAGGTGCAGGGGGAGACCTACGAGATTAAGTTAGCGGCGGCGGTAGGCGTGCAAACTTGGTCGATATGCCGATCGGGCGAAGAGCGCTATATCGCTTGCCCTGAGGCTGAAGCGTCGCCCGTCACTCATGCTTTGACGGCCGGCCCCAGCAGATTGACCACCCAGTCGATAAACACCCGTTCGCGGGGCGCCACGGCGCGGCGGCGATGGAACAGTAGATTAAGCGGACGCGACACACTGGCGTAGTCGGGGAACAGGCGGATTAATGCGCCGGATGCGACGTGGTCGGCCACGTTCATTTCACCGGTCATCACCACCCCCGCATCGCGCAGGGCAAGCTCGATGAGTGATGTGGCGTCGTTGATGGCAATCGCTGGTCGCGGACTGATTTTGATTTGCTCGTCGCCCTGGGTGAAGGTCCAGAGATCGGGGGCCGGGTAGCTGTCGAACACGTAGTTCAGACAACGGTGTTGTGCCAGTTCACTAGGGTGGTTTGGTAGGCCGTGCTGCTGTACGTAGCCCGGCGAGGCAAAAGCGGCGATACGAAATGGCGCGAGCCCCCGGACGGAAAGCTCTGAGTCGGGCAGGTCGCCAATGCGCAGGGCGATATCGAAGCCTTCGCCGGTCAGATCGACCACGCGGTCGGCGAGTGTGAGTTCGAGCGCGATATGCGGATAGGCGGCTTCGAAGTCGGGCAGGTTGGGCACGATTCGACAACGCCCCAGACTCAACGGCGCCGTCACCCGCAGGCGCCCGTAAGGCAGGTCGGTCAGGTTTTCGACGGAGGCGTCCATGGCTTTGACGGCGTCGAGCGTGCGTCTTGCCCCCTCGGCACAGATACGGCCGGCCTCGGTCAGGCTCAGGCGTCGGGTCGATCGATGTAGTAAGGCGGTGCCGTATCCCGCTTCCAGGGCATCGACATGTTTACCGGCCATTTGGGGCGACATGCCCAGCTCACGGGCCGCCGCCGAAAACGAGCCCAGATCGATGGCGCGAAGGAATACCTTGAGGCTGGTCAATCGATCCATTTGAAACGCTCGCTTTCAAGTGATCATAGTGATTGCGTTATTCTGCTTTTATTCGTGTGAAATTACGATCATCTCGTCATTCATTCTGCAAGCGTGATAGAGATGAAAATCGGAATTATCGGGGCCGGCAATATCGGCGGGAATCTGGCTCGGCTGTTTCGCGATGCCGGACACGAAGTGTCGGTGAGTGCGCGCCGGCCTGAACACATCGATATAGACGACGTGCAAATCGCGACGCCAGAGCAGGCGGCGTTGTTCGGCGATATCGTGATCGTCGCGGTGCCGCTGATCGCGGCCGGCGATCTACCGCTGTCCGCGTTACGCGACAAGGTCGTCGTGGATACGATGAACTATTACCCAGAGCGTGATGGTCGAATCGCGGAACTGGATGCGTTCGAGACGACCACCAGCGAGTGGGCCGCTCGCCATGCGCCGGGGGCGATCTGGGTCAAGGCCTTCAATTCGATTCTGGCTATGGATTTGCCGCGGGAAGATCGTCCGGCGGTCGAGGGCGGGCGTGCATTGCCGCTTGCCGGCGATGATGCCGACGCCAAGCCGCGCGTTGCTGAACTGCATGCCGATATTGGCTTTGAAGCGGTCGACACGGGCCCGCTAAGCGAGAGTTGGCGCTTCGAGCGCGCCATGCCGGCCTACTGTATTCCGGTCAATCACGCTGAACTCGTGGCCAAGCTCGCCCTGGCCAGGCGTGGGCAGGAGCTGGCGCACAACAGCTGGCAAAGATAGATACGTGCGCGTGCCGCGGGCCGTGTGCCAGGCGGCAATATGAACAGGCAGGCGCCGGTCGCAGCTACTGCGGCCGGCGACGCTTTTCGCCGCGATGGGCACGACCGGCCATACACGGCCTCGTTTCACCGAACATGCCTCGGTTTGAGTAGCGTTTCGATCCAGAGCTCCAGGGTTTACATGGCCGCCTCTGCGGCCATTTGCGCAGCGTAGTGAGCAGGCGTCAGCCCGCTGAGTTCTTTCTTCGGTCCTTCTTCGTTGTACTCACGATGCCAGCCTCGGATGATCGTGGTGGCATGGGCGAGGCTTACGAACCAGTGCTCGTTCAGGCATTCATCTCGGAAGTGGCCGTTGAAGGACTCGATATAGGCGTTCTGGTTGGGTTTGCCGGCCGCACCTGACGGTGCTCGTAGCAGGCATCGAGAGACCCTAGCTTCCCGGCTGGCCTTTATCCCGCTCGATCATCGCGTAGGCGGAGTGGTTGTGGATGGATTCGAAGTTCTCCGATTCCACCCGATAACGACGAAATCGCTCATGATCGTTGAGTCGTGTGGCCATATCGCGAACCAGGTCTTCAACGAACTTCGGATTGTCGTAGGCACGCTCGGTGACCGCTTTCTCGTCGACGCGCTTGAGAATACTGAACAACTCACACGACCCTTCGGATATCGGCGATATCGATCAGTTCTTTGGCCGAGACGAATTCGTTCGCCTGCACTCGAGTGGTAACCAACGAGCGCTGATTGTGGGCGCCGTAGCTAGAGATATCCTTGGAGCACGGGCAGAGCGTGGTCGCCGGCACCTTGACCTCGACATGCACGATCGTGCGTCCGTCGATGCAATCTCCAAAGAAGGCGACCTCATAATCCAAGACGCTCTTCTCGCCCGTGACCGGCGCGTACTTGTCCACAAAGTACGGGAACGTCATTCCGATATGACCGTTATCGGATCCCAGTCGCTCGGTTATCTCACCAAGCATCGCCTTGAACGATTCGAGCGTCATCGCGTGTTCGTGTGCGTTGAGAATTTTCACGAACCGCGATATATGGGTTCCCTTTGAGTCGTGCGCCAAGAAAAACTACAAATTGCAATCCGAAGTTTGCTTCGCGCCCATCCCATGACTGCACTCTTCGCCCAGTCTCTTGAGTGAACGGACTGAAAAGTAACGTTATAAGACGACACTAGATGGTGAGACAAAAGCCGCACACGGACCCAGTGCAAAAGGTAAAGATGGCTGGGACATACGACTGAGACGCCTACGAATGCCGGGACATCCTTCGATAATCCGGGTAAAGCTTGAATCTTCGCAGCCAAAGCTGGCGTTTCCCGCGCGGCAGATAGGGTGAAGTCTTAGAATATCGCCCTGAAATAACGCCGGGTCGGACACACTAGCGATTAGCGGGGCGTTCGAATCGCTGTCGCTTTCGCAAGCGTAACTCTACCGGGCCCAGCCCGCCCGCGGTAGGATGGCAACTACCGTAATTTAGGTTATGTTATAACATTATTATATAGCGTTTTGATTACGCACCACCGCACGGCCGATGTATTGACTTCCAGAGGAACGAACCATGACCACACAGGTGCCCGTCACCGTTCTGACCGGTTTTCTCGGCGCCGGCAAGACAACGCTTCTTAACCGTATTCTGACCGAACAGCACGGCAATAAATACGCCGTGATCGTCAACGAATTTGGCGAAACCGGCATCGACAACGACCTCGTGGTGGATGCCGATGAAGAGGTCTTCGAGATGAATAACGGTTGTATCTGCTGCACCGTGCGCGGCGATCTGATCCGCATTCTCGGGGCGTTGATGAAACGGGCCGATCGTTTCGATGCGATTCTGATCGAAACCACGGGCTTGGCCGACCCCGCGCCGGTGGCTCAAACCTTCTTCGTTGATGCCGAGGTGGCCGAGAAAACCCGGCTGGACGGCGTGGTGACCGTGGTGGACGCGCGCCATCTTGAAGCCCAGCTCAAGGATAGCCACGAGGCCGCGGAGCAGCTCGCCTTTGCGGATATTGTGCTGTTGAACAAGATCGATCTGGTTGACGCTGATGTGTTGTCGCGCGTCGAGGCACGTATCCGGGCCATGAACCCCTATGCCAAGATCCTGCATAGCGAGAAATGCGCGGTGCCTCTGGACAAGGTGCTCGGCCAGAACGCCTTCGATCTGGAACGGGTGCTCGAGATCGAGCCCGATTTCCTCGACGAGGAGCATGCCCACGAGCACGACGACGAAGTCACCAGCGTCTCGCTCGAGTCGGATACGCCGATCGATCCGTTCATGTTCCAGACCTGGTTTGGCCGCCTGTTGCAGAAGCATGGCCAGGACATCCTGCGCTCGAAAGGCATCCTCGATATCAAGGGCGAATCAAGCCGTTATGTGATTCAGGGCGTACATATGCTGATGGACGGCGATTTCATCGGCTCTTGGCCTGCGAATGAACCGCGCCGGTCGCGGCTGGTATTCATCGGACGCGGTCTCGACCGGATGGGTCTCGAAGAAGGGTTTGCGGCATGCAAGACGGCCTGAAGGAAGCCGCGCCGGCCCGCAAGCGGTTCGCTAGGACTCGTCTCCAGGAAGAAGGCCAGGTCATTCGTAGCGGCGCCTATGTCGTAGCAGCGATGGCGCTGGGCGATCGGGTCATAACCGCGCACGGCGATGGGCGCTTGCGTGTTTTTCAGGGCGACGCGGTGCCGCGCGAGATCGGTGCGCATCGCGGCGCCGTGCTGGCCATGGCCGCTGATAGCCAATCGAGTGTGATTACCGGCGGCGACGATGGCCGGCTGCTACGCGTCGGTGTCGATGGCGCGGTCGAAGAACTGGCCGATTTTGGCTCGAGTTGGGTGGATTGCGTAGCCGCGCATTCCGGGGCCGGCCTGCGGGCCTGTTCTGTGCGCAAGGTCGTCCATGTCTGGCGCGACGATGGCGAATACGAAACGCTCGAGCATCCCAGCACGGCTGGCGGGCTGGCGTTCGATACGCAGGGCCAGCGCCTCGCGGTGGCGCATTACGGCGGCGCAACGCTTTGGGAGCGCGGTGCACAGGGCTGGGAATCCCGCTCCCTGGAATGGGCAGGGTCTCATATCGGTATCACCTGGAGCCCGGACGGCGAGTTCGTGGTGACGATCATGCAGGAGAATGCGCTGCACGGCTGGCGTCTGCGCGACAACGCCCATATGCGGATGTCCGGGTATCCGACCAAGCCGCGCGCGATGCGCTGGGCGGGCGAGACGCCGCATCTGGTGACCGCCGGGGCCGATCAGGTGGTCTGCTGGCCGTTCGACGCAGCCGGGCCCATGGGGCGTGTCCCGCTTTGTGTCGCCCATGGCGGTGAACAGATGGCCACCGAGGTGCTGGATCTGCCCGGGCAGCCGGCGGTATTGGCTGGGTTTCAGGACGGCGCCGTGCTGCTCAGCGAATTGGCAGACGAGACCCAAACCATCGTCGTGCGCGGTTCGACCGGCGTCGAGGTCACGGCGATGGCGATCCCGTCATCGTTGTCGCATGTTCTGATCGGCGACGCTGTGGGCGACGTCCTATGGGCACCGTTGGGCCAAGGCGATGCCGACGCGACGGCCGGCGATGGGTAACGTATGACCCGATTGCAAGGCGCGATCGAGCCAAAAACCGTAGGGCGCCTTGCGTGACTGGCTGCGTAAACGCAAGCCTGGGTACGCCGATATGGAACAGCAATCCGCAGGGCCACAGGCTGCGATGAAACCATCGCGCGAAGCCTTTTTCACGTGGCCCTGGCAAGGGCGCCGTGTCGATTGTGCGGCGACCTGGTGCGGTACGGGGCCGGTTGCGCTGTTGTTGTCGGCAGTATTCTCGATCGCTACCCGCCACGAAATGGCGTCGCTGCAGGCCTGTCTGGCGCATCGGCTGACGACGGTAGCGGTCGACTGGCCGGGTTTTGGCACCGCCGACAAGCCACGCATGGACTGGACGCCCGCGGCCATGTCCGATTTCCTGGCCTACCTGTTGCACCGCCTGCTTTGATCGTGGCTGCCGGCTACGTGCTGCGTCACTTCACGGCTGCGCCGGCGGCTTCGCCCCATCACGCCCTCGTCGCGTCGACATGGCGCGGCCCGCTACCGACCATGCTCGGTTGTCGTCGGCGCTGGCTGGCGTACGTACGCGCAGCGGTGGACAACCGCGTGACTGGGCCCGGGCTGTATGCACTCAACCTGAACGAAATATTGGGTCATTCGGCGCATGGCGACCGGACATGTGTATGCCGATTCGAATTGGCTCACGAGTGCGAGAATGGCCGAAAAGCGTCGCGTCGCCCGCGCGGCGGGCGC
>DJIE01000206.1:9670-17399 GCA_002433465.1 Salinisphaera sp. UBA6602
CGCGCGGCGGGCGCGCGCTTCGCCTCGGTGCGCTTTGTCACCGGCGCGCTCGATCCCTTCGAATGCAGTGCTGATTTCCACGCCGCGGCCGCGATGATACCGCGCGAGCGGCTGCAACTGATCTGGGGCGCGCACACGCCGCGCAAGTCGAAGGCCGAAATGGCCGCCCTGGCTCAAGCGCTTCAGACCACGCCGGTGCGCCTGCCCCGCGGCAAGCTGGGCGTGCATGAGGAATTCGCGCCTGAGGTGGCCGAGCCGGTCCTGAACATCGCGCCGTCGGCATAGTCGTTCGCCACGCCTGACTAGGCCACGAGCGCGTCGCCCGGGTGCCCTAGTCAACTCGCCAGCAAGGCTTCGCCCCAACAGGTGGTATGGGCTTCGAAGCGTACGTCGAAGACATGGGCCAGAATATCGCTCGCCACGATGTGCGCCGTGGTGCCACAAGCGACGACCCGCCCATGGGCCATGACTGCGATCCGGTCGGCAAACCGCAGTGCCAGATTGAGATCGTGGAGCACCACGACCGACGCTGTTCGGTCGCGACAGCGACGCAGGTACTGCATCGTTCGAAGCTGATGGGCCGGATCGAGGCTGGCAATGGGTTCGTCCGCGAGCAGCAGGTTCGGTTGCGTGACCAGCGCCTGCGCCAGCAGCGCACGGGCTCGTTCGCCGCCGGACAGCGATGCGAAACGGCGTTCGAGAAAGCCGCTCAGCTCGAGGTCGTCGAGCAGGCGCGTGCGCTGTGCCAGCAGTTCGGCCGTGGTTTGCCGCGGTCCGGCCCATGGGCGCCAACCTAGCGTTGGTCGTCCGCGTTGCAGGCCGATCTCAAGCAGATCGGCCACGCTCAGTTCCCAATGCGGCGCGAAGATTTGCGGCAGATAGGCGATCTGTCGTGCCCGCTCGGCCGACGCAAAGCCCTCAAGTGCGCTTCCGGCGAGTTCGATATGCCCTTGCCAGTCGGTTTCGATGCCGCCGAGGCATTTGAGCGCGCTACTCTTGCCGGCGCCGTTCGGCCCGACCACCGCGAGGAGTTCGCCGGCGAACACATCGAGGGTCACGCCGTCGAGCACGCTGTGACCGGCCTTGGCCAGGCGTACACCCGAAAGGCGGGCGAGCGGATCGCCGTGGTGTATCGACTTGCTCATCGGCGGCTATGCCGGGCCAGCAAGAGCATGAAGAACGGCGCGCCGATCAACGCCGTCAGCAGCCCCAGCGGAATCTCGGCCGGCGGTAACAGGCTGCGCGCGAGGCCGTCGAGCAGAGTCAACAGACTGCCACCGACCAACGCCGAGATCAGCAGCAGCGGGCCATGCCGCGGACCGAGCGGCCAACGCACCAGATGTGGCACGACCAGGCCCACAAAACCGATAGTGCCGCCCCAGGTCACCGCGAGCGCGACCATCGCCGAGGCCAGCAGCGTTGCCCATAATACGAAGCGTTCGACATGCAGGCCCATATTACGTGCGACGTCGTCGCCCAGACCGAGCATGTCCAGACCGTCGGCAAGCCGATAGGCAAGCGCCAGCAACAACAATGCAACCACCGCGATCAGCCCCAGCTCGCGCCAGAACGGAATCTGGATACCGCCGAGCGTCCACGACAACACCACCTGCAGGCTGATCGTTTCGTCCGCCAGGGCGAGCATGAGATAGCTACGCAGCGCGCCGAGAAACGCGGCCATGGCCACCCCGGCCAACAGTAGGCCGGCCGTATCCCGAACGCGCGCCAGACGCGCAAGCAGCAACACCGCCAGCGTTGCCCCGAACGCGCCCAGAAACGCCAGCATCGGCAATAGCTGCAGCGGCGCGATCCATTGAAATGGCGCCAGCGCGGGGGCGAGCAAGGCCAGGGTGGCACCCAGCGCGGCCCCCGGCGCGGTACCGATCAAGAACGGATCGGCCAGCGGATTGCGAAAAATACCCTGAAATATCGCTCCGGATACCCCGAGCAGGCCGCCGACCAGAAACGCGGTAAGCACGCGCGGCAGTCGCCAATCGATGAGCAGACGGTCCAGCGGGTGGTCGGCCGATGCCGGCCACAGTAGCGGCAACAGGCGGTCGGGGCCGAGCAGTTCTGCGCCGAGCATCATGGCGATACCCATGGACAGCACGGCGGCGGCGAACAGCAAGGCGATCCCGGCCGGGGCGATACCGAAGTGGCGCGTCATACGTCGGCGGCCTTTGCGAGATCGGGATACAGCGCCCGGGCCACACTGCCTACGCCCTCGACCACGCGCGGGCCCGGGATAAGCACCTGGGCACGCTCGATCGCATCGACCCGACCCGCCGCCACAGCCGGGATGGCGTTCCAGTGCGGGCGTGCACGCAGTGCCGCTACGTCGGCTTGGCTGCCGGCGACGAGGATATGATCCGGGTTGGCGCGGTACACCGCCTCACCGCTGACCTGCGACAGTGCATCGGTCTCGGCAAAGACGTTGACACCCCCGGCATGGCGCAGGATATCGTCGGTATAGGTGTCCGGTCGCACCGACAAAAAGCCGCTGCGTCCTGCGGCGCCGGTTTCGAAATAGACCCGCCTCGGCGACTGGGACGACAGACGCCCAGCCAGCGTATCGAGCCCGGTCTCGATTTTGGCGATAAGCGATTGTGCTTGCGAGGCGTTGCCGATCGCGTGTCCGATCAAGGCGATATTGTCGAGAATACGCGCCAGCGTCGGGTGCTCGAGCACCAGCAACGGAATGCCCGCCAGCCGCATGGGCCGCATCAGCTGGGCGGCCGCATGCCGGGCTGGCGTGAGAATCACGAGATCGGCATTCAGACGGGCGATGCGTTCCGGGCTGAAGCCGATCCGGTTGCCGATACGCGGCCGATCGATGATTTCGGGCGGATAGTGGGTCAGCCCATCGATAGCGGCAATACGATCAGCCGCCCCGAGTGCGGCCACGATTTCGGTATTGCTCGAGAATACCGGCACGATACGGCGCGGCATACGCTCGATACGCACGCGCCGGCCCAAGGCGTCGGTGATCACGCGCGGCCAGCCGGCGTTGCGATCCGGTGCTGCCGCCAGCGGATCGAGTGCGCTCGCACATAGGCCGGCCGCACCCGCCAGCAATTGCCGCCGAGTCAAGATCATCAGAAGCGGGCACGCAGACCGGCGAAGAAGAAGCGACCACGCATGGAGTTGCCGCGGCCGCCGTTCGAGGCCGACGGATCGGAGATATAGGGCGGTTCGTCCAATGCGATGAAGATCGGGTGTTCGTTCTTGTCGAACAGGTTATCGACCCCGCCGAAGACCGTGAGCCAGTCGGTGGCGTTGTAGTGGCCCTGCAGATTGAACACCCAGTAGGCGTCCTTGCGATGGACGTAGTCGCTGGCCGGTTCCGCGCTGTCCAGCAGGTTTTCTTCCGTGTCGTAATACATCGGGCCGTTGAACAGGCTGATCAGCTTGACGCCCCAGCGATCGCGCCATTCGTAACCCAGACGCAGCGCCGCCTGGTATTCGTTGAATCGTTGCAGCTTGTCGGCGTACGGACCGCTGTCCTGACGATCGACGCCATCGGCCTCCATTTTGAAATTCCAGGTACCGTCGAGCCCGATCGTCACGCGCTGATCGGTGAGTCCGAGCCAGGGCGCGGCATCGACTTCGGTCTGGAGTTCGACACCCTGCACACGGGCTTCGTCGTCGGCGTTCACGTATTCCGAAATATCGTCGCTGCTTTCCGGCCCGCGGGCGTCGATCACGCGGCTGTTGATACGATTGCTGATGGTCTGATCGAACACGGCGACATCGAAGAACACGCGGCCCGGCGCATAGGTCAGGCCAATCTCGTACTGCTCGCTTTCTTCCGGGTCGAGGTCGGGATTGCCGCGCGTGATGCGATCGGGCGTGAGTACCGACGAGAACTCGCCGGCCAGTTCGCTGCCGGTCGGCGAACGAAAGCCGGTAGCGTGGCTGGCGCGTATCTTCAGATCCGGCCTGATCGCGTATGCCAGGCCGAGGCTGTAGGTCGTACCATCGAACGCGCGATCGGTATCGCCGCCCAGGTTGATGTTGGGCGTGTCCTTCAGGCTGATGTCGTTGCGGGTGTAGCGGATCCCGGCGCGACCGGTCAGGCGATCGTCGAGCAGCGACTGGGTAAGTTCGGCATAACCGGCCGTGAGCAGGTTGTCCTCGTTATTGTCGTAGGGCGCGATCTGGGCGATCGGCGCGCCGCTGACCATGGAACGGCTGCGTGTACTGCGCAGTTCGGACTGCTCGCCGTCGAAACCCAGCAACAGCGTGGTGGTATCGGTCAGCGCCACGGACGGCGTGAAACGCAGACCGTAGGCGGTAAGCTCGCGCCGGTTGTTGTCGGTATCGATGCCGGCGGCTTCCGAGCCCCAATGGAACGAGTCGACATCGCGAAACGCATAGAAATGGGCGTTGAGATCGATGCCCTGTTCTTCGAGTACGCCGGCGTAGACCAGGTCGAGCGAGCGATTCCAGCGGTCGCCGGTATTGTCGTAATCCCAGGACGAGCCACGAAAGCCGACGTCGTAGACGCCGCTGGTGCGCGCCGTGAGATCCAGCCAGTGAGTGGGTGCCAGATCCCAGCTGAAAGCGGCGAGCGCGCTGGCGCGATCGGACGCCGTATTGACCTGCCGTCCGGCGCCCGAGCCGCCGTCATAGTCGCCGTGGGTGGTCCCGCTGGCGCCCACGTAGCCAGCCATGTCGTCGGACAGCGTGCCGCCGTATTCGGCGCTGATCTTGCCGTAGTCATAGCTGCCGCCTTCGATAGCTGCCGTGCCGCCCTCGACGGTGCGGCCATTGCGGGTGATCAGATTGATCACCCCGCCCATCGCCTGGTTGCCATAGGCGACCGAGGCCGGCCCGCGGATGATTTCGATGCGTTCAAGCTGATCGGGCGAAAGTTTGGACAGATTCGCCGTGCCGGCACGACGGCCATTGAGCAGTACCAGAACCTGGCCGCGAAAATCGCGGCCTTGGCCGTCACTACGCGCGCCGCGAATGCTGATTGACGTCTGGCCGGGCGTCCAGTCGCTGAAGAACCCCACCGCCCGTTCCTGTAGCAGATCGGTTACAGACGTGCTGTGAGAGGTGCGGATTTCTTCTGCGTCGATCACCTGCATGGTGCTGGCGATTTGGCTGAGCGGTTCCGGCCGACCCACGCCGGTGACAACCAGTTCGTCGAGCGTGGTGACGCCGTGACCGTTGGGCGTCTGGCGCGGGGCTGTCTGCTGTGCCTGCACGCCATTCGCGTACAGCAGGGCAGTTGATAGCATGGTAGAAATAAAAACGGTCGGCGCGCGCCGGCGCCTGCCAGAATCAGCCGGCATCTTTCCCCCGAAGGTAAAACATCGAATCCCTGAGCGTTATGTTATAACATAACCATTTAGCCGGCTAGGCATGGGCCGGTTTTGCTGAAGCTGTATTGCCTAATCGTATTCGAGGTGCAGCAACGATGCTTGAAAACACGATCGATGCTTCGAGCTTCTGGCAAGCGGCCTTTGAACAGACCGCCGCGCAGGATAGCCGTTGGTGCGATTCCGCCGCGGAGGAAGCGTTCTGGCAGGCCTATGCGCCAGCATACGATGAACGAAGTCCGCTGGCTCAACATGCTGACGTGTTGGTCGCCGATGTGCGAGCGTTGCTTTGTCCAGACGATCGGCTGCTGGAGATCGGGCCCGGGACAGGCGCTTTCACGAAGCGTCTTGCCGGTTATGTCGACGAGCTTGTCGGTGTCGAACCGTCCCCGTCGATGCGGGCGGCGTTATGGCAAGGCTGGGATAGCGACGCAGCTAAGCGACCATCCCTGTGGCCCTACCGCTGGGAAGAAACGCCCGCCTGTTCGGTCGACGTCATCTTCGGCTGTAACGCGTTCTATCGTATGCAGGATATCGCGGCAGCCCTGACCAAAATGCATCGCTGTGCCACGCGGCACGTCGTGCTCGCACAAAGCATAGGTGAGCCCTACGCGGCGCCTTTGCGGGTGCAGTATGACGGACACGAGCGTCATCGCGAGCGTGCATACGCGCTCTGCGACGTGCTCGATGAAATGGGCATTGCCTACCGCCTACGTCGCTATCGACTAGAACGTGGCCCGGGCGCCTGGGGAGATATCGCACTTATTGACTGGCAAACCCGGGCGTAATTCTCGCCCCGATCCACCAAGCGAGCCTGGGCGCCACTGCGCGGGTTTGTTTCATGGCGATTCGTTGCGATGCCGTTCAGCTCAACTGTGTGACAGTTGCGAAACATTATCGCTGTATCTTATTTACCGTCCGTCATCCATGAACACCGAGGGTTCCATGAACAAGCCATTGACCGTGCTCGTACTGCTGATTGCTATGACTGTTCCGGGTTATGTCCTTGCCCAGGACGCGAGTTATTACCACTGCGAGAACAAGGCGCTTCCTATAACGATTCCGTCGATGCCGCTAGGCGATGCAGTCGCGGTATTCACGCAGGCCACACGCTGCCCGGTCTCGCTGGACGTCAAGCGCGTGGGCCAGTTCGATGTCCACGATATGCCGACTGAGCGTGTCGAAGGCGAAATGAAGCCGCAAGCCGCGCTCGAAAAGATGCTCTCGGCCACACCGCTCAACAGCCGGGTCATCAAAGGCGGCTACTCGATCTATAACGAATAAGCGACCGCCGCCGAGCGCTCGACGCGGGATCAATCCGATCGGCAGATATCGTCACGACGACCCAAGCGCCGCGTACCGAAAGACCTGCGATCCTGACGAGGTCGACGGCGCCGCCCCGTGAGTTAGCGTCGGTATTGGCGGCCGGGTTCGGCCGGACACGATACGACAGCGGCCGCGTCACGCTGAGCCCAGCGCACTGCATCGGGAGGGCTCGGGCGTTGTTATACGGAGCGCAAGTGCGGGACTCGCCACGCTGAATACGTCCATTGGCGCGAGCCCTTGGACGCGGCCGATTACGCATTTTACCAAGCGATCACAGGTGGTAGCACCCCACTGCAGCTTGCGTGATCGTGATCCCGGGCGCGCGATCGGTGCGGGTAAAGACCTAATGCTCGACGATAATAGAGATGTTATAACGTAACATTATTCAAGTATGAGTCGACGATGTGGTCCACGCACATATACGCTTTCATAACCGTGCCCGAGCGCGAACCCGGGCAAGATCGACGCGCAGCGACACGCGCTTGAATCGCGCTCTAATGCGATGTCGGACATACCGCGTTGCGTCGGTTTCGATAATTGTTGCTGGCACACGGCAATGAGCCCGCGTTCCACTTTGCGGGCTTCAGCCGTCCAGCGATTTGGGGCCACGCTCGCGCTGACAGCCGTATTGTGGCTGGCCGTGGGCTGGGCTCTGGGTGGTTTTTCAGGATGAGCACGAGCCCGGATATCCAGCTGGAGAACCTGACGCTGTCCTATCGACGGCATCCGGCGGTACACCACCTGTCGGGGCGATTCGCGCCCGGCTCACTGACGGCGGTGGTTGGCCCGAACGGGGCCGGCAAGTCCACGTTGCTCAAGGGCCTCATGGGGGCCCTGCGGGTCGACGACGGTCGTATTCGGCTGTCCGGCATTGCCCGGCGGGACATTGCCTATCTACCACAACAAAGCGAGCTCGATCGAAATTTTCCCATGCAGGTGCTCGATCTCGTCTCGCTTGGGCTGTGGGGGCGCCTCGGCGCTTTTCGGCGCGTGGCCGGGCGCGACTTGGAACGCGCGCTGGCTGCACTGGCCGCGGTGGGCCTCGAAGGCTTCGAAACACGCGCGATCGGCACGTT
>DJIE01000212.1:0-1686 GCA_002433465.1 Salinisphaera sp. UBA6602
AGGCGCGCGGACCGCGTTCGCCCACGTCTGTGCGCGAGTCAATTTCCGGCGATGTGCATATCGTCGAAATACCGTTAGGCAACACGCCGGATCTTGCCCGGGTGGCGGCGTTGGCCCCCGAGCGCTATCCGTTTCTTCTGGAAAGCAGCGCCGGCGCGGCGGCACAGAGCCGCTTCGATATGCTGCTGGGGTTTCCTGGCGACACGCTCACCGTCACCGCGCAAGACGCGCACACCGATTTCTTTGCCGCGCTGGATCAGCGCGCGGCCGACCAGCGCCGCAGCCATGTGCCGGGGCTGCCGTTCGTGGGCGGCTGGTTCCTCTATCTGGGCTATGAAATGGCCGGCCGTATCGAACCGAGCCTGACTATGGCGCGCATGTCGGACGCGGCACTGCCGGACGCGCTCGCGGTACGCTGTCCCGCCGCGTTCGTGCACGACCGGCTAGAACAGACGCTGTATCTCGTGGCCGAGACCGACCACGCCGACGCGTTGGACATCATGCGCGACGATCTGGCGCAGGGCATGCGGTCTGCGCTCTCGGCGCAGGCGCTGCCCGCAACATGGCAGGAGCAGCCGCCCTCGATCTATATGGCCAACGTCGAGCGCGCGCGCGAACTGATTCATGCCGGCGACGTGTTCCAGGCCAATCTGTCCCGCGCCTGGCATGGACGCCTGCAGCACGACGTTACGCCGGCGCGCGTTTATGCGGCTCTGCGCGCGGCGAACCCGGCACCGTTTTCCGGGCTTGTGCATTGGGGCAACGCCGCGCTTGTATGCTCGTCGCCTGAGCGCCTGGTATCCATCGACCAGGGTATCGCCCAAACCCGGCCGATCGCCGGTACCCGTATGCGTAGTGCCGGCACCGATGCCGGCATGACCGAAGAGCTCATCCGGCATCCGAAAGAACGGGCCGAGCACGTCATGCTCATCGATCTCGAACGCAACGACCTGGGTCGCGTCTGTCGGCCCGGCACGGTCGAGGTCGACGAGCTCATGTGTATCGAATCCTATGCGCACGTCCACCATATCGTGTCGAATATTCGCGGTACGCTGGCGCCGGCAGTGGGCCCCGGCGCGACGCTCAAGGCCGTATTTCCGGGCGGCACGATCACCGGCTGCCCGAAGGTGCGCTGCATGGAAATCATCGCCGAACTCGAAAACGAGCCACGTGGCGCCTATACCGGCAGTATCGGCTATCTAAGCCGCTGTGGTCGGCTGGATACCAATATCGTGATCCGTTCGCTCACCCAGCAGGGCCAGGATCTGACGTTGCGTACCGGCGCCGGCATCGTGGCCGATTCGATTGCCGAGAAGGAGCTTGAAGAAACCCGTATCAAGGCACGCGGCGTGTTGCGCAGCTTTGTCGATGGCAGCGGCCATGCCTATGGATGAACGGGTTCGCGTCGACGGTCACGCCATGTCTGCGGTGCCGGTGGGCGATCGCGGCCTGGCCTATGGCGACGGCATCTTTCGTACGTTGAGAATCGAAGCCGGACGTGCGTTGGCCTGGTCGGAGCATTGGCGGCGCCTGCAGCATGATTGCGCCGCGCTCGGGCTCGGCACGCCGGCTGAAACCGATATCCATGACGATATCCGGGCCCTGTTCGGCGACGCCGACTACGGCGTATGCAAGATCATGGTCACGCGGGGCAGCGGCGGGCGCGGCTATATGCCGCCAAACCCC
>DJIE01000212.1:2006-15753 GCA_002433465.1 Salinisphaera sp. UBA6602
CCAAACCCGCCGCGGCCGCGCCGTATCGTGAGCGCACACGAACTGCCCGCGCATGCGCGGGGCGTGCCCGCGCCGCTGGCTTTGGCGCGATGCTCGATCGAGCTGGCCATCCAGCCGCGCCTGGCCGGCATCAAGCATCTCAACCGGCTTGAGCAGGTGCTGGCGCGCGCGGAGTGCGACGCCCGCGGCCAGGCCGATGCGTGGATGGCCGATGCCGAAGGGTTCGTGATTGCCACCACCATGCGAAACCTTTTCTTTATTGATGCCGATGGCGAGTGGTACACCCCGAGACTGGCGCGGGCAGGTATCATCGGGGCCACACGCCAGCGGCTCTGGCGTAAGCTCGAACAAGCCGGTAGGCGGGTAAGCGAACGCGATATCCGCCCGTCGGACCTCAGCGGTTGCAGTGCCAGCGTCGCCTGCAACAGCGTGGGCGGGGTGGTCGCGATATCGCATCTTGATGGTCGTGCGCTTGACCAGAGCGAATCGGCGGCCGAGTACGCGCGCAGCTTATTGAACGAACTCGACACTCGCGCGACTCAACGCAGCGAGAGCAACGACAAGGCAGGTAGCGGTGATTAAACGGGTGGTATGGGTTGTGATCGGCCTGGGCGTGTTGGCATGTGCCGCGCTGGCGATCGATACGACCCGGTTTTTCAATTCGCCGCTGAACAACGGCGAGGGCAAGCTGCTGACCGTGGATAGCGGGATGAGCTTCACCGCCATCGCCCAGCGCCTGCTGGCCGAAGACATCATCACGCGCCCCCGCGATGCGAAATACCTGTCGCTGTATGCGCGCTTTCAGGGTGTGGCTGGCGACATCAAAGCCGGCGAGTACGTGGTGCCGGCGCGCCAGACACCCGCCCATCTGCTGGAACTGCTGGTTTCGGGCAAGACACGGCAATATCGGCTTACCCTGGTCGAAGGCTGGCGTTTTTCCGAATTCCGCAAGCTCATGGCCGAAAACGACGCGATCGATCATCAGTTGACCGGCAAGAGCGACGCCGAGGTGATGGCCGCGATAGGCCATCCGGATGAAAATCCGGAAGGGCGCTTCATGCCGGACACGTATCTGTTTCCACGTGGCATGACCGATATCGCGTTTCTCAAGCGCGCCTACCAGGCGATGCAGCGCTATCTCGATACACAATGGGAACAGCGTTCCGAAAATACGCCGGTCGAGACACCCTACGAAGCGCTGATTCTTGCGTCGATCATCGAAAAGGAAACGGCGGTGCCGGCCGAGCGTGGGCGGATCGCCGGCGTGTTCGCACGGCGGCTCGAGAAGGGCATGCGCCTGCAAACCGACCCGACCGTGATCTACGGCATCGAGGACTACGACGGCAATATCCGGCGTTCGGATCTGCGCCGCGATACGCCCTACAACACCTATACCCGGGCCGGCTTGCCGCCCACGCCGATTGCCATGCCCTCGCGCGCGGCAATCAAGGCTGCCCTCAATCCGGAGCCGGGGACTGCGCTGTATTTCGTCTCGCGTGGCGACGGCAGCCACGTGTTTTCCGACACGCTCGCCGAGCACAATCGCGCGGTCGACGAGTATCAGCGGGGCTCTTGAGCGTGGCGGTCGTGGATGACGGGGCGCGTTTTATTGCCTTCGAAGGCGGGGAGGGTGCCGGCAAGAGCACCCAGATCGCAGCCGTTGCGGCGATGCTCGAGGCAGCCGGCCATGACGTGGTCTGCACGCGTGAGCCGGGCGGTACCGCGCTCGGTGAAGCGATACGCGGCGTGCTCATGGGCGAATACGATACGCCCATGCCGCCGATGAGCGAACTGTTGCTGGTCTTCGCCGCCCGCGCCGCCCACTTGAACGAGGTAATCGAGCCGGCCCTGAGTCGCGGCGCCTGGGTGCTCACCGATCGCTTTACCGATGCCAGTTATGCCTATCAGGGCGCCGCACGCGGGTTGGGCAGCGAAACGGTCGCGGCACTGGAAACCCTCGTCCAGGGCGAACGCCGCCCGGACCGGGTGCTGCTGTTTGATCTGCCGGTCGACCAAGGGCTGGCACGTGCCGGCAAGCGCGGCGAGGGCAATCGGTTCGATCGGGAAACGCTGGTTTTTCACGAAACCGTTCGCGCGGCGTATCTGGCACGTGCCGAGGCACAGCCGGCGCGCTATCGCGTGATCGACGCGGGCGAAAACCCCGATGTCGTTCGTCGCCATATCGAGCAGGCGCTGGCCGATCTGATATGAGCGATACCCCCGCCGACGACGTCGCCAAGCCGTCCTGGCATGCCACCCTCTGGGCGCGTATGGCCCAGGCGATGGCGATGGACCGTGTCGCCCACGGGCTGCTGGTGTGCGGCCCGCCGGGCATCGGTAAACGCGTGTTTGCCGAGCGTATCGTGGCTGCTTTGCTATGCCGCGAGCCCGACCGTAACGGCGATGCCTGCGGCCATTGTGCGGCCTGCCGCCAGCGCCAGGCTGAAACCCATCCGGATATCTCGCGCCTGACACCGGAGGAGACCGGCAAACTCATCAAGGTCGACCAGGTACGCGCCTTCTCCCAACGGCTGCAGCTTACCCCCCAGTACGATAGCGGCCGTATCGGCTGGATCGACCCGGCCGAGGCGCTCTCGCCCAGCGCTGCGAACAGTCTGCTCAAGACGCTCGAGGAACCGCCGCCGGCCTGTCATATCGTTCTGGTCACCGACCGTGTATCGGCATTGATGCCCACGATACGCAGCCGCTGCCAGCTCTGGCGGCTCGCGCCGCCGGAGCCCGTCGAGGCAAGGCAGTGGCTTGAGGCACGGCAGGTCGATTGCGACGGCCTGGATGTCGACAGTCTGCGCACACCCTTCGCCGTGGTCGATCGCCACGCCCAGGATTACGCCACCCTGATCGACGGCTGGGACAGCGCGCTATCCGACGTGATACGCAATCGCGAGGACCCGGCCTCGGCCGCGGAACGCCTGGCAAAGCAGCCAGCGGATCTGTTGACCGATTGGCTCTATCGCCGGGCGAGCGGCCTGCTATCGCTCGCCCTCATGAAAAACGGCGATCCGGCCGATAACTCACAGGCGTTGCCGGAGAGCCTGGCACGGGTCGCCACGCGCATGGACCCGCATGCTTTTCAGCCCTGGTGCGCGCAGGTGGCCGAGGCTGCGCGCCTGGCACGCAGCAATGCCGACTGGCAACTGGTGGTAGAGTCATTGCTGCTGGATCTGAAAACCCGTCTCAAGCGCAAGCCGAGTAGATAGATGCCCGAACAGAATGTTGCAAGCCAGTCCGGAATCGTTCGGTTGGATGTGGCCGACCGCGCCGAGCTGTGTGCCGCTTATATGCCGTTCGTGACCAACGGTGGGCTGTTCGTGAAACAGCAGTATCTGACCCAGACGACTTACGATATGGGCGCAGACGTGTTTCTGCTGATGCACCTGGTGGAACAGAACGAACGTCTGCCCGTCGCCGGCAAGGTCGTGTGGGTTACGCCGCGCAACACCGGCAGCCAGCGCCCGGCCGGCATCGGAGTTCAGTTCGCCGCCCAGGACGGCGGTGCCACGCAGCAACGCCTGGAAACGCTGCTTGCCGGAATGCTCGAGAATCGACGCACCAGCTATACCATGTAGCGCACCCGCGCCTGCCGTGGATCGCCGGGGCCGGGCGAGCGATTGTCGCGTCAGCCCGCGGCGGTTGCCGGTTCGCTGGCCGGCGCGCGCTCACTGAGCTGCTCGGCGAGCACACGTTCGCTGGCGATAGCACGCCAAACCATGTTGAACATGGCCGGTGCCTTCTCGGCGAGGGGCCGCTTGCGGCCACGCAGTAACCACATCGCCACCATGCGATTGGCCACCCCCCAGATAAAATCGGAAATCTCGATCTCGTCGACTTCGTCGGTGAGCACGCCACGTTCGCGCCCGTCATTGATCACGCCCAGAAATACCGACATGAGCGCCGGCTGACGGAAGGTGTCGTCGTCACGCCAGGTGCTCAGATAGACCGAGCTCAGAATGATCTGCGCGACCTTGGGATTGCGCTCGAAATAATCGAGCAGCACCCAGAACACCTTGCGCAGGCGATCCTCGAAATTTTCGATGCCCTGGAGATGATCGATCATGCGATTGGCCAGATCGCCCAGCCAGGTATCCAGGCTGGCGAACAGCACCGCTTCCTTGCTGCCATAGTATTTGTACAGCGTTTGCAGGCTGATTCTGGCCTCGCGCGCGATGTTGATCAGCTTGACGCGATGGAACTCACGCTCGGAAAACAATTCCAGCGCTGCGGCTTCGATACGAATACGCGTTGCGGGGTCCAGACGCGAAAGCGTCCGTTCACGTTCGCTGGTGGTTCTGGGGTATCGATCAATCACGGGTAACACTCATTACGCGCCAAATTCTAGGCGACTGTATCAAGCTCCGTGTATGTGCCCAAGTTTGCATAACTGGCTGAAATAATTGCGGGCAACTTGAAATCGCGCAGGGTAATGCGTGTACCGGTCGATCAAAAGCGGCGCCAGGGTATTGGAAATTACCTTTGTGCAGCGCATCGGGCGCGGGTATAGTCGGGTAAGCACCCAGTGCGGCCACAGCTTGCCTGCGAGCTTTCGTCGAGCCGCGCTCCCGACGCTTCGAGCCATGGAGATGCCATGTTTGCGACACTTCTGAAGAAGATCAACGACGCCAAACTATTGCCGAAAATATCGGATACAGAGCGCCATGCCCTTGAGGCCGGCTCGGTCTGGATCGACGGCGAGTTTTTTAGCGGTAATCCAAATTTCCGTGCCATGATGGACGAAGCCTATCCGGGCTTGTCCGAGGAAGAACAAGCGTTTCTGGATGGCCCGGTAGAAGAATTGCTGCATCGCGTGGATGGCTGGAAGCTGCGCGAAACCCGCCGCATTCCCGACGATATCTGGCAGTTTCTGCGTGACAAGGGCTTTTTCGGAATGATCATTCCGAAAGAGTACGGCGGTTCCGGCTTCTCCGTGCTCGCCCGCAGTGCGGTCATGACCAAGACCTCGGGTCTGGGCCCGGTCGGCACCCTGATTGTTATCCCCAATACCCTGGGGGCAGCGGAGCTGTTGCTCGAGTACGGCACCCAGGCGCAGAAAGACAAGTATCTGCCGGGGCTTGCGAGCGGCGAATATGTACCGTGCTTTGGTCTGACCGAGCCCACGGCCGGCTCCGATGCGGCCTCGATCAAGGCCGAGGGCGTGGTATTCAAGGACGATGACGGCGCAGCCAAGATTCGACTGAATTTCTCCAAGCGCTACATCACGCTGGCGCCGATCGCCAATATCGTCAGCCTTGCCTGCTCGCTGCACGACCCGGACAACCTGTTGGGCAAGGGCGAATTTCCCGGCATCACCGTGGTCATGCTCGAAAAGGGCATGCCCGGGCTGGAGCTGGGCGATCATCATCTGCCGATCGGCGCTTTCGACAATGGCCCCATCTACGGCAAGGACGTGGTCGCGCCGGTGGAAAACATCATCGGCGGCGTCGACGGGGCCGGCCAGGGCTGGCGCATGCTCATGGAACAGCTCGGCGGCGGCCGCGCCGTATCGCTGCCGGCCAGCGGTGTGGCCCTGGCCAAGACGAGTGCCGCTGCGGTGGGTCCGTACAGCATCGTGCGCGAGCAGTTCGGTATTCCGATCGGCCTCATGGAAGGCGTGGAGGCCAAGATCGCGCGAATCGCCGCTTTGACCTACACCCTGGAATCCGCGCGCGTCTATGTCTGTGCAGGTGTCGACAATGGCAACCACCCGCCGGTGATTTCGGCCATTCTCAAGCAGCAGACCACCGAGATCGGCCAGCAGCTGGTGACCGACGGCATGGATGTCATGGCCGGCGCCGGCGTCATGCAGGGCCCGAACAATATCCTCGGCGGCGGTTATACCGGCGCGCCGGTGAGTATCACCGTGGAAGGCGCGAATATTCTTACCCGCACGCTCATGATCTTCGGGCAGGGCGCAGTACGCTGCCATCCGTTCGCGCTGGATACGCTCAACGCCGTCCAGGCCGACGACGTACCGGCCTTCCGCAAGGCGATCCTGGGCTGGATGGGTCACTCGGTTAAGAATTTCTTCCGCGGCATTCTGCGCGGGGTTACCCGTGGCTGGACCGTCCGCACGCCGGTAAACGATGAAACCGCGCAGTACTTCCGCAAGCTCGGCTGGGCGTCGAGCCGATTTGCCTTCCTGACCGATCTGGCCATGTTCCTGATCGGCGGCAAGCTCAAGCAGCGCGGCAAGATTTCCGGGCGTTTCTCCGATGCCCTGTCGTGGATGCTGTTCGGCGTGACCACGCTGCGTCGCTTTAAGGCCGAAGGCAGTCGCAAGGAAGACCTGCCCCTCGTGCACTGGGCGTTGCGCTACAGCCTGCACCAGGTACAGCTGGCTTTCGAAGGCATTTATGCCAACTTCGACGTGCCGGTGCTGGGTTGGATTCTGCGCTATCCGGGCCGCTTCTGGCTCAAGATCAATCCGCTGTCCACCGGTCCGCGCGACTCCATGGACCGTGCGGTCGCGGCCAGCATTCAGGCGCCGGGCGCACAGTACCAGCGCGTGGCCGGCGGCATGGGTACGCCGCGCGACGACGAGCCCGGCATGGGCCGTCTGCTCAACGCCTGGCGTCTGGTCAGCGAAGCGCAGGAGCCGACGATGCGGGTTCGCAAGGCCCTGCACAAAAAGCAGATCCAGGCCCCGAACCTGCTCGAGGCGCTGGAGTCGGCGGTCGGCGTGGGCGTGATCACCCAGGACGACGCCGCCAAGATCCGCAAGGCCGAAGCCGCGCGGCTCGAGGCCATCCAGGTGGATACCTTCTCGGCCGAGGAGTATTACAAGGATGAAGTCTCGGACAATATCGAAGAACCGCCTTTTGCGCGTGCGGCCAACCAGTAACCGGCGCTAGCGCGGAACTGGCATTAAAGGCGCCTGCGGGCGCCTTTTTTGTTTGTGTAGGCGGCTAAACCCAGCAAGGGTTTCGCATGCGCGCAGGCGCGGCGGGCGCAGGGAACGCCGCATCGATATTGAAGGGGCAAATCGTGCAAGGGCATGGCAGAATGCGCGCCATGAATACGACCACCCAACCCCCGCTCACGCGTCGCGTGAATAGTGCCGGCTACACGCTCGGCGAAGAGATTGCCAACGCCATCACCTCCGGTATCGGTACTGCACTATCGATAGCCGGGCTGGTGGTGATGGTGGTATACGCCACGCAGCTGGGTAACGTCTGGCACGTCGTCAGCGTAACCATTTTCGGCATCGCGCTCATTCTCAGCCACCTGTCGTCCACGCTGTATCACGCGGTCCATCCGCCGCGCGCTAAAAGCGTGCTCAAGGTTTTCGACCATCTCGCGATCTACGTGCTCATCGCGGGCACCTATACGCCGTTCACGCTGGTGAACCTGCGCGGTGTCTGGGGCTGGACGCTTTTCACCCTGATCTGGGCGCTGGCCGTGGGTGGGGTGCTGATAAAGCTCACCCGGCTGAATAACGTCAAGTATCTATCCACCGCGTTCTACGTGGCGATGGGCTGGACGGTGGTGCTGGTCATCGGCCCGGTGATCGAGAACGTGGCCATGGGCGGGGTCTGGCTGCTGCTGGCCGGCGGTATTTCGTACACCGTGGGAGTGCTCTTTTATGCCTGGAACAGCATGCCGTACAACCATGCGATCTGGCATCTGTTCGTGATTGGCGGCAGCGTGTTTCATTTCTTTGCCGTGCTGTTCTACGTGATTCCGCTGGCGCCGTCGGCGGCGGCACTGCTGGGCTGACGTGGCCGCCGAGCAGGCAACGCCACAGGGGGTTCTCCAGTCGGTCTTCGGTTACGACGCGTTTCGTGGCCGCCAGGCTGAAATCATCGATACCGTCTGCAACGGCGACGACGCGCTCGTGCTCATGCCGACCGGCGGCGGCAAGTCGCTGTGCTATCAGATTCCGGCGCTGGTACGCGATGGCGTGGCAATCGTGGTTTCGCCGCTGATCGCGCTGATGGCCGATCAGGTCGCAGCACTGGAACAGCTTGGCGTACGCGCGGCCTATCTCAACTCAACCCTTGATTTCGCCGATCAGCAGGCCATCGAGCAGGCGATGCGCGCAAACACCATCGACCTGGTGTACGTCGCGCCCGAACGGCTCATGCAGCCGCGCATGCTCGATCTCGTGGCCGATTGCCGTATCTCGCTGCTGGCGATCGACGAGGCCCACTGCGTATCGCAATGGGGGCACGACTTTCGGCCCGAGTATCGCGCGCTGGCCGCGCTCGCCGACCGCTTTCCCCAGGTGCCGAGGGTTGCGCTTACCGCGACCGCCGACCTGCCGACCCGTGCCGAGATCATCGAACGGCTGCGCCTCGAGCAGGCCAACGTTTTTCTGCACAGCTTCGACCGCCCGAATATCCAGTACCGGGTTGCCGAACGCGGCAGCGCCAAGCAGCAGCTTCTCGATTTCATAGAACGCGAACATGACGGCGAGGCCGGGATCGTCTATTGCCTGTCGCGCCGCAAGACCGAGGAAACCGCAGAATGGCTCAATCAGCGCGGCAAGACCGCGTTGGCCTATCATGCCGGGCTGCCCGCGCAGCTGCGTCAGACCCATCAGGCGCGGTTTCTGCGCGAAGAGGGCGTGATCGTGTGTGCGACGGTGGCCTTCGGCATGGGCATCGACAAGCCCGACGTGCGCTTCGTGGCCCATGTCGATCTGCCGGCGAGTATCGAGGCCTATTACCAGGAAACCGGGCGCGCCGGGCGTGACGGTGCCCCGGCCACCGCCTGGATGCTCTATGGCCTCAACGATACGGTGCAGCGCTCGCGCATGATCGAGCAGGGCAATGCCCCCGAAGAGCGCAAGCGCGTGGAACGCAGCAAGCTCGATGCAATGCTGGCCTACTGCGAGCTGGCCAGCTGTCGGCGGGTCAGCCTGCTGGGTTATTTCGGCGAACAGCGCGAACAGCCCTGCGGCAACTGCGATACCTGCCTGAACCCGCCCGAAACCTACGATGCGACCCGGCTGGCGCGGATGGCGCTATCGGCGATCTATCGCACCGGCCAGCGCTTCGGCACCGGTTACGTGATCGACCATCTACGCGGCAGCGCAAGCGATCGGGCGGTTGAACTCGGCCACGACGGGCTGTCGACCTTCGGCGTGGGCGCCGAGGTGGAAACCAAGCAATGGCGATCCATCATCCGCCAGCTTATCGCCCTGGGATATGTACGCGTCGATCCCGCCTACGGCGGTCTGGCCCTGGGCGCGCACTGCAAGCCGCTGCTCAAGGGCCGGGAGACACTGGAGCTGCGCGTGGATCGCAGCGGCAAGCGCGGGCGCGCGCGCAGCCGCCTGAAAAAGGAACTGCCGCCCATCGAAATGGAAGACGAACCGTTGTGGGAAGCACTGCGGGAGCTGCGTCTGCGTCTGGCCAAGGAACAGGATGTCCCGCCCTACGTGATCTTTCACGATGCCACCCTGCGCGAGATGCTGGCACGCCGGCCCACGAGCACCGCAGAACTGGAGAACGTACCGGGCATCGGCGAGAAGAAACGCGACGCCTATGGCCGTGAATTCGTCGACCTGATCGCCGAATACACGCGCTGACCGCTCGCAACACGGCGGCTTGGATTACGAATTCGCAACCCGGCCCAAAAATAGATTATTCAGTCGGTGGTTTCTCGGCTTGATCACGCGCATGTGCGAGAGCACGCGCCGCACTCGATCGTCGTGAACTCTTTGGCAGAAACAACCGACACGGGCCCGCGTTTCTTTTGGTGGCGTTCAAAGCAGCGGCCGCAGGCAGCTGTTCCGGCGGGGGATCAATAGGGCAGTTCGCCCCAGCGAAACGCCGGTTCCGCGGCGCCATAGAGCGCATGTGGATGGCCGCCTAGCGTGGCCCATAGCTGGTCGCCGTAGTCGTAGTGCCACCACTCGCTGGGCAGGTTGACGAAGCCGGCATCGCCCATCGCGTGATAGAGCAGGCGCCGGTTGTCGCGCCAGTTCAGGGGCTGCGCGTCGTCGCCCGGCGCGGTTTCGAAATACGCCGTATGCGAGGTATCGCTCATGGCATCGAAGTCGCTGCCCATGGCGAGCAGTCGGCCCTGGTCGTCGGCGATGGACAGATCGACCGCGCCACCGGTCAGATGATAGGGCGGGCTCTGAGCGAGATCGGGCATGGGGCGGGATACGAATTCGTCGATATGCTCGAGCCCGCCGCCTTGCTCGAGTTCACGGGCAAAGCGCTCGAACAGCCAGCGCTGCAGAGACAGCGGACGCCATGCATCGAACAGCACCAGCCGATAGCCCGAGGGCAGCGACGCGGCTGCCTGTAGCAGCCGTTCCAGCACGCCTTCGCGCACAAAGCACTCGGGCAGGGCGCCCGGCAGGCCTTCCAGATGGTAGCGCGGGCGTACCAGCACGCGGTCGGGGGCCAGGCTCGCGGGCACCAGCGCTTCGCCGTTGTCGGCAATGGGCAGATGGCGAACACGGGCGCTATCCACGGGGGCGGCAACGGGGACCGGGCGTTCAATCATCGAGGTGTCTCCTCAGGGCCTGTCTACATTAACGAAATCGGCGTGCCGCGAACCATTTTCGCGCAATCCAATGCGCGGCGAGCGTGGCGTTGTTTCGCGGCATGAGCGAGCTGCAATGTCGCGCTGCTCGTCGTTCATTGGGCTCACCAAATATCGCGCCTCGCGCCCTGCCTGGCGAACTTCCGGCACGCAGCGCGCAGATTGGCGCTCGCGTTAACAGGCCGTAGAACCATCAGCCGAGCCGGCGTTTGCCGCCGCCGGGCCGAGTAACGCCGCCATGGCCCGATCGCGACTCATGGCGGGCGGTGCAATGCGGTAGATCAGCGTGCCCAAAATCAGCCACACCAACAGGATGATGTATTCGTGCGGCCACAGCAGCGACATGCCGGTTCCCGGCAGGAGCGTGAGCAGGATGATCGCGGTAGCCGCGAGCGCGCCGATTGCGGGCAGCAGCAGCCAGCGTACGCGATAGGGCGGGTCGGCATCCGGCTGCAGGGACCGTATGCGGTAGAGGCTGGCCACGGCCAGCAACCAGGCCAGGCCGATATAGATGCCGCCGGTATCCAGAAACCAGGTCAGCGCGGCCTCGCCCAGCCCGCCCAGGGCGAGCACTAGAATCAGCGTGAACAGCAGGGCCGCATCGGGCGTGCCACGGTGTGCGTCGACGCGGGCGAAAACACGCGGAAACAGGCCGGCACGGGCCAGCGCCAGCATCACCCGCGAGCTGGCCGCGAACAGGGCAATGAAGCTGGTCAGAAGCCCAAGTAGGGCAATGGCGTAGGCGCCCCAGGCCAACGCCGGAAATCCGGCGATACGGTAGGCATCGATCGTGCCTTGCTCGAGTTCGGCAGTGCGTTGCCAGGGGATGACCCATGCCGAGGCGGTGAGCACGACGACATAGAACGTGCCGGCCAGTACGACCGTGGTCATCACGGCCACGCCAATGAGCCGCGGTGACAGGCGTGCGTCTTCGGCGAGCATACCCACCAGTGAAAAACCGGTCAGAAAGGTCATCGCCGGCAACACGAAGCGCAGCGTATCGGCCACGGGCCTGCCATCGGCCGCATAGGCCGGCCAGAAATTATCAAGTTCGCCGTAGCCGAACCCCACGAGGGTCAGGCCCAGGCCGATCAACAGCATGGCGAGGAACAGCGAGATCTGCACGCCGCCGCCGAGTTTCAGTCCGTGCCGGTTGATCGCATAGACGGCAATCGCCAGGGTCGCGCCAATGAGCAATACCGGGGCATGGACCGTCTCGCCGGCCAGGGTATAGAGCGCGCCGCTGTGGATGGCCGGAAACACCCTCGCAAGCAGGCCGCCGGCGGCCGCCACATAGAACGCCAGCGAGCTGACATAGGCACCGATCAGCAGCCAGCCGGCCACGAAAGCCGTGGGCCGTCCGAAGGCCACAAACGTATACACGATTTCGCCGCCGGCACGCGGGTAGCGCGACGCCAACTCGGCATAGGCAAAGGCAACACAGGCAGCCAGCACCGCGCCTATGATCAGGCCGAATATCTCGCCGCCGGCACCGTAGGCGGCAAAGAACTCGCCGTTGGTATAGATCCAGCTCGTACCGAGCACGCCGGCCGCGCCCATGGCGATCAGGCCGAACAGGCCCAGGCTCTTGTTGAGGTCGCCCATCGAGGTCAACCGGGACGTGTCGACTGCATGATGCACGCAGTGTGGCGGTATTGCGTACGCATGCAAAATGCCGCGCCGTGCTCAGTCAAATCAGCGGCCGCTTCAACCGCCGGCTGCTGCGCCGGCGACGAACGTATTGCGGTCGCTTAAAAAGTGCGCGGGCGGCGGCCTTGCATCGCCGTCGCCCGCGCTGTCTTATCGATGCCCCGCACTCGCGCGTGGCAGGTCTTGGCTCAAAGCGCCGCCGCGAGCTCCGCGGCTTCACGTATGGCCCGTTTGGCGTCGAGTTCGGCGGCCAGCTGTGCGCCGCCGATTACGTGGGTCTTGACGCCGCGCGCGCCGAGCGTGTCGGCGAGTTCGCGCCGCGTCTGCTGACCGGCACAGATGACCACGGTATCCACGTCCAGAACCTGGGGCTGATCGTCGACCCGAATATGCAGCCCGGCATCGTCGATACGCTCGTAGGTGACGCCGCCCATCATGTGCACGCCCTTGTGCTTGAGCGAGGCGCGATGGGCCCAGCCGCTGGTCTTGCCCAGCCCCTTGCCGGGTTTGGCGTCGGTACGCTGGAGCAGCCAGACCTCGCGCGGCGAGGGTTCCGGGTCCGGCTTAATGAGCCCGGCTTCATGGGTCAGGGTCGGGTCTACCCCCCATTCATCGAAGAATTTCTGTTTGTCCTCGGCCGGCGACGGACGTGTATGGGTGAGAAATTCGCTTACGTCGAAGCCGATACCGCCCGCGCCGATTACGGCAACGCGGCGTCCGGCCTCCACGCGGCCGGTGATGATATCGATATACGAGGCCACGCTTGGGTGCTCGATACCCTCGATCGCCGGGGTACGCGGGTTCACGCCGGTGGCGATCACGCGTTCGTCGAAGCCCATCGCGACCAGATCGTCGGCATCTACGAGCGTATTCAGCCGGATATCCACGCCGAGCAGTTCCAGTTTGCGCGCGTAGTAGCGCAGCGTTTCGTAGAACTCTTCCTTACCAGGGATACGCTTGGCCATGTTGAACTGGCCCCCAATTTCGCTGGCGCCGTCGAACAGCGTAACCCGATGGCCGCGTTCGGCCAGCCGCGTTGCGGCTTCCAAACCCGCCGGGCCGGCGCCCACCACGGCGATATCGCGGATTTTCTTTGCCGGGCCGAAATTGAGCTTGGTTTCATGGCCCGCCCGCGGGTTGACCAGGCAGCTCGCGCGCTTCCATTGAAAAGTGTGGTCGAGACAGGCCTGGTTGCAGGCGATACAGGTATTGATTTCGTCAACGCGGGCGCTGGCCGCCTTGTTGACGAACTCCGGATCGGCCAGGAACGGGCGGGCCATCGACACCATGTCCGCGGTGCCGTCTGCCAGCAGCGATTCGGCCACGTCCGGCATGTTGATACGGTTGGTGGTGCACAGGGGCAGGGCGACTTCGCCCTTGAGCTTTTTCGTCACCCAGGCAAAGGCGGCCCGGGGCACGCGTGTCACGATGGTGGGAATACGGGCCTCGTGCCAGCCGATGCCGGTATTGATGATGGTGGCGCCGGCCTTCTCGATGGCCTTGGCGAGCATAACGATTTCATCCCAGGTGCTGCCGCCTTCCACCAGATCGAGCATCGACAGGCGATAGATGATGATGAAGT
>DJIE01000212.1:15948-16759 GCA_002433465.1 Salinisphaera sp. UBA6602
GTGCCAGCCGATGCCGGTATTGATAATCGTCGCGCCCGCGGCCTCCACGGCCTTGGCCAGGCGTACGATTTCTTCCCAGCGCTGGCCGTTTTCCACCAAGTCGAGCATCGACAGGCGATAGATGAGTATGAAATCGGGCCCGAGGGCCTTGCGGATGCCCTCGACGATCTCGACCGCGATCCGCTGACGGTTCTCGACGCTGCCGCCATATTCATCGTCGCGGTCGTTGACGCGCTCCACGAGGAACTGGTTGATCAGATAGCCTTCCGAGCCCATCACCTCCACACCGTCGTAGCCGGCCTCGCGCGCGAGCTCGGCACAACGGATATAGTCGCGAATGGTGTTCTTGACCCCCTGGGTGGTCAGTCTTTTCGGCTTGTAGGGCGTGATCGGCGACTTGCGATCGGACGCCGACACGATGAACGGGTGATAGCCGTAGCGGCCGGCATGCAGGATCTGCATGCAGATCTTGCCGCCCTCGGCATGCACCGCGCGGGTGATCTTGCGGTGTGGCCAGACATGCAGGCGATGCGACATCTGCCCGGCCATCGGCGAGACCCAGCCGGCCACGTTCGGCGCGATGCCGCCGGTGACGATCAGGCCGACGCCGCCCGCCGCACGCTCGGCAAAATAGGCCGCCAATTCGTCGTAATGCCAGAAGAAATCCTCCATGCCGGTATGCATGGATCCCATTAGCACGCGGTTCTTGAGCTGGGTAAAGCCCAGGTCCAATGGCTCGAACAGTTTTGGGTAATCGCTATTATTCATCGTCTTCCTCGAAGGCCGTCGCACGGCGATTATATCGGGGGTT
>DJIE01000212.1:17146-18627 GCA_002433465.1 Salinisphaera sp. UBA6602
CATCGCTATGCCAGTGTCGGCTCGAAAGGAGAGTGCGGCATGATGTCAATAGAATCGCACGTCAAGGAGATCGAACGCGTTACAGCCGGCACGTTCAGCGGGCGCGACACGGCCGTGGTGCAATCGTGGCGGCGCTGCGTGAACGATTACCGGCTGGACCCGGCCAACGCCCGGGACGCCTACATCGTTCCGCAGGCACGCCTGCGCGAGCATCAGGAACAGGCCGAAGCGTTGATTCGTATCAGCCGTGCCGGCCTGGCATCGCTGTTCGATCAGGTTGCAGCCGATGACTACGTGCTGCTGCTATCCGATGCCCGGGGCGTCGCGGTGGATTATCTGGGCCATCCGCGCCTGGATCGCGAACTGCGCGATGCCGGGCTCTACCTGGGGGCGGAATGGTCGGAAAGCCGGGCGGGCACCTGTGCGGTTGGGGCCTGCCTGGTCAGCGGCGAAGCGGTGACGATCCACCAGGATGACCACTTCGACCCGACCCATACCCCGCTGACCTGCACCGCCGCGCCCATCTTCGACACCCAGGGCGAATTGGCGGCGGTACTGGATATGTCGCAGCTGCGCTCACCGGCACCCAAAAGCAGCCAGCGGCTGGCGCTGCATCTGGCCAAGGCCACGGCACGGCGTATCGAGATGGCGAACCTCGTGGCGCGAACCGGCGACGAGTGGGTGCTGAGGCTTTCGCGCACGCCGGATTTCCTCGACACCGCGCCCGACGCAGCCCTGTCGCTCGACGGCGCCGGGCGTATATCCGGCGTCACCGGCAGTGGGCTCGCCGCCCTGGAGCGCAGGCTCGGCTGGCCGATCGGTGCGCCTCGGGCATTGATTGGCCGCCCCATTTCTTCACTGTTCGATATCGGTATCGACGACTTGCCCGCGTTCATGCGCGGTCAGCCGACGGGTGACCGCCTGCTGCATGCCAACGGCCGACCCTTGCTGTTTGCCAGCGCCATGTCGCCCGCCGACGGTGACCGCTTGGCCAGCTCAGCTAGACCGGCCAGACCGCGGTCGTGGCTCGATTCGACCGCCACGCAGCGGCAGGGCGATGCCCGCGTACAGGCCATGCAACAGCATGCCGCAAAGCTGGCGAAACGCCGTATTCCGATCCTCATTCAGGGCGAAACCGGCACGGGTAAGGAAGTGCTAGCCCGGGCCATTCATGCCGACTGTAACGAGGGCGGGCGCTTCGTGGCCGTCAATTGCGCGGCGATTCCCGAACACCTCATCGAGTCCGAGCTGTTTGGGCATGTACCCCATGCCTTCACCGGCGCGGCCCGCAAGGGCCGAACCGGGCTTATCGAATCCGCCCAGGGCGGCACGTTGTTTCTCGACGAAATCGGCGATATGCCGTTATCGCTTCAAACACGCTTGCTGCGCGTGCTCGCAGAGAGCGAAGTCGTACCGGTCGGCGGCGTCGAGCCCCGGCCGGTCGAACTACGGCTGATATCGGCCACCCATCAGGCCTTGGA
>DJIE01000225.1 GCA_002433465.1 Salinisphaera sp. UBA6602
GCTTGATCGGCGTCAGTGTTCGCTACCGTGCCACTTGTTTCTGGCTTGGGCACGCTACGCTCTCACTTGTCTGTCAATCGCGCGCAAAGCACCCGGCGCGACCGCGACAGGTTGTGCAGAGCTTCCCTAGCACCGACGTTGCCGTCAGGCGACATTCCACAGCCGTCGAAAGCGCGCGACTGTCGCTTATCGGCGACATTATAAATCCATTAGTTACATGAACTTATAAATACCTGCCGGATAGCGTCGCTGTTTGGCAACAGTCTTTGGCGGCCATGTAGCGCCTGTGGCGACACGCCCGCCTGTACTGCCCATAGAACACATCTATATAACTGATATTGCTAATTTTTTATTAACTGGCACGGCGGTTGCTCTATGTGTTCTCAGAAACGCATCGCAGTTAAGCAGTCATGAAGAAGCGTTATGCAGTTATTGCCGGCATCGCGATTGCCATTCCCTTCGGAACGGCCCTCTCGATAGGGCAGGCAACGGCCGCCGAAACGGCATCCGCCGCGTGGGCCACCATGGATGCGGATGCAGACGGCTCGCTTTCACCGGAGGAAGTCGCTGGCACCCCGTGGGAAGCCAAGTTCGACGAAATGGACAAGAACGGCGACGGCAAGGTCGATAAGGATGAGTTCCAGCGCTACATGAAGGACATGCAGTCCGCGCAGGATAGTCAAGGGCAGTAACAAGGAGTTTCGGCAGCACAGCTGCCAACAGGTTTTCGCCTGGTCGGGCTGGCGTCTCCCCGGTCCCCCCCTCGTGCCTCGGCGTGGTTCGGCTCGGCACAGGCGAATTTAAATAGATACGCGTGCGCAGTGCATTCGTATGACAGTTTTCGCTTGGTCGGGTCGGCGTCTTCCCGGTCCCCCCTCGTGCCTCGACGTGGTACGGCTCGGCCAAAGCGAAATTTACAACGGCTCATCGTCATGACGATGGCCTACGCTTTCGCCAGGGTCGGGTCGGCGTCTCCCGGTCCCCCCTCGTGCCTCGACGTGGTACGACCCGGCCTCGGCGAAATTTACAACGGCCCATCGTCGTGACGATGGCCTACGCTTTCGCCAGGGTCGGGTCGGCGTCTCCCGGTCCCCCCTCGTGCCTCGACGTGGTACGGCCCGGCCTCGGCGAACTTTACAACGGCCCATCGTCGTGACGATGGCCTACGCTTTCGCCAGGGTCGGGTCGGCGTCTCCCGGTTCCCCCTCGTGCCTCGACGTGGTACGGCCCGGCCTCGGCGAACTTTCTCCCCCCGGAGATAAAAAAAACCGCATTCAATGCGGTTTTTTTATGGCCGCTTTCGGCGCGGCGCCGATCATCAGCCCGCCAGCGCTTCGAGCAATTTGCTATGAATGCCGCCAAAGCCGCCGTTGCTCATCACCACCACGCTGTCGTCCGGTGCGGCCATGGCCGCTATGGATGTAACCAGCGTGTCCAGGTCGCTGCAGCGGGTAACGCCTTCGCCCAGCGCTGCAAACACCGCGGCCGCGTCCCAGTCCAGGTCCGCGTCGTAGACGAATACGTGATCGGCGTCGGCAAAACTGGCGGCCAGCGTCTCGGCATGCACGCCACGGCGCATCGTGTTGGAGCGCGGCTCGAATACTGCCAGAACGCGCCCTTTTGCATGTCCAGCCCGCAGACCGGCCAGAGTCGTGCGGATGGCGGTTGGATGATGGGCGAAATCGTCGAAAACGCGGATGCCGCGAGGCGTACCCCGCAGCTCCATACGGCGTTTCACGCCGGAAAAACATGCCAGCGCCTCGATAGCCTGGCTCGGCACCACGCCTACATGCCGGGCCGCCGCGATGGCGGCAAGCGCGTTGGCCGCGTTGTGCGCGCCCGTAAGCCGCCAGTTCAACTCACCCACGTGCTCGCCTTCATGGCGAATGAGAAGACGGCTCGCATCCGCTGTCAGCGGCTCGTACTGCCAGTCGGCGCCTGGGGCGGCAAAGCCCGTGTCAGGGGTCCAGCAGCCGCGTGCAAGCACATCGTCGAGCGCACTATCGCCGGCGTTGTGCACGATCTGGCCGCTGGCAGGCACCGTGCGCACCAAATGATGGAACTGACGTTTGATAGCCTCCAGATCATCGAATATGTCGGCGTGATCGAACTCGAGGTTGTTGAGCACGAGCGTGCGCGGACGGTAGTGCACGAACTTCGAACGCTTGTCGAAGAAGGCGGTATCGTATTCGTCGGCTTCGACCACGAAGAAGTCGCTTTTGCCCATTGCGGCCGACTGGCCGAGATCGGCCGCGATACCGCCAATCAGATAACCCGGCGCCATGCCGGCGTGTTCGAGGATATGCGCCAGCATGCTCGCCGTCGTGGTCTTGCCATGGGTGCCGGCCACGGCCAGCACCCAGCGCGATCGCAGGACGTTCTCGGCCAGCCACTGCGGCCCGGAAATATAGTCCAGGCCGGCATCGAGGGTGTATTCCACGGCCGGGTTGCCGCGGCTCATGGCATTGCCGACGATCACCTGGTCGGGTGCTGGTTTGAGGTGATGCGCCGCATAGCCGTCCATCACGTCGATACCGGCCTCGGCCAGCTGCGTGCTCATCGGCGGATAGAGGCCGGCGTCGGAGCCGGTCACGGTATGCCCGGCCGCGCGCGCCAGCAGCGCCACGCCGGCCATGAAGGTGCCGCCGATGCCAAGAATATGGACATGCATTGAGAAAACCTCGGATCGAAAAACAAGCGCTCGTCGCGGGTCGCCGGCTAGCCGAGCACCGAAAAGACAAGCAGCAGCAGCACTTCGAAGGCGATGGTCGCGGCCACGCCCAGCCACAGGCCGGCGTCGAGTGCGTTGCGATAGACGTGGCTATAGATCGCCAGCCCCCAGAAGCCCATGGCCACATACGACAGGGTGACGAAGGTGGGTGGCATGGCCACCGCCTGCGGATCGCTCGCCTGCCCCAGCGCCTGCAGATAAGGCGCCATCGCATGGGTGGGCGCGAGCATGATCAGGGTGAGCGTGGCACCCGAGGCGAACAACGCCGTCGCGGTCTGGTTGAAACGGTTGGGCAGTTGACGAATACGCAGCACGGTGCGCACATACAAGGCCAGCAGCGCCGTGGCCAGCAACGCCTGAAGCGCGGCCGCGGGCGCCGGCATCAACAGGCCGACCTGCAGAAACAACAAGATACAATAGCCCGCAGCACAGCCGATGAGCGTCGTCGAGTCCCCGGGCATATCCTGGGGGCCACGCCGCAGCAGCATTAATTCGATCACCCGCCGCGCAAAAACCATGGATAAGACATCCTTATGAAGCTTGTCAGAGCACAGGGCATGATACCGAAGCCACCCCAACACGTCGTTACGATCACCGAGGACGCGGCGCTGGCCGAGTTCGCCGCGCGCATGCAAACGCGCGACTGGATCGCTGTCGATACCGAATTCCTGCGCGAGAGCACCTATTACCCGAAGCTGTGTCTGGTGCAGATCGCCGATGCCGAGGAAGTCGGGCTGATCGACGTCATCGCGCTCGACGATCTCGAACCGCTGGCCGCGCTGCTGGCCGACAAGAACGTGCTCAAGGTGTTCCATTCCGCCGAACAGGATCTGGAAGTGCTCTACCAGCGCTTCGGGAACCTGCCCGCACCGCTGTTCGATACCCAGGTGGCTGCGCCCCTGCTCGGGCTCGACGACCAGATGGGCTATGCCCGCCTGATTGATGCCCTGCTGGATATCGACCTGCCCAAGGCCCATACCCGTACCGACTGGAGCAAACGCCCCCTGCCCAACGGCGCGCTGGACTATGCCGCCGACGACGTACGTTATCTGGCGGTGGCCTATCACGTCATCGGCCAGCAGCTCGTCGAACGCGAGCGCGAAGCCTGGCTGGCCGAGGACTTCGATCGCATGATCGACACGCAACGCTTCGATGTCGACACCACGCAGGCCTGGCGGCGTATCAAGAGCTGGCATCGGCTCAAGCCCGCCCAGCAACAGGCACTCGCTGTAATCGCCGACTGGCGCGAACGTGAAGCCATGGCCAGCGATCGCCCGCGCCGCTGGATTCTGGCCGACGATGCCGTGATCGAACTGGCCAAACGCCAGCCTCGGGATGCCGAGGCCATGGGCGCGATCCGCGCCTTGCCGGCCAAGACCCGGGCTCGCCATGGCGAGGCCCTTCTCGCCTGTCTAGAAGACGCCGCCGAGCGCCCGGCCGAGCCGATCGCACCGCTACCGACGGCGCCCAGCGACGAGGAAAAACGGCTCGTAAAGATCGGCATGGATACGCTGGCCGAGCGCGCCGAAAGCCACGATATCGCGGCCTCCGCGCTGGCCAGCCGTAAGGAAATCGCGGCGCTGGTCGCCGGTGAGCGCGACCTGCGGGTGCTCAGCGGCTGGCGCGCGGGCGTTGCCGGCGAGGCCGTACTCGCGGCCATAAAAAACGCCGAAGCCGCAACCGGCTCCGGCGTGTCATAACCTTGAGGGCCGGCCGCGCGGTCAGTCGGCCGGCAGGGCGGCCTTGATACGGGCATAGATCTCGTCGACTTCGCCGACGCCGGCTACTGCCGTGAGCAGCCCCTTGTCTTCGTAGAACTTGACCAGCGGCTGGGTCTGTTCCTGGTAGACCTTGAGCCGGTTGCGGATGGTTTCCTCGTTGTCGTCGGCGCGGCCACGGGCCATGAGCCGCTGTACGATCTCCTCGTTGTCCACCTTGATATGGACCACGCCCTGAAGCGGACGATTCATTTCGTCGAGCAGCTCATCCAGCGCCTTGGCCTGATCCAGGCTGCGCGGAAAACCGTCGAGGATGAAGCCGTTCTCGGTGTCGTCCTCGGCCAGGCGCTCGCGAATCATGCCGACCACGATATCGTCGGAAACCAGCTCGCCGGCATCCATCGCCGACTTGGCCTTCTTGCCAAGCTCAGTCTGGTTGGCGACCGCGCCGCGCAGCAGATCGCCGGTCGAAATCTGCGGTACGCCGAATTCGGCGACCAGCTTTTCACTCTGCGTTCCCTTGCCCGAACCTGGGGCACCCAGCAGGACGATTTTCAGCATGATTTCTCCGCGCACGGCTTGGCGTTGTCACAACCAGAAGGTAGAACGTTGTGCGCACACAAACCCGAGCACGCGCACGAACGAACGGCCGACGTTAATGATTCGTTCTGAGCAAGTCAATTTTCGACACCCGCGACTCTCACGTATGCTTTGCGGCGCATCTGATCAGCCAGGATGAACCCATGACCCGAAAGAATGCCTTCTATGCCCAAAGCGGCGGCGTAACCGCCGTCATCAATGCCTCGGCCGCCGGCGTTATCGAAGCCGCGCGCGAACACAGCGACAAGATCGGCACCGTCTATGCCGGGCGCGACGGCATCGTCGGCGCGCTGACCGAAGACCTGATCGATACCTCGGCCGAGTCGGCCGGCGCGATCGCCGCCCTCAAGCACACCCCGGCTGGCGCGTTCGGATCGGCGCGCTACAAGCTCAAGGGTCTGGAAGAAAATCGCGCCCAGTACGAACGCCTGATCGAGGTCTTCAAGGCCCACGATATCGGTTATTTCTTCTACAACGGCGGCGGCGACTCGGCCGATACCTGCCTGAAGATCAGCCAGCTGTCGGAAAAGATGGGCTATCCGATCCAGGCGATCCATGTACCCAAGACCATGGACAACGACCTGCCGCATACCGATTGTTCGCCCGGTTTCGGCAGCGTAGCCAAGTACACCGCGGTCTCGATTCGCGAAGCCGGTTTCGACCTGGCCAGCATGTGCAAGACCTCTACCAAGGTCTTCATCCTGGAAGTCATGGGCCGACATGCCGGCTGGACCGCGGCCGCAGGCGGCCTGGCCAGCGAAGCCGAGGGCCAGGACCCGCACGTGCTGCTGTTTCCCGAAATCGCCTTCGACGAGGAGAAATTCCTGGCCAAGGTCGATGACACGGTCAAGCGCCACGGCTACTGCACCATCGTGGCCTCCGAAGGCGTACGCAACGCCGACGGCGAGTTCCTCTCCGATGCCGGCAGCACCGACGCCTTCGGTCACAAGCAGCTCGGCGGCATGGCGCCGACGCTGGCCGAGCTGATCAAGAACAAGCTCGGCTACAAATACCACTATGCGATCGCCGACTATCTGATGCGTGCGGCGCGTCATATCGCCTCCCAGACCGACGTGGAACAGGCTTACGCCGTGGGCCGCGCCGCCGTGGAATACGCGGTCCAGGGCAAGTCCGGGATCATGGTGTCGATCGTGCGTGAGTCCGACGAGCCCTACCAATGGACCATCGGCGAGGCGCCGCTGGACGAGGTGGCCAACGTCGAAAAGATGATGCCGCGCGAATTCATCAGCGAGGACGGTTTTCATATCACCGAGGCCGCCCGGCGCTATCTCAAGCCGCTGATCGCCGGCGAAGCCTATCCGCCCTATGCGGACGGGCTGCCGCAGTACGCACGGCTGAAGAACGTGGCCGTCGCCAAGAAGCTCAGCGAGGGCTTCGAGGTATGAAACCACGTCGCGCCGCATCGGTTACAATCGGTCGCCACAAATTCGAACATTCACCTTCGCAAGGGGTCTGAAATGGGCTTTGAAGCCATTACACCGGGCAAGAAAGCACCGGACGAAGTCAACGTCGTTATCGAGATCGTGGAAGGCTCGAGCTCGGTCAAGTACGAAGTCGACAAGGACACCAACTGTCTCATGGTCGATCGTTTCATGAACGTGGCCATGCACTACCCGGCCAACTACGGTTTCGTGCCGCAGACGCTGTACGACGACGGCGATCCCGTCGACGTGCTGGTGCTCACCCCCGAGCCGATTGTGCCCGGCTGCGTGATCAAGGCCCGTCCGGTGGCCGTACTCGGCACCGAGGACGAATCCGGCCTGGACGCCAAGATCCTGTGCGTGCCCACCGACAAGATCGCCACCAACTATTACAGGGACATCAAGGATCTCGCCGACGTCGACGAGCGCCTTAAGAACAAGATCCAGCACTTCTTCGAGCATTACAAGGATCACGAAGAAGGCAAGTGGGTGAAGATCACCGGCTGGGAAGGCGCTGAAAAAGCCAAGGCCGAAATCAACAAGTCGATCGAGGCCTACAACAAGGGCTGATCGCCATACGGCCGCTGTCAGTCCCAATGCCTCAAGGCATCGACAGGCTGCACAGACCGAAAAAGCCCCCGACCGGTTCGCCGGCGGGGGCTTTTTGTTGCCTGTGTCCCGCGCTCGCCGGCGAAGCTAGCGCTCGGTCAGCCGCGGTAACAGTTCCTGCAGATTGCAGGGCGTAGTGCGCGCATCGATCTGGGCGGCGATCAGCTTGTCCCAGCCGTCGGCACAGGCGCCGGTCGAGCCCGGCAGACAGAAGATGATGGTTGCCTTGGCCACGCCGGCGATCGCGCGCGACTGCAACGTCGACGTACCGATCGTGTCGTAGGACAGCACCCGAAACATTTCGCCGAAGCCGTCGATACGCCGATCGAAGAGCACCTCAACCGCCTGCGGCGTGACGTCGCGCCCGGTCAGGCCGGTCCCGCCGGTGGTAATGACCACATCCGGCTTTTCGTCGGCGATCCAGCGGGCGACCCGGGCCCGAATTTCGTGCATGTCGTCGGTACAGATGGCCTTTTCGTGCAGATGGTGGCCGGCCGCCTCGATCCGCTCGACCAGTAGCCGGCCGGACTTGTCGGTAGCCTCGGTCCGGGTGTCCGATACCGTAAGTACGGCGATATGCAGCGGGACGAATCGGTCGCTCATGACATACCCTGGAGTGTGCTTACAAGCCGCTCACGATGCCACAGTCCGCTGCCACAGAGCCGCGACGCCGAATACGTCACGCGCCCGGCGATGCGCCGGCAGCGCTCGTAACCGCTATCAGACCGGCGAGCCGGCCGAGGACTCGTGCCGGGCGGCGGCGCGGCGCCGGGCAGCAGCCTCGTCCTCGTCGAGGTCCTGTTCGATGAGGCCGAGCTTGCGCGCACGCCGCTTCCACTGTTCGCGCGCCATCACCCGCATGTCCTCGACCTTGTCACCCTCGTCCATGATTTCCAGGCCAAGCATGGTTTCGACCACGTCTTCCATGGTCGCGACACCCACGATATCGCCGTACTCGTCGACCACGACGGCCAGCTGCTGCTGACGCTCGAGCAGATTGCGAAAAAGTCCGTAAAGCGACAGGGATTCGGGCACGACGAGCACGTCGCGCTGAATCGCCGACAGCGCCGTACCGTGGCGATCGCGGGCGATTTCGCTGAGCACGTCCGACAGCAGCACGAAGCCGGTGATCTCGTGGCCGTCTTGCGAAAACACCGGCAGGCGCGAAATACGCCGCGTGCCCAGCGTTTCGAACACCTCGGTCACGGTCTCGTTTTCGGTGAAGGCCATCATCACCACGCGCGGGGTGAGTACGTCCTTTACCCGCAGCGAGGGAAAGTGCAGCAGGTTGCGCAAAATGCGCGATTCCTCGATATCGAACACGCCTTCGGCTTCGCCCTGATCGGCCATGGCCTGGAACTCGTCGCGCGAGAAAGCCGGCCCGGTATGCTTGGGCGTAAGCAGCTTGGTGACCACCATCGACAGCGCCACCAGCGGATAGAGCGCTTTGGTCATCCATTGCAGCAGCAGCGCCGCGCTGGGCGCCAGCTGTTTCCAGTAGTTCGCGCCCAGCGTTTTCGGAATAATCTCGGAAATCACCAGGATCAACAGCGTGAGCACGATCGAAGTCGCGGTCAGATAACCGTTGCCGAACACCACCTGGGATTGGGCGCCCACCCCCGCCGCGCCGATGGTGTGCGCGATCGTATTCAGGCTCAGCAGCGCCGACAGTGGCCGATCGATATCCGACTTGAGCGTATCGAGACGCTCGCCGACATGCCCGCCTTCCTTCTGCTTCAACGCGATATACGAGGGCGTGATCGACAGCAGAACCGCCTCCAGCACAGAGCATAAAAACGATACGCCCAGTGCAAGAAACAGATAGAGAAGAAGTAGCGCCATGTCACCCGTACTCGCTTACGCCGCCCAGGCGCAGGCATTGATTTAGTTGATTTCCCTGCAACCTGCGACACGCGGTCGCCGGATTCGTTCTAGCACGCGGCTATCGTTCAATCGCCCCGGCGCGTATAGTGGACTATTCGGCCCGGTGCCCGCGCGTTATTGCGGTGTGCGCCACGCTCGCCCTCGCGAGCCGGCCGTTGCAGCCCTGCGTGTTCTCGTGGCGCTGCGATCCACGCCATCATGCCATGCGGCAGCGGATGTCTCGTGTTCATGATGTGCCGCAGCCCAATGGAAGACTCTCTATGCCTTTTGATCAACTCGGCCTGGCGCCGTCGCTTCTCGAAGCGGTCGCCGCCGCCGGTTATAGCGAACCCACGCCTATTCAGGCCAAGGCCATCCCCGCCGTACTCGATGGCCAGGACGTACTCGCCGCGGCCCAGACCGGCACTGGCAAGACCGCTGCGTTCACCTTACCGCTTTTACACAGGCTCGGCGAAGCCCAGCAGAAAAAGCCCCGTGTGCTCGTGCTCGCCCCCACCCGTGAACTGGCCGCTCAGGTCAACGAATCGGTGCGTACCTACGGCAAGTCCGGCGCGATTCGCAGCACGGTAATCTTTGGCGGTGTCGGCTATCAGCCGCAGATCGCCCAGTTCAAGAAAGGCGTCGATATCGTCGTCGCCACCCCCGGTCGCCTGCTCGACCTGCTCCAGGAAGGCCATGCCGACCTGTCGAACATCCAGACCCTGGTGCTCGACGAAGCCGATCGC
>DJIE01000134.1 GCA_002433465.1 Salinisphaera sp. UBA6602
CCGCGGCTTCGGCCTGTTCGCCAACGCCGCGCTGATGATGAATCTCGTGCTCATCGTGGCGCTGCTGTCGCTGCTGCAGGCCACCCTCACGCTGCCGGGCATTGCCGGCATCGTGCTCACCGTGGGTATGGCGGTCGACGCCAACGTACTGATCTTCGAGCGAATACGTGAAGAGCTCGATGCCGGCAACACGCCCCAGTCGGCGATCAAATCCGGCTACGACAAGGCGTTTTCTTCGATTGCCGACGCCAACGTCACCACGCTGATCGCGGCGGTCGTGCTGTTCGGTTTCGGCACCGGGCCGATCAAGGGCTTTGCCGTAACCCTGTCGCTGGGCATCATCACGTCGATGTTCACGGCCATCGTCGGTACCCGTGCGATCGCCAATCTCGTCTACGGTCGCAAACGCCGTCTACAGAAATTGTCGATCTAGCATGCGGACTTTCCGTCTGCGTTTTTGCCCCATGTCGAGTCTCGAATGCGCCTGATCAAATCCAACACATCGATCGACTTCATCAGCTACGGCAAGTACGCCATCATCTTTTCGGCGTTGCTGATTCTGGTGTCGTTCGTATCGTTCTCGATGGAAAAGCTGTCGTTCGGCGTCGATTTCACCGGCGGCGTGGTCATCGAAGTCGGCTATCCGGACGCGGTCGCCCTCGACGAGGTGCGGGGTGCGCTTGATGAAGGCGGCTACCCCGGTGCCACGGTGCAGCACTTTGGCGCATCGGACGCGGTAATGATCCGGCTGGCCAGCGAAGAGGGCGCCGACAGCTCGGAAGTGAGCACCCACGTCATGGATTCGCTGCATGCCGACAACAGCGCAGCGGAACTGCGCCGCGTGGAATTCGTCGGTCCCCAGGTCGGTGACGAGCTGATCAACAAGGGCGGGCTGGCGCTGCTCTATACCGTGATCGCGATTCTCATCTACGTCATCGTGCGTTTCCACTGGAAGCTCGCCGCCGGCGCGGTCGCCGCCCTGGTGCATGACGTGCTCATCACGCTGGGCGTGTTCTCGCTGTTCCATCTGGATTTCGATCTGACCGTGCTGGCCGCACTGTTGGCGGTGATCGGCTATTCGCTCAACGACACCATCGTGGTGTTCGACCGTATTCGCGAGAATTTCCGGCGCATGCGCAAGGCCACGCCCACCGAGGTGGTCAACGCCTCCATCAACCAGACCCTGTCGCGCACCTTGATGACCTCGGGCACGACCATTCTGACCCTGCTCGCGCTGTTCTTCCTCGGCGGCGAGGTCATCCACGGCTTCGCCACCGCGCTGCTGATCGGTATCTTCATCGGTACCTACTCGTCGATCTTCGTTGCCAGTGCGCTTGCCCTGCGGCTGAAGATCACCAGCCAGGACCTGTTCCCGCCCAAGGAAGAGGATGCCGAGAAGGCGTCTCGGGTCACGCGTTAGTCGTCGGTTACAGGCCCGCTAGTTCTGAATCAACTGCGCGGGTTAATTTCGGCTTGGGGTTTCGCGCTGCTGCGCGAGTCACTTTCATTTGCTTGTCCAGGTAAGTAACCAAAGCAAAAGACACCCTGTCTTGCGCCGGCGCTGCGCGCCGATGCCCTCCCATCGCAGCCAGCAAGCGGGACGGCCGGAAACTCGCTGCGCTCAAACATCCGGCCGTCTTTTGCCGCTTGCCGGCTGCGATGCTCGGCGCTACGCCCAAGGGACCCGAATACAGACAAGCGTCGCTGGCGCTCGCTGAAGGGCACGGTTTTTTGTAGGTTGGCTTAGCGGAGCGTAAGCCGACAAGAACGCAGCCACGTGCCCTGATTTCGGTTGGTAGCCGCCTCGACTCGGCCCTACGGTCACGTCCTGTATTCAACCCCGTGTGGAGCGAACGAGAAGCGCAGGGCCGAAGGGTTTCCGGCGCATTGCGCCGACGCGCTGACCCGGGTGTCTTTCCCTTTGCCTACGTTCGTTTAGCCAGGCAAACGAAAGTGGGTCGCACAGCAGCGCGGACCCAAAGCTTCGATGAAGTCGTGAGTGCCGCGCGACTCGTGGCCCGAACCGTTAGATTTCGAGCCCTACGCCCGATGTACATTGCGCCACGAGTTGGCCTAAACCGCGGCCAGCCCCATCGAAACACGCCACAGATGCGCGTGTAGCTGATCGTGAAGATAATGGATATCGAAGTCTTTCCACCCGGCGAAGAACACCAGTCGGCGTTCCTGGCCGCTGTCCGGCGCAGCCAACCCGAACTGAAACGCTGGGTGTCGCCGCCGGACACGCCAGAGAAATACGCGCAGTACCTGGCGCGCTACGCAGGCGATACGCATCGCAGTTATCTGGCGATGGCCACCAACGGCATGCTGGTGGGCTGTATCAACCTGAACGAAATCGTGCGCGGTGCCTTGCAATCCGCTTACCTTGGGTACTACGCATTCAGCCCGAACGCAGGCAAGGGGCTCATGAAAAAAGCCTTGACCGCCGTGGTGTCGCGCAGCTTTGGCGTTCACGCGCTGCATCGACTGGAGGCCAATATCCAACCCGCCAACGAACGCTCTATCGGCCTGGTGCAGTCACTGGGTTTTCGATTGGAAGGCTATTCGCCGCGCTACCTGAAGATTAACGGCGAGTGGCGCGACCACGAACGCTATGCGATCACGTCGGAAGAATGGTCTTGGAACGACGGCGCGTGCCGAGAACGCATGGAGCCTGGCTCGGGATTCTAGCGCGTAGGTAGCGCGCGGCGGCTCAATACGGCTGCGAGGGCCAGGGCCGTGGCGCAACGCACGGGGCCGCGTTGCGCGGCCACACAAGCATCCGCTCGTCCGGCCCGTCGAAGTACTCACTGCACACGCCGACGGGTTCCCACGGCCCGAGCAGGTCCAGCTCTTCTACGCCGCCGAAGATGAGAAAGCCGAAACGCATGGATCGACCCTGTGTTCTTAACGGCGTTCGATCATGCGCCTATCGCGGCTTTCGAGCCAGGGCCGAGCAACGCGGACATCAACTCCTGCGTTGCCGCTTGTTTCAACAGGCCCTAGCTGCCGCCCTGCGGGGTGCGTTCGATCTTTTCGATGAGCTGCGGATAGAGCTTGGGGTTGGCGGCGATCACGTTGCCGGTTTTCAGCGGGTCCTGATCCTTGATATCGCCGGCGATACCACCCGCGCCGCGTACCAGAAGCAGGCCGGCGGCCATATCCCAGGGCGACAGGCCCATTTCCCAGAAGCCGTCCAGACGCCCGGCCGCGACATAGGCCAGATCGAGCGCGGCCGAACCGGCACGACGGATATCCGCGCTGGACGACAGCAGGCGGTTGAATACCGGCATGTGGGTGGCGATGTCCTGCTTCTTGCGATAGGCAAAGCCGGTGGCGAGCAGGGCCTGACGCAGGCGCGTGGTACGGGTCACGCGAATACGCTTGCCGTCCAGGCTGGCACCGGCGCCGCGATCGGCGGTGAACAGCTCGTCCTTGACCGGGTCGTAGATCACCGCGTGTTCGGTGACGCCGTTGATCTGGCAGGCGATCGAGACACAGAAGTGCGGGATGCCGGCCATGAAGTTGGCGGTGCCATCGATCGGGTCGATGATCCAGACGGTATCGGACTCGCCGCCGGTTTCGCCGGATTCCTCGGCCATGAAGGCATGGTCGGGGTAGGCCCGGCTGATGGTATCGATAATCGTATTCTCGGCGCGCTGGTCGGCCTCGGTGACGAAGTCGTTGCGACCGCTCTTGGCCGTGACTTCGCCGGTATCGCCGCGCCGGTAGTATTCCAGAATCACGCCGCCGGCCCGGCGGGCGGCGGTAACGGCGACATTGGTCAACGGTTGCATCGGACAGTCCTTGTCGAACCCGGCGCGATCGGGCCGGGCGAGCCATGAAAAGCCGGGTAGCGTACCATCTGCACGCCGTATTGATACGAGAGCCGACCATGAGCGTGCCGGTGGCTGACCAACAATCCCCCGTTTTCGACGAATCCCGTCTGGCCCGTCTGCGTATCGTGCTGGTCGGCGCCCAGCATCCGGGCAATATCGGGGCCGCGGCGAGGGCGATGAAAGTCATGGGGCTGCACGACCTTGCGTTGGTCGCGCCCGAGCGTTATCCGGACCCGGAAGCGTTGGCACGCGCCTCGGGCGCGGATGACGTGCTCGAAGCCGCGAAGGTGTACGACACGCTCGAAGAGGCCATCGGCGACTGTACGCTGGCCATTGGCGCGAGCGCGCGTCGGCGGCATATGCATTGGCCGCTGGTGGATGCCCGCACTGCCGCGGTGCGCGCGATAGAGCTCGCCCAGGATCAAAATGTGGCGCTGGTGTTCGGACGCGAGCGCAGCGGGCTGGAAAACGCCGAGCTGGATCTGTGCCAGCTGCATCTGCAGGTGCCGACCAATCCCGAGTATCGCTCGCTCAATCTCGCGGCGGCGGTGCAGGTCGTGGCCTACGAACTGCGCATGGCCGCCGGCGACGCGCCCGAAGCCGAGCCGGCGCACGAGCCGGTGACCACCGCCGATATGGAAGGGCTTTTCGGCCACTGGCAGGACGTGCTCGGCGCCAGCGGCTTTCTGGATACGGCCAATCCCGGCCATCTCATGCGGCGACTGCGCCGACTGTTCAATCGAGCGGCGCCGGATCGTATCGAGGTGAATATCCTGCGTGGCGCGCTACGCTCGCTGGACCCGCGCCGACGCCCGCTGCGCGGTGCGATTGGCAATGACGATGACACGCGCGACGACTCGGCACTTGATCCCTAGCGTATAAACCCGAAATAGTGCATATCGCAGGAATAATGCTCGACCGGCACGAGGATATCGGCATGCATCCACATCGAAATAACGACGGGCGCCTCCAGGCGCGGAGCATCTCATGATCTCGCGCATGCGTGAGGACATCCACACCATCTTCGAGCGCGACCCGGCCGCGCGTAGCGTGTGGGAGGTGATCTTTTCCTATCCGGGCCTGCATGCGCTGTGGTGGCACCGGCTGGCGCACTGGTGCTGGACGCATCGGCTGACCTGGCTGGGCCGTTTCGTATCGCATATCTCGCGCTGGCTGACCGGGATCGAGATTCATCCGGGCGTGACCATTGGCCGGCGTTTTTTCATCGACCACGGCTTTGGTGTGGTCATCGGCGAAACCACCATCATCGGCGACGACGTCACCCTCTATCAGGGCGTGACCCTGGGTGGCACGAGCTGGAACCCCGGCAAGCGCCACCCCACGCTGGAAAACGATGTCGTGGTCGGCGCCGGCGCGAAAGTGCTGGGCCCGTTCACGGTGGGCACCGGCGCTCGCATCGGCTCCAACGCAGTGGTGGTCAAGGAAGTCCCGCCCGGCTGCACCGCGGTCGGCGTGCCGGCCAAGCTGGTCAAGTGCAAGAACGCCACGCCGGCCGACCGGCGCCGTGAAACCGCCGATCGAATCGGTTTTTCCACCTATGGCGTATCCCAGGACATGCCAGACCCGGTCGCCACCGGCATCGATGCGATGCTTGATCATATCGATTCGCTCGAGCGCCGCCAGGACGAACTGGAATCGCTGACCAAACGGCTGTCCGAGCAGCTGGCCGAGCGCCAGACCGACAAGGCCTGAGCGCGACGGGCGTTTTCCGACCAAAGCGCGGCAGAGGCCGCGAGCCGTCATGACGATTTATTTCGATCACAACGCGACCACACCGCTACATCCGGAGGTCTTCGAGGCGATGCGCCCGTGGTTGACCGAACGCCACGGCAATGCCTCGTCGTTGCACCGTGCCGGGCGTGAAGCCCGTGCCGCCGTCGATGCTGCCCGGGGCCAGGTCGCCGACTGCGTCAACGCGCATCCGTCTCAGGTCATCTTCACGGCCGGCGGCACCGAAGCCGACAACATGGCGCTCAAGGGCGTTGCCGCCATGCGTGCGCCGGGGCGGATGCTGATTTCGCCGATCGAACATCCGGCCATCACCGACGCCGCGGGGGCGCTGGAGCGCGACGGCTGGCGTATCGATCGGGTCGCGGTCGACGGCCAGGGCCGGGTCGACCTCGCCGACCTTCAGCGCCAGCTCGACGAGGGCGATGTCGCGCTGGTGTCGATCATGGTCGCCAATAACGAAACCGGCGTGCTGCAGGGCATGCCTGCGATCGCGCGCCTGGTACGCGCGGCCGGTGCCTGGCTGCATACCGATGCCGTACAGGCGATGGGCAAGCTGGAGTTCGATTTTGCGGCCAGCGGCGCGCACTGCGCGAGCCTGTCGTCGCACAAGATCCAGGGCCCCAAGGGCGTGGGCGCATTGATCGTGGACAAGCATATGGACATGGCGCCGCTGGTGCATGGCGGCGGTCACGAGCAGGGCCTGCGTTCGGGCAGCTATAACGTGGCGGGCATCGTGGGCTTCGGCGCGGCGG
>DJIE01000135.1:0-721 GCA_002433465.1 Salinisphaera sp. UBA6602
AAGAATCGCGATCAGCTGAACCGGCAGGGCCAGTAGCGGGCCCGACTTGCGGGCAGCAATCCGTTGATAGGCCGCTTCGTCGTCGACCCTGGCTGTGGTTAGATCGTCGATCTGTCCATGGCATGTCGCCGCGATCGCGGCGTGCATACAGCCCATGGCCGCGGGCAGGCAATCGGCGGGCAGCCGTGCCAGCGCAGCCCAGGCGGCTGAAATCAACAAGTCGCCCACGCAAAGAGCAACTTCCGGACCATGGCGCGCGACGATCGTAGGCTGGCCGCGGCGCCGGGAGGTGGCGTCCTGAATGTCGTCGTGGACGAGGCTGGCGTTGTGTAGCAACTCCGCGCTGCAGGCCGCGGCCATCGCCGCACGCCGCGATACCCCGGTCGCGCAAATTAGGTCGAGCGCGAGTCGCGCCCGAATACGCCGCCCACCGGCGTCGAGGTGGGCAGCAGCAATGGTCGCGGCCCGGCCTGTGCCCAGATCACGCTTGAGCTCGGCTTCGATCCCGGCTTCGGCGGGATTCGCCGATGGGACAGCTACGCCGGCTGCGACCGGTATTTCGGCCTCGACGTCGGCTTGCCCTGAAATAGCCTGCACTGGCATGTGGCCCCCGCGACATGTAGGGAAATTCGGTGGGAGCGCCGCGACTCTCTGGTCGCGGCGCCGGTATGTCGATACGCGATCCTGCGGCTTGGCCGCCGCCGATTTTCGGCGACGGCCA
>DJIE01000135.1:1033-10165 GCA_002433465.1 Salinisphaera sp. UBA6602
GAACGGCCACAGGCCGGTGGAGTCTAGTATCGACTCGCGATCGCCTCAGGCAATTTGTGCCTGTTGTACGGAGCGGATCACCATGAAGCCGAAGCCGACCTTGGCCGTGACATCGAGAATCACATAGGCCACGCCTTCAGTGCCCACGCTCAAGATTTCCATGCCACTGCTGCCGAGCAGCCAAACAAACGGATAGACCACCCAGAGCACGGTCAGCAGGCCGGCGAGGCGGTCGTAGGCTCCGCCGTAAGGGCTATCTTCTGCCACCTTGCGTAGCGGGCCCCAGATGATGCCCAGCACCGCAAGGAACGCGACCATGCTGATGAACCACCAGATGTATTTATCGGCACCGCCAACCAGATCGCCGACCAGGCCAGTGGCAATCATGTAGATATCGGCTAACACCAGCGCAGCCACCAGCCCAGCGAGCGCGGCGATGCGACGCGAGGCGACCATGGCCAGGCTGATCAGCAACAAGGGCGTGGTGATCACCCAGTCGATATAGCGGGCAAAGAACACCGGGCCGCCGTCGATGTCCACGGCGCCGTAGCCCCGTGCCATGGCGAAATAGTTGGCAAAGGCAACGAAGACGATCGCCATCGCGACCACGCCGTGATGGCGCTCGGAGGCGGGCACGCTCCGGTTCATCGCAAAGAATGCAATGCCGCCAACCAGCATTGCGATCCAGCCAATTTGAAATGTGAGTTGGGTGAGTTCCGACATAATTGCACTCCTTTGCAACGTACCTTTAAGAAAGTAAAAACGTGGCAACTCGGGTATTCACCCAACGGTGCCCTCGTGTCTGCGTATGTACCATACAACTTTAAGAGAAAAATAAAAACACCGAGGCGATAGTAATTATCGCGGGAAGCGGCCGATAAATTACGTTTGGTACGGATATTTGGCGCAGCAGGGCCTGGCCACAAGTCCGTCTAGCGTTCTTGCGGTAATGCTTTGTACGTTCGCCAATTGGGCAAGCCGATGTGGCGATTTCTACTTTTGCGCTCTATGCACTACGCGTGCGGCGATCCCGGAGATGCGGTTAACGCGACGATTTAACGCACGCTGCAAGGCAGATCGTTCAGCGAACACCAGCAAACGCTGCCGAGTGCGCGTCAGCCCGGTATAGAACAGCTCTCGCGTCAACACCGGTACGTCGTAATCCGGCAGCACGAGGGTGACGGCATCGAACTCCGAGCCCTGGCTCTTGTGAATCGTCATTGCGTACACGCTGTCGTGCGCCGGTAGTGCGCTGGGCAGGAATGCGCGCAGGCCGTTATCGCCCTCGAACCAGACCCTGAGTTGCCCGTCTGTGTTTCTGAGCGCAATACCCACATCGCCGTTATAGAGCCCGGTTTTGTAGTCGTTTCGTCTGACCATGACGGGGCGGCCGTGGTACCAGGGCTCGATTGGATTGAAGTCGAAGCGGCGGGCGAGGCGTTCGGTGATGCCGGCGTTGATGGTTTCGCTGCCGGCGGGGCCCTGGCGTACGGCGGTGAGCACGGATTGTTGGCCGAGTTGGGCCAGGGCGAGTGTTGGGCCGGTGGCCTCGCAAAGCGTGGCGTAATCGTCGGCCAGATCGTTCATGAGTTGGCTGATGGCGCGGGCATCTGACCGGTCGTGATAGGCGAGGTCGTCGTGGCCGGCGTTGAGCAGAGCTTGTGTAGCGTCGACGTCGCCCGCGTTCACGGCGGCGGCGAGTTGGCCAATGGTGCTGTCGGCGTTGAAGCGGCGGCTGGTTTGTAGCGTGACGACGTGATCGGCCAGGGCGTGGTTGGCGGCTTGCATGGGCTGGGCAAGCAGGTCGCCGGCGGCGGTTTGCTGGTCTTCAGTGAAGCGGTTCACCCCGGCGTTGGCACAGATTTCCGCGAGCACGGAGCCGGATTCGACCGAGGCCAGCTGGTAGCGGTCGCCGAGTAGGATCAGCCGGGCGTCATCGCGTATCGCGTCCGCGAGCTTGGTCATCATGGGTAGGTCCACCATCGAGGCTTCGTCGACGATGACCACGTCATACGGCAGCGGGTTGTCGGCGTTGAAGCGGGCGCGGGTGGTGGCGCCGGTCAGGCCGAGCAGGCGGTGCAACGTGCGGGCGGTTTGCGGTACGTGTTCTTCCACGCGCTGTTTGTCGAAGGTTGCGTCCGCGCCCATGTCGTCAAGGCCGTTGCGTACGGATTCGAGCATGCGTGCGGCGGCCTTGCCGGTAGGCGCGGCCAGTGCGATCAGCGGCGGTGTCTGTTCCTCGCGAAGCGCGGCTTCGATGAGCACGCGCAGCAGGCGAACGATGCTGTAGGTCTTGCCCGTGCCGGGGCCGCCGGAGATCACGGTGAAGTGGTGGCGCAGGGCGGCGAAGGCGGCCACGGCCTGCCAGTTGGTAGCGTTCGGATTGGCGGCGTCGGCTGCGAACAGGCCGTTGCCGGGTTTGAGCGCGTCGACGTTCACGGGGTTCGGCTCGGCAGCCATCAGCGTGCTCAGACGTTCGGCAAGCTTGGTTTCGTAGGCGTGATAGCGCTGGAGATAGAGGCGGCCGTTTTCCAGCACGAGCGGGCGGGTAGGCGTGTCGTCGCCCGCATCGCCGTCGATTACGGTCACCAGATCGCTGGCGGTGAGCGCCTCTCGCAGGCCGGCTTGATTGGCGGCGCTCATCAACGCCGTCGGGATCTGATCCAGGGCGAGGCAGGTATGGCCTTGTGCCACGGCCCAACTCGCCAGCGCGAACGCCCGGGCTACGAGCCGGTCGGCGCCGTGGCGGCGGGCCCAGTCGGCCAGGGCCAGATCGAGATCCGACAGGTTTGCTTCTTCGGCGGCTTCGGGCCTTGCGGACTCTGGCGCGTCGGCTGGCTTTGCCGGCTTGGCCGGTTCAGCTGGGGCCGGCTCGTCAGCGAACAGGTCGCCTGTACGGGAATCGTTCATCGGCGGGCTTGTTGGGGTTGTCGACGCAGGCTGGTTCGGGCCTGCGTCGCGTTGCGATCGACCGTGGGGGTGAAGTTTGGCTTGGGGTTTCGCACTGATGTGCGAGGTACTTCTCTTTGCTTGTCCAAAGAGAAGTACCCAAGAGAAAAGACACCCTGTCTTGCGCCGATGCTTTGCATCGGTTCCCTCCCATCACGAATCGCGAGCGGGACGGCCGGAAACTCGCTGACGCTCAGACACCCGGCCGTCTTATTCCGCTCGTGCTCCGCGCTGCTCGGCGCTGCGCCTAAGGGGCCCGAATACAGACAAGCTCGCGGGCGCTCGCTCAAGGTCACGGCTTTTGTAGGTCCGATTAGCCAAGGGCGTAATCCGACAAGAACGTAACCAACTGCCCCGATTCCGGCGTGTAGTCGTAGCGACTCGACGCTATGGGCTAGGCGCCTGTATTGGGTCCCGTATGGAGCGAACGAGAAGCACAGGGCCGAAGGGCGCTCGGCGCACTGCGCCGATGTGGCCAGCCTGTTTGAGGATCGCCAAAGCGATCCGAGTTCTGGCCACACCCTTCGGCCCGCGCATCGCAGTGGTTCGGCGCGCAGCGCCGACGCGTAACCCGGGTGTCTTTTCCTTTGCCTACTTTCGTTTGGACAAGCAAACGAAAGTCGGTCGCGCATCAGCGCGAAACCAGAGGCCTGACCCATTCGTGAGTACAGACAGGCGTCTGTTTCACGCCGTGACTCACCGTCCGCCGTAGCTCGTGAGCTGCGGTTTTCTCGGGGGTGAGCGCGGGGCGCGACGGCGGAATGTCGGCTTACGGCCTGCGGCCTAAGCCGACCTACGCCAATTACGTGCGGTTGCGTGCTCATGCCGTCATACCTTGATCCGCCGGTTCGGCATCGAACAAGGCGTCCAGCGCTTCCACCAGTTCGACCGGCGGTTTATCGATAAACACGCCAGAGCTGGTTTTGCCGTCCATTGCTCGTACGAACAGATACTGCACCCCGCCCAGGTGCCGGGCCGCGTCGTAGGCGTCGCCCAGCGCCTGGCGTAGATGGCGGTGCAGGGCGACGGTGTAGATCAGGTATTGCAGGTCGTAGTGGGCCCGGCCGATGGCGCGTTCGAGGCCGGCCGCGTTGTAGGCGGCCGGCGTGTCGCCGAGGCGGTTGGTCTTGTAGTCGAGCACGTAATAGGCGCCGTCGTTTTCGACCACCAGATCGATGAAGCCCTGCATCAGCCCGTAGAGCGTTTGCTGCGGGGCGCCGCCGAGCGCGGCGGGCAGGTAGCCGGCCTCGCGCAGCAGCTCGACCAGCGCGCCGAGGCGGTTGCCGCGCAGGCGCAGCATGAACTCCATTTCCGCGAGCGTCTGGCGCGGGTTCAGCTCGGCCAACGGGCCGAGCTCCGGCAGCGGGGTATGCACGGTACGCGCGATGAGGGCGGCGGTGTCGTCGATACGCGGGTCGCGTTCTTCCTCGCCGATGAGGCCGTATTGGCGCAGCGTCTTGAGCAGAAAGTCGCGCTGGTCCTCGTCGAGAGGCGCGCCGGGCGCGGGCCAGGTGCCGCGCTGCGTATTGCCTACCCATTCTTCGAGCACGTCGTGCACCGCCGAGCCGAAGCGCACGCCGGACAGCCGTTCGTCCAGTTTGGGCAGGGTGCCTTCGGGGTCTGCTTCGAGCGTCTCGACCGCGGCGCTGGCCAGTTCGTCATCGGCGCCGGCTTCGGGCAGTTCGGCGGGGCGGTTGTCTGCCGGGGCATGGGCCAGCCGAGAGAAGCTGTAGGTAGACCAGCGCGGGCGCGGCGTGGGCAGGTCGCTGCGCGCGTCAGCGAGCGTATCGGCGGCCGCCGGGGCCCGGCGTTCGACGTCCGGGGCGGCGCTTTCCGCGTCCACCGTTTCAAGCGTTATGGGCAGGTCGGCGGCGAGCTGTTCCAGGGCGGCGTCGGCGCTTTGTTCACCGCGGGCGAGCAGGCTGGCCAGGGCGCTGCCGCGGGTTGTGGGCGCGTCACGCCAGCCCGCCACCAGGGCCTGTTCGGCACGGGTCAGGGCTACGTAGAGCAGGCGCAACGCTTCCGAACGGGCTTCCAGCACGGCCTGTTCGCGGTGGGCGTCGTCGTCGCCCACGAGGTCGATCAGCGCATGGCCGTTGTCGTCGTGAAAGATCAGCGGCGGCTTATCCGGCGCGCCGGCCGTGCCCAGCCATAGCGCGAACGGCATGAACACGATCGGGTACTGCAGCCCCTTGGCCGCGTGCACGGTGGTAATGCGTACCAGATCGGCGTCGGATTCCAGCCGTAGCTGGCTGTCGTCGTCCACCGCGCTCGCCGTGCCTTCGACAGCGGCTGCGATGCGTTCGTCCAGCCAGCGCACGACGCTGGCCATGCCGAAGCATTCGGCCTCGGCGTTGGCGAGCAGTTCGCCCAGCTGCAGGTAATTGCTCATGCGCCGTTCGCCGTCGGTGAGCGCCAGCAGGGCCGGCGCACAGTCCACGAACAGCCGCTCCAGCGCGGTGAGTACGCCGCGACTGGCCCAGGCTTCGTGCAGCACATGAAAGCGCTCGATGGCCTGTTGCATCGCGTGGTCGTCGTCGGCCAGCGCGATGAGATCGGCCAGGCGCTTGCCGATGAGCGCAGTGGGCTGGGCGGCGCGTACGGCCATGGCATCGTCCGGCGCGGCCATGGCCCGCAGCACCAGACGCAGGTCGTCGGCTTCTTCGCTGGCGAATACCGAATCGCGGTGTTGGCAGACGGCCATGATGCCCTTGGCGGCGAGCGCGGCCTGGATGGACGTGGCCTCGCCATGGTTGTTGACGAGCACGGCGATATCGCGCGGCGCGATGGCTTGTTCTATTCCGGTGGCGTATTGCCAGCGCGTGCTGCCGTCGAGCAGGCCGGCGACGGCGGCCACGGTGTGGTCGATGAGCAGTGGCCGGTCTTCGCTCTTGGTGCCCTTGCCGCCGTTCAGCTGCCAGACGGTGAGCGCCGAGAGTTCCTGGCCGTTGCCGTCGACGATGCGTTTGTCGTTCGCGGCGCGCCCGGCGTCGACGTGCGGAAAATCGATGTCCTCGACCAGAAACGGCGCACCGTCCGGCACGCAATACAGGGCTTCGATGGCATCGAGCACCTGCTGGGTAGAGCGGAAGTTGGTGGTGAGCGTATAGCGGGCCTCGTCGGCGGCCCGGGCCGCGGCGAGGTAGGCATAGATATCGCCGCCGCGAAAGCCGTAGATGGCCTGCTTGGGGTCGCCGATGAGCAGCAGCGCGCCGCGCTCGCGCGGTGTGTGCAGATAGATACGCGACAGGCTGGCGTACTGGAGTGGGTCGGTATCCTGGAATTCGTCCACCAGCGCATAGGGCCAGCGTGCATGCAGGGCGTCGGCGAGCGTGGCGCCGGTGCCGGGCGTGTGCAGCGCCGCGTGCAGGGCCGCGATGAGGTCGTCAAAGCTGTACTGGCGGCGTTCGATCTTGCGTTGCGCCGCGCGGTCCCGCACGGCACGGGCGGCCGCTTCGATAGCCACCAGCCGGGCCAGCGGCTGCAGCTCGGCCAGAACGGGCAACACGGCGAGTTCGGCCAGCGGTTCGGCAAACGCCTGATGTTTGGCGGCCTTCTTGAACTGCGGCGCGGGCGTAGCCAGTGCTCGCAGCCATTCCGGCAGCGCCGGCACCGAGCCCGCGGCAATAGCGTCCTGAATCCGCTGGTCCAGCGCCGCGAGTTCGGCGTCGATATCGTCGATCGTCGTCAGGCTTTTATAGAGCGCGCCGCTTTTAAGCAGGGCGTCGGCTTCAAGCGCCTCGATCAGCGTTTTCGATAGCGTCTCGGCGCTGCCGGGCCACAGGCGGGCGAGGTCGGCGCCGAGTGTGGCCACGCGGTCGTGGTCGATACCGGCCAGGCGCACATGCGGGCGGGCGAGCAGCGGGGCCAGCGCAGCGTAGAGTGCGTCCGGCGAGGGCCACAGGGCGAGCGTGTCGCCTGCGTTGGCATCGCTGCCGAAGACGTGTTCGCGCCAGTAGTCGGCGGCCGCTTCGCGGTAGATCGACGGGTCGTCGATGGGCTCGCCGCGATCGAAGGCCAGGGCGGATTCGAAGGCGTTTTCGCTGGCCGCGCGCTGGGCAAAGCCGTGGATGGTGACGATGGTGGCCTCGTCCACGCGCGCGGCGGCGTCCGCCAGCCGGCGGGCAAGCGCGGCGGGCGCTTCGTCGCTGTGGTCGAGAATGCGACGGGTGAAGTCGTGTTCGGCGTTGCCGGCAACGGCATGTTCCGGCGCGTGGGCAATACGGGCGGCATCGGCCAGGCGGGCGCGGATGCGTTCGCGCAGCTCCTGGGTTGCCGCACGGGTGAAGGTCATCACCAGGATCTCGCGCACGCTAGCGCGTTCCTCCACGATCAGGCGCAGATAGAGCCCGGCCAGGCTGAAGGTCTTCCCGGTGCCGGCGCTGGCCTCGATCAGGCGCAGGCCGTGTAGCGGCAGGGTGGCGGCATCGAAAGGCTGGCGGGTACTCATGCGGTTGTATTCATGGCCGGTCAACGACGGGGGCGACACGGGGCGCACGGCAACCCAAAGCATTGCCGTGCGACAGGCGCCGAGCGTATCGCGTTGTAGGCTAGCGTCTCGGCTACGGGCTGGCGAGTGCTTACCCGTCGCTGCTCTGTACACGCGCGCGTTCGATGGTATCCCGCGCGGCGCGAATCGTGGTGTCGTTCGGCCGGTCGCGGGTTTCGCTTTCAGCCTGATCGACCCGGCACAGGCGGGCGACGTAGGGAAAGTGGTCCGAGCCGAAATCGTTGCCACGAATCAGCTCGACGGCGTCGAAGCCGGCCTCGTGGAACACATGATCGAGCGGCCAGCGCATCCACCAGGATTGGGCGTCGTAGGTCGGCAAAAAGCCGTAGCCCTGGCGCGGATCGACCAGCCGCCCGATTTCGCGCATGTGGGTGACGGCTCGTTCCCAGGGGGTGGCGTTGAGGTCGCCGGCGACCACGCCGGGGCGGTCGCTGTCGTGCAGCAACAGCCCGGCCTTGAGCAGCACCGCGTCGCGCCCGAGCGCGGACTGCGACGGATGCGGCGGGCGCGGATGAATGCCCAGAAAATCGACGCGTTCGCCTGTGCGCAGTTCAACTTCGGTGACGATCTGCGGGGTGTCCTGTCCGGCCAGATAGCGGATCTCGCTCGAATGCAGGGGCAGGCGCGAATACAGCGCGATGCCGAAATACGAGCCGGTGGTCCGGTGGATGGTGTGCGGCATGCTCTGTTCGAGCGGGGCGAGGGCGTCCAGCCACGAGTCGTTGACTTCGAGCACCACGAATACGTCGGGCTGGTAGCGGCGAACCTGTTCGATCAGGCGCCCGTCCGGGTCGTTGCGCAGGCGCACGTTGGCAACCATCACCGTCAGCCGCCGGTCGGGCGTGCAGGCATTGTCGGTCAGCGCACCGTGCAGCGGCGTATAGGGCAACAGCACCGCCGCGTGGTAGATCAGCGTTGCCAGCATGACGGCGATGAGCGCCATGCTTGCGCGCCGGTAGCAGCGCAAAAAACAGGCCGCGCCTGCGATCAGTACGGCCAGGGCCGCCGCACTTTGCAGGCGCGGAAAGTCGGTGATGCGAATCCACCAGATATCGCTGGGAATCAGCGACAGCAGGTTGGCCAGCGCCAGGGAAAGCCCGGCAGTGGCGATCAACAGAAACGCCAGCATTCGACAGTATTTCACGCCCGCGGCCGCTCTCTTGGTTGCGATGGCGCGGCACGGTAACGCGTCGTGCGGCCCAGGGGAATGCGCAGCATTACCCAATGGCGCCGGGCGCGTGGCTTGGCTCGTGGCCGCCGGCGATTGTGCGTTGGCAATCGGTCAGGTGCTCGGCTCGACCGTGGTCAGGGCCGCGTTCATGGGCCCGCTGATGGTCTCGATGGCCTGGATGAACGGACTCTGTTCGGCGCTTTCGCCCAGCGGTGCATCGTCGTCGCCCAGCAGGCGCAGGAAATACGGGTCGCGCATGAGGTGGTGCGGAAAGTAGGCGTCCGGCTTGAAGCGATAGCTGACGTTGTCGAATGCCTTGTTCTGATCGGGGTCGTATTCGTCGTCCAGGTCGGGGTGATAAGGCAGCGGTCGGCGTTGCCCGGCCCGGTATACCGCGATCAGCTCGGCGAGCGCGGCGGTGGCGGCCTGCGCATCGATATGGCCGGCATAGTGGGCGACCTCCAAGGTCTTTTTCTTCGCCGCGAAGCCGGCCATCTCCAGC